>NZ_JAUEYJ010000003.1:0-345491 GCF_032489615.1 Bradyrhizobium sp. SZCCHNR1051 | reverse complement strand
GGAAACGGGGCGTTGCCGAATGGCCCAAGCCACCGCGCCCTTCCTCGACTCTACCGTGAAGACCATCGCGCGGGGAAGGCCGGGTCGGTCCGGCTGTACCTGTGGTTCCTGCCCCGTGCATTTTTCCCGCACGGGGGCCACGGGCCTCAGCCGAGGCCCGGCCTTCCCTGCGCCCTCTGCAAGGAGAGGGCGATCAGACGAGCAAAGACTCGGACGCGAAAGCGGGTGCGAGGATGACCAGTCGTGCCGAAAATTCCGGTGTCGTCCCGGCGAACGACGGGACCCAGACTCCCCGACATGGGTGTGAGGCACGCTGGAGCGATGAGACCGGGCGGTCATGCCGGCCGGTGGTTATGGATCCCGGCGTTCGCCGGGATGACACTGAGGGGTGGGAGCAGGCTGGCCTCCATCGGCGTGTAGCGATGTGTCAGCCATGTCTCCGAACGGTCGTCTCACACGTTCGAAATCGAGCAGTGACCAGCTCATGATCGATGACGACGCGATGGAACGTCAGCGCGGCAAAACAGCAAAAAGCCGGGCGGGGCCCGGCCTTGATGATCTGACGATGCGGCCGCCCTCAGTAGGGGATCGGAATCCGGGTCGGGTAGCCGCCGAGATCGGACGGCGCCATCAGCGGCTGGCGGTCGATCGGCCGGTTCAGATTCTCGCGCGCGAACGACGGGTAGCCGACAGCCGGCGGGAACGCATAGTCCGAGAACTTGCGGTCGCCCGGAAGCACCTCGGTGCCGCCGTCGAGGAACGAGCGGCGGGTGATGTAGATGCGGGTGCGCGGGCCGGACTGGTAGGAATAGTTCGGATTGCCGTTGTTGGTGACGGCAACGGCACGGCGCTTGGTGGTGGCGGCATCCGCCGAGGTGGCGGCAAGAGACGTGACGGCAAGGCCCGTCGCGGCGATCACCGCCAAGGCCATGACCCGGGTCGCAGCAGGAAATTCGATCATCACGTCCTCTTCCTCGCGCCAAAAGGGGCGGGCGCTCGCCATGCGCATGATTTGGCCCGCACAATATCTGGGTCGGCTGTGACATCACAAGGTCATTCCCGCGGCGAGGGGCAAGATAAATCCCTGCTGTGGCGGGAAAGTTGCATCAATATCCGTCACTTGCCCGTGGGTTTGACGGGTCGAATAGGATGCGGTCGCGCCCAGCAACATCCGGACGCAGGCAGACATTCACAAGGCGCCGCGCAGCCTCGGATTGGCGGTCGAAGTCACCCAATCGCCGCTGCCGCTGGCGACGGCGGGTTCGTCGCAGCCGCCGCGCCGCTGATCGGTCCCCATGAAAAGCTGGCTCAGGGCCCGGTTCTGGTCGGGCGCCAGCAGGGTCAGCCGGTTGAGCATGCAGCCGACCATGGCGCGGCGCGCCGGCATCGTCACGCCCTGGCACGACCAGCCGGAGATCCGCAAGCTCGGCTCGGCGATGGTCTTGAGAAAGCCGAGGCAGGCGCCGGATCCCTCGGAAGCGCCGGCCCGCCGCACCAGGCTGACCGGTCCGAACCGGCTGTCGATCACGCCGGCGGTCTCGAGCTCGGACGCGGAGTTGCGCCCCATCCGGATCGCCAGATCGGCCCGGGGATCACGCCTTGCATCGCGCTCCGGTCCGAACCGGTAGATCTCGAGCTCGGCAGCGGGGCGATCGGCGGGTTCGCCCCAGCGCAACACGTCCTTGCGGCCGCCTTCGGGGTGGATGAGCACGGTGTAGGTGGCGGTCCTGTCGGGCTGGTCGGTGAGACGGAGCGAGAACGCCGGCACTGCGGCGTCGGCCAAGGTCCAGCCGGCGCGGCCGGGCGACGTGTCATCGCCGCCGTCGAGATGGTTCCAGCCGGCCACGCCGAGCATGGCGATCAGCGCCAGAGCCCCCACATAGGCGAACAGGCGCGCAAATGTGCCGCAGACCTCGTCCGCGAAGCTCTGGAGCCCCTGCAGGACGGACGCGGATCGGGGCGCTGCGGCTGTTCTGGCCGAATCGGACTGCATCGAATGCGAGACATCGTGGTAACGTTGTGTCAGGGACGTTTCTCGCATAGAAGCGCTGCCGCTTCCGTTTCCGCCTGGTTGCGCGATCGGCCATATTTCTTCGGAGAGTGAATGATGGGTTACAAAGTCGCAGTGGTCGGCGCGACCGGCAATGTCGGACGGGAAATGCTCAATATTCTCGATGAGCGCCAGTTTCCGGCGGACGAGGTCGTGGCGCTGGCGTCACGCCGCAGCGTCGGCGTCGAGGTGTCCTATGGCGACCGCACCCTGAAGGTCAAAGCGCTCGAGCACTACGATTTTGCCGATGTCGACATCTGCCTGATGTCGGCCGGTGGTTCGGTGTCGAAGGAGTGGTCGCCCAAGATCGGCGCCGCCGGCGCGGTCGTGATCGACAACTCGTCGGCCTGGCGCATGGATCCCGACGTGCCGCTGATCGTGCCGGAGGTGAATGCCGACGCCGCCGCCGGCTTCAACAAGAAGAACATCATCGCCAACCCGAACTGCTCGACGGCGCAGCTCGTCGTCGCGCTGAAGCCGCTGCACGACAAGGCGAAGATCACGCGCGTCGTGGTGTCGACCTATCAGTCGGTGTCCGGTGCCGGCAAGGATGCGATGGACGAATTGTTCTCGCAGACCAAGGCCGTCTACACCAATGACGAGCTGGTCAATAAGAAGTTCCCCAAGCGCATCGCCTTCAACGTCATTCCGCAGATCGACGTCTTCATGGAAGACGGCTTCACCAAGGAAGAGTGGAAGATGATGATGGAGACCAAGAAGATCTTGGATCCGAAGATCAAGCTGACCGCGACCTGCGTGCGCGTGCCGGTGTTCGTCGGCCACTCCGAAGCCGTCAATGTCGAGTTCGAGAATCCGATCACGGCGGATGAGGCCCGCAACATCCTGCGCAACGCGCCGGGCTGCCTCGTCATCGACAAGCACGAGCCGGGCGGCTACGTGACGCCCTACGAGGCGGCCGGCGAGGACGCGACCTATATCAGCCGCATCCGCGAGGACGGCACGGTCGAGAACGGTCTCGCCTTCTGGTGCGTGTCCGACAACCTGCGCAAGGGCGCGGCGCTGAACGCGATCCAGATCGCCGAGGTGCTGATCAACCGCAAGCTGATCACCGCGAAGAAGAAGGCGGCGTAACGGACTCGGTCAACACGCAACGTCTTCGGGGCGGGGGCGCGGGACACGATGAGCGAGAAGACCACGCCGGAAGCCGCCAAGCACGTCCCGGGTCCGGTCGAGCGCGGCCTCGAAGGCTTCCTGTTCAAGAGCCGCTGGCTGATGGCGCCGTTCTATGTCGGCCTCGTCATCAGCCTCGCGGTGCTCTTGTTCAAGTTCGTGTTGCTGCTGTGGGAGAGCGTCATTCATCTGCCCACCGCCAAGGAAAGCGACATCATCCTCGGCGTGCTCAGCCTGATCGACGTCTGCCTGACCGGCAATCTCGTGCTGATCGTGGTGTTCTCGGGCTACGAGAACTTCGTCTCGCGCATCGATCCCGGCGGCCATCCGGACTGGCCGGAATGGATGACCAAGGTCGACTTCGCCGGGCTGAAGCAGAAGCTGCTCGCCTCGATCGTCGCGATCTCGGCGATCCAGCTGTTGAAGGCGTTCATGAATCTCGACGCCGGCTACGACTCGACCAAGCTCGCCTGGCTGGTCGGCGTGCACATGACTTTCGTGGTGTCGACGGTGATGCTCGCGCTGTCGGACCGCTGGTCGGGTGATCATTGAACAGGGACGAATAGCGAGGAGCGAATGGCGAATAGGGCCGATGAACTCCTCGCTACTTCCCATTCGCTATTCGCCAGCGCGCGCGCTCTTGAATTCCTTGGCCGCCTTGTCGAGCACGAACAGCGAGCCCTCGGCGACGCCGAAATAGGCCCCATGGAGCTGCAGGTCGCCGGCCTCGACCCGGCTGCGGACGAAGGGGAACGTCATCAGGTTCTCGAGGCTACGGAACACCGCGGCCTTCTCGATCCGGGTGACGAAGTCCTGGAAACTCTCATGCGTGCGCTGCTCGACGATCTCGCCGGGCTTGATGAACATCGACATCCAGCGGCCGATGAAATCGCCGGGCGACAACGGCGCCGCCTTGTCGACGAAGGCGCGGATGCCGCCGCATTGGGCATGGCCCAGGATGACGATGTGCTTCACCTTCAGCACGGTGACGGCGTATTCCAGCGCCGCCGACACGCCGTGCGCGTTGGCGTCGGGCTGATAGATCGGCACCAGATTGGCGATGTTGCGCAGCACGAACAATTCGCCGGGGCCGACGTCGAAGATCACCTCGGGCGAGACGCGCGAGTCGCAGCAGCCGATCACCATGACTTCGGGCGACTGGCCGCGCTCCGAGAGCTCGAGGTAACGGCTCTGTTCGGTCGGCAGGCGTTGGGTGGCGAAGGCGCGATAGCCTTCGAGCAGGCGTTGCGGAAACGAGATCATGGACCTTGCCTAAACACATGCGCCTTCCGGGAACAAGCCTTTCGGCCTGGCTCCCGAAATGGTATCGCGGGCCGCGTCGATAAACCAAGGGAAACGCCGAAATGATCCGCCCGCGCCGCAGTCTCCTGTTCATGCCCGGCTCCAATGCGCGTGCGCTGGAGAAGGGGCGGAACCTGCCGGCCGACGGGCTGATCCTCGATCTCGAGGATTCGGTGGCGCCGGATGCCAAGGCCGCCGCCCGCGACCAGATCGCCAAGGCGGTGGCGGCCGATGGCTACGGCAAGCGGGAACTGCTGATCCGTATCAACAGCCTGGATACGGCGTGGTGGAGCGACGACGTCGCCATGGCGGGACAAGCGGCGACCGACGGCATCCTCGTTCCCAAGGTGTCGACCGTCGAGGACCTTCGTCTGGTCACGGATCGTCTGGCCGAGGTCGGGGCAGATCCGGCGCTGAAGGTCTGGGCCATGATCGAGACGGCGCGCGCCGTGCTCGATGCCGATCTGCTCGCGGCCACGGTGCACGAGCCGGGCTCGCGGCTCGCCGGCTTCGTGTTCGGGCCCAATGACATCTCGCGCGAGACCCGCATCCGCATGCTGCCGGGCCGCTCCACGATGCTGCCGATGATCAGCCACTGCATCCTGGCGACGCGGGCTCATGGGCTCGAGATTCTGGACGGGCCTTACAGCGACTTCGCCAACACCGACGGCTTCGCGCAGGAATGCATCCAGGCCCGCGATCTCGGCTTCGACGGCAAGACGCTGATCCATCCCGGCCAGATCGATGCCTGCAACGCGATCTTCACGCCGCCGGCCGACGAGGTCGCCGCGGCACGCAAGATCATTGCCGCGTTCGAGCTGCCGGAGAATGCTTCGCGCGGCGCGATCCAGATCGACGGCCGCATGGTCGAGCGGCTGCATGCCGAGATGGCGCGGCGCACGATCGCGATCGCCGATGCGATCGCGGCTGTGGCGAAGTGAGGCGTCAGATGCGGCGGAGACTGAGGATGTAGTTGACCAAGTCGCCGCGCTGCTCGGCGGTCAGGATGACGTTGGGCATCGTCGGGTGGCTGCTTTGCAGGAACACCTTGAGCGACAGCTCGGTGGTCGAGGGCATGTTGGCGACGGCCACAAAGTCGGGGGCGGTCGTGGTCTGGCTTCGCGCGCCGCTCGTGTCGATGGCGTGGCAGGTGCTGCACCAGGCCTCCGCCAGCTTGCGGCCGGCCTGCACGCTGTCGGCCGCGGGCGTCACGCCGCCGGCATTGTGCAGCCGGATCAGCAGCATCGCGCCGAGCGCGAGCAGGATCGCGACGCCGACATGGAGCCAGGTGTTGCGGTACAGTTTGGGCAGGCTCATCGCGTTGCTTCGCTCAGTGGGAGGGAGACGGCGATCAGTGCTTGACCGCGGCGGTGCCCAGGCGGTCGATGGTCGGGGCGTTGAGGCAGTACTCCTCATAGTGCTCGGCGCTCGTGCCGGCGGCAAGATCGCGATGGCAGCGCGGCTTGTCCTTGCACATGGCGCAGACGCGCTCCATGTCGCGCAGCACCAGCGGCTCGGCGCGCCCCAGCGAGGCTTCGTCGATGCCGAGCGCCTTCAGCATCCGGGGCAGCTCGTCGGCGGCGTGCTCGCCGTGACGGACCAGCTCGTCGAGATCCGCCGGTGTGACCTGCAGGTCCATCGCGATGCGCTCGAAATCGTCGCGGTCCAGCTGCCGGATCTCGCTCAGCTCACGCCGGTGCCGGAGCCATTGCGCGAACGTATCGATCAGGAACTGAACCCGCGGATAGGGCTTGGCGTCTACGGTCATGACACGTCTCCGATGATTGTTCGCAATCAATCACCGGGTGGACGCGCGGACGTTGCGGTAGATCAAGCAGCGAATCGGTCCTGCGCAGGCCGCAAAGCTGCGCGGCGAAGGTCAGCGCGGGGCAAATCGATCGGCCGCCCACGCATACAGGCTGCCAGGGATCGGCGCCTCGCCGCCGCGGCCCTTCGGCGAGATGTGCAGGCCGATGATCGCGGGATCGCCGATCAGGCCGGAGAAGTCAGAGGGATCGAAGAACGCCTTCGGCTCGGCATGGACAGCGTAGAAGCTGCGCTTCGGCAGCGCGTGGCGCAGCGAGCCGTGGCGGCGGGCCAGCGCCGTCAGCGCGGCAGGGCCGAAGATGGCGACGCGGATGTCCGAGAGGCGGTCGGAGCCGCCGCGCAGGCGGCGCATCGCAAAGGTGAGGCGATGACGCAGCGACAGCCAGTTCGGCGTCAGCTCGTCCTGCGCCATCAGCGCAGCGAACTCGGCGACGATCGGATCGTCCGGCGGCAGGTAGAGCACGGAGTTGCCGAGCTGCCGCGGACGCTCCCAGGCGAAGTAGGGCAGAGCCGGATCGATCTCGACCGGCCTGAGCAGCAGCACGTCGGCATCGAGCCAGAGGCCGGCGCGCTGTGCCATCAGCCGCATCCGGAAGAAGTCGCTGAACTGCAAGGTGGTCCAATCGCGCCAGCTGCCGTCGGGCTGCGGCGGCCTGAGACGTTCGGAGAATGCGTAAGGAAGGACCGCCTCGGCCTCGGCATTGCCGACGCCGTCGGGCAGGCCGGGCAGCGGATCGAAGCTGTAGACGGTGACCTTGTGGCCGGCGGCGAGCTGCGAGCGCAGGCAGGTCTGGCGCAGCCGGTCGAGCGGCCCGCGCCAGAAGGTGACGACCTCGGGCAATACACGCGTCAACGGCGGACCTGCTGGGCTGCTCTCGAAACAAGGCCCCGGACGAGGTCCGGGGCCCGCGAACTCTCTGCCTTCAAGCGGGGCTCAGGCCCAGGCGCGCTCGGCCAGCTTGGCCTCGTAGCTGTCGATCGAGGCCTTCTTCTCCAGCGTGAGCCCGATGTCGTCGAGCCCATTGAGGAGGCAGTGCTTGCGGAACGGGTCGATGTCGAACTTGACGGTGCCGCCGTCGGGGCCGCGGATCTCCTGGTTGGCGAGATCAACCGTCAAGGTCGCGTTGGCACCGCGCTCGGCGTCGTCGAACAGCTTGTCGAGATCGGCCTGCGACACGCGGATCGGCAGAATGCCGTTCTTGAAGCAGTTATTGTAGAAGATGTCGCCGAACGAGGTCGAGATCACGCAGCGGATGCCGAAATCGAGCAGCGCCCAGGGCGCGTGCTCACGGCTCGAGCCGCAGCCGAAATTGTCGCCGGCGACGAGGATCTTGGCGTTGCGATAGGCCGGCTGGTTGAGCACGAAATCCGGGTTCTCGCTGCCGTCGTCCTTGTAGCGCTGCTCCGAGAACAGGCCCTTGCCGAGGCCGGTGCGCTTGATGGTCTTCAGGTACTGCTTGGGGATGATCATGTCGGTGTCGACATTGATGATCTTCAGCGGCGCGGCGACGCCTTCCAGCGTGGTGAACTTGTCCATCGGGGCACCTTCGAGAATACGGGCAGGCCGCTGTTTAGCCCGAACGGCAGGGCGGATAAAGTCAAAATCCCGGTGCTATCGGCCGGGTCGTCAGTCGACGGACGCCTCGATCGCCTCCATGTCGTCGTCGGACATTCCGAAATGGTGGCCGATTTCGTGGATCAGGACGTGGCGGACGATGTGCCCAAGACTCTCGTCGTGCTCGGCCCAGTAATCCAGGATCGGACGGCGGTAGAGCCAGATCATGTTGGGCAGCCGGGGCAGGTCGTCATTGCTGCGAAACGGCAGTCCCGTGCCCTGGAACAGGCCGAGCAGGTCGAACTCGCTTTCGGCCTGCATCTCGTCGAGCACCTCCTCGGTCGGAAAGTCGTCGACCCGGATGATGACGCCCTCGCAAAGCCTGCGAAAATGCTCGGGCAGACGCTCGAACATCTCGTGCGCCATGACTTCCATGTCGGCGAGCGATGGGGCTTTCAGATCCGTCCACATTGCCGCCTTCTAGCCCGGCTTTGATCATCTTGCATCTTGGTTCTATGACATGTGGGGCGGCGCCGGTTGACGCAGGGGATGAAAACGGCGACCGTCTTGGCGCGCGAATTGGGGGTTGGGGACAGATGAGACAGATGTCGATGGTGCTGGCCGGGACGGCGCTGGCCGCGGCGGTCGTGATCTCGATCTCGGCGGGAGCGCAAGCGGAGCAGGCCGCGGGCGTACGCGGCGCCGTCCAGAGCGAGATGAGCACGGATCTCTCCGCGCAGCGTCGGCAACGACGGATCCAGATCTATCCGCGCTACGAGGGCCATTGGCAGCCCGATGTGGTGCCGCGCTTCAATCCGGGTCCGAACGCGGTTCGTGTATGCGATGCCACCTATGTTCCAGAGCATCGGCCGAGCGGCACCGTGATCGTCCCGCATATGAGTTGCGTCTGGCGACGCGGCTGACTGCTGGTCCCGCGCACTGCGCTGCTTGGCGGCGCGGCGAGGCGCGGATCGAGCGCGGCGACGTCACCGTCCGGACACAGTGCCGATATGTCGCGCACTGCGGTGGAACCATGTGCGACATATCGGCATTCTGCTCCTGCGCAGGTCTTCATGTCCCATTCACGTCGCTCGTTCGAGACTGGTCTGCGTCGCGCTGCTGCGGCCGCCCTTCAGGCAACTGACAAGGCGGAATGTACGGTGCCGGACGTGATGTCAGGCGATCGAGGGAGAAGTTCATGACTGTGATGAAGCTGTTGGGCATCGCGGCGGTTGGCGCCGTTCTCGCGATGGCTGCCCCCGCCGAACGCGCGCAGGCGCTGTCGCTGATCAATCCGGGCACCGCGACCGCGGTGCAGCAGGGCACGGCGCAGGAGACCACGCAGGCGCATTGGCACGGCCGCCACCATTGGCATCCCCGGCGCCACTACTATCCTCGGCATTACTATCATCCGCGGCATCACTGGCGGCCGCATCACTACGGATATCGCCATCACGGCCGCTGGTAAGCCGCGCTTTCCGGCCGATCGAGACAATGACCGAAATCAAACAGGCCCGCTTTGCGGGCCTGTACGTTGATGGGGGCTGGTAACGAGGTTCGCCATGAAACCATCAGTCAACAGAACCTGGCTCGGGATCGGCATCGTCACGGTGGCGATGCTGCTCGCGAGTTCCGCTGCCACCTCTCCTGTCGCCGCAGGCCCCGCCGTCACGCAGGCGCGTCAGACCGCAACGGATCCTGGCCCGCGCCGGGAGGGTCGCAGAGTGAAGCCCGTGGTGTCGACGGCGGAGGTGCCCCACTATCTTGACCGTCCCACGGACTACGCGCCGGCCTATCCGCCGGGCCCCTTGGTTCTATTCACGCCGTTCTACGATTGAGGCCATGTCAGCGCGTCGCGTTCGCGGAGCAAATGCCTGCGCGTGGTTAGTTGCGAAGTCCCCGCACGAGCAGCGCGTCAGCCCTTGCGTCGGCATCCGTGATCCTGAGTTGCACAACGACGTAGAGGCTCACGTGCATCTCCTCCGCCGCGACGCCACGCCGCAGATGCGCGTACACCGTGCATCACTGACGAGCATCATTCATGCCGCATTCACGTCGCTATCTCTACGTTCATGTTGGGGCGCGCCAATCCACCGATCGGACGACCAGCATCGGCGCTGCATGGGTCCATCGTTGCACGGCATTCAGGGAGAAGGGACCATGATGAGGATGAAGGACCAGCGCGCTGGTCTGGCTCGTCGCCTCAGTCTTGCGGCGGCGACATTGTTTCTCTTGGCCGGCGCGTCCGGCCGGCCGGCGCTTGCGATGTCGCCGGTGAGTCCCGGCGCCGGGCCTGCGACGCAGGCGCCCTCCGACGTGTTGGCCGTTCAGGTCCGAGGACCCGGCGGCCATGGCGGGGGTGGCGGCGGCGGACATCCCGGCGGTGGTGGATTTCACGGCGGACCGGCCTTCCACGGCGGCGGCGGTGGCCCGGCGTTCCATGGCGGCGGCCACGCCTTCGGAGGCGGTGGTCCGCGTCCCGTCTTCCACGGCGGCGGCCCGGCCTTTCACGGCGGATTCGGCCCGCGGCCGGTGTTCCATGGCGGCGGCTATCATTATCGTCCGCACTATGCCTACCGGCCGTACTTCCATCACCACCGTCGGCACTTCTACGGCTATCGCAGCTACTACACGCCGGTCTATACGTCGGGCTACTACTATCCTTATCGCCGTTGTCGCGTCGTCTGGACCTATTACGGGCCGCGCCGCATCTGCCACTATCGGCATTGGCGAGGTCATCACTGGCGTCCTCATCACCGGTGGCATCATCGCCACCACCGGCACCATTGGCGCTACTACTGACGCTGTCTGAAGTTCGAACGAGACAGGGAAGGACGCTCAACGGCGTCCTTCTCTCATTTCAAGGGGATGAGTGGGGCGCGGCGGTCAGAGCCAGTCCTTGAACTGCCAGTTCCTCACGCTCAGCTTCCAAGGCACCAGCGTTTCCAGGCGCCATTTGGCAAAGCGGCCGGGCGGCCAGTTCGACAGCCGCCGCTCCTCCTTCGGAGCCTCGGGCTGGGCAATGATCTTGGCGGGCGGCGTCTTCCGGCGCTGGCGCGTCGCATCACGGATGAGGTCGACGTATTCCGGCTTGTCGGCCATGTCAGGCTCCTCGGCACGTTCCTCTGCAGACGCAGCGCGTCCGGCGGTAGGATTGTGCGCGCTGAGACTTAAGAAGCCATTGCCGAACTGTGTCGATGTTGAGGTGAAATGAAAAACGCGACGGCTGGGTGAAGCCATCGCGCTCGTTTGTAGACCGGCCGCCGTGCCGGATGTGAAGCAGCGAGATGACGTCAGCGCCAGTCGCGCACGTCGACGAAGTGTCCTGCGATCGCGGCCGCCGCAGCCATCGCCGGCGACACCAGGTGGGTGCGGCCCTTGAAACCCTGGCGTCCCTCGAAATTTCGGTTCGAGGTCGAGGCGCAGCGCTCTTCGGGCGCCAGCTTGTCCGGGTTCATGGCGAGGCACATCGAGCAGCCTGGCTCGCGCCATTCGAAGCCGGCCTTGACGAAGATCTTGTCGAGGCCCTCGGCTTCCGCCTGCTCCTTGACGATGCCCGAGCCCGGCACGACCATCGCATTGACGTGGCCGCTGACGGTCTTGCCTTCGGCGATCTTGGCTGCGGCGCGCAGATCCTCGATGCGACCGTTGGTGCACGAGCCGATGAAGACGCGGTCGAGCTTGATGTCGGTGATCTTCGTGCCCGCGGTCAGGCCCATGTACTTCAGCGCGCGATGCTTGGAGATGCGCTTGGCCTCGTCGGCGATCTTGTCCGGATCGGGCACAACGCCGGTTACCGAGATCACGTCCTCGGGCGAGGTGCCCCAGGTCACGATCGGCGGCAGCTTGGCGGCGTCGAGCCGGAGCTCATGGTCGAAATGCGCGCCGTCGTCGGAGCGCAGCGTCTCCCAGTAGCGCATCGCCGCATCCCAGGCCGCGCCCTTCGGCGCCTTGGGACGGCCGCGCAGGAAGTCGAACGCCTTCTGGTCGGGCGCGACCAACCCGGCTCGTGCGCCGCCCTCGATCGACATGTTGCAGACGGTCATGCGGCCTTCCATCGACAGCGCGCGGATCGCCTCGCCGGCATATTCCAGCACGTAGCCGGTACCACCCGCGGTGCCGATCTCGCCGATGATGGCGAGGATGATGTCCTTGCCCGTCACGCCGTCCGGCAGCACGCCGTCAACCGTGACGCGCATGTTCTTGGCCTTCTTCTGGATCAGGGTCTGCGTCGCCAGCACATGCTCGACCTCGGAGGTGCCGATGCCGTGCGCCAGCGCGCCGAACGCGCCATGCGTCGAGGTGTGGCTATCCCCGCAGACGATCGTGGTGCCGGGCAGCGTGAAACCCTGCTCGGGGCCGATGACGTGGACGATGCCCTGGCGGCGGTCGAACTCGTTGTAATATTCGATGCCGAATTCCTTGGCGTTCTCGGCGAGCGCCTTGATCTGCTCGATGCTCTCCGGATCAGGGTTCGGCTTGGTGCGGTCGGTGGTCGGCACGTTGTGGTCGACGACGGCGAGCGTCTTCTCCGGTGCATGCACCTTGCGGCCGGTGGCGCGTAGGCCTTCGAACGCTTGCGGCGAGGTGACCTCGTGCACCAGGTGACGGTCGATGTAGAGCAGGCAGGTGCCGTCCTCGGCTTCGTGCACCAGATGGTCGTTCCAGATCTTGTCGTACAGCGTGGTCGGTTTCGACATGAGCGAATGCTCCCGGGAATTTAAGGTTTGAAACAGGACGCGTGAGGGGCACGCGTGAACAATCAGGAATGGCGCTGCGGCTTACAGCGCGCGCCTAAGCTCTGATGTCGCCGAGGTGGCGAAGCGTCCGAAGAACCGCCCGGGCAGCCGGCGGCGATCGTCGATGACGACGCGGCGACAGGCCATGCTGGTGCGATCTAGAACCATTCGAGAGCGTTATATAGCACGCAGCCGCCGAAGTGCGAGATGCGTTTGTGCCCGCCGTCATTGCGAGGAGCGGAGCGACGAAGCAATCCAGAGTCCTTGCTCGGCTCTGGATTGCTTCGCTCCGCTCGCAATGACGGAGAAAAACAAAAAAGCGCGGGACCAGCCCGCGCTTTCGGTCAATCCAATGGACGCAACGATTACTCGTTGACGGCGGTCTGCTGCCGGTCCTGCTTCTCGACGATGCGGGCCGACTTGCCGCGCAGCTGACGCAGGTAATACAGCTTGGCGCGACGCACCTTGCCGCGGCGCACGACCTTGATCGAATCGATCATCGGGGAGAGGATCGGGAACACGCGCTCCACGCCCTCGCCATAGGAGATCTTGCGCACGGTGAAGCTCTCGTTGATGCCGCCGCCGGACCGGCCGATGCAGACGCCCTCATAGGCCTGCACGCGCGTGCGCTCGCCTTCGACCACCTTCACGTTGACGATCACGGTGTCGCCTGGGCCGAACTCCGGAATGGTCTTGTTGGCGGACAGCTTGTCGAACTGCTCTTTTTCGAGCTGCTGAATCAGGTTCACGGGTAAATCTCCATCGGCGGCGCGCCCAGCCGGGTCACGCGGGGGCTGCGCTTGTTCCTGCCGTCACTTGCGGAATTGGGCGCTCCTATAAGCCAAAGCGCGAGGCTTGTCACCCGTCTGTCGTGCTTTTTGGCTCTTTTTGGCCGGTCTCTCTTTGTTCTCGGTCGTCGCGCGCCTGCCATTCGGCCCACAAATCCGGCCTTCGCGCTTCAGTCAGCGTCTCGGCCTGGGCGCGGCGCCAAGCGGCGACCTTGGCGTGGTCACCCGAGGTGAGCACATCCGGAATGGTCCGGCCTTCGAATAGTTGGGGCCGGGTGTATTGCGGGTATTCAAGTAGGCCATCGGAAAAACTCTCGTCGGTGCCCGATTCGAGCTTGCCCATCACGCCTGGGAGCAGCCGGACGCAGGCGTCGATCAGCACCAGGGCGGCGATCTCGCCGCCCGACAGCACGTAGTCGCCGATCGAGACCTCGGTCAGCGCGCGGGCATCGATGACGCGCTGGTCGATGCCTTCGAAGCGACCGCAGACGATCAGCGGACCTGGGCCAGCGGCGAGGTCGCGGACGAAGGCCTGTGTCAGGGGCCGACCGCGCGGACTCATCAGCAGCCGCGGCCGCTCAGGCGCGATGGTAGCGGCGTCGATCGCGGCGGCCAGCACGTCGGCGCGCAGCACCATGCCGGGCCCGCCGCCGGCGGGGGTGTCATCGACGCTGCGGTGTTTGTCGGTGGCCGACGCCCGGATGTCGCGCGCCTCCAGCGCCCAGATGCCGGACGCCAGCGCCCGGCCGGCCAGGCTGACGCCAAGCGGCCCTGGGAACATCTCGGGGAACAGGGTGAGCACGGTGGCGTGCCAGGGCGCGGGAGGGGCGGAAGGCGAAGCGGTCATGATGCTCTGTTACGGCACCGGCGCGGTGAGATCGAGCCCCCGCAGCGGCGCTGGCCAACTGATGCAACTCTCCATTACCGGTGTCGTCCCGGACAAGCCGTGACGCGTACCCGCGCGTCGCGGCGCCGATCCGGGACCCATACCGCGTGATGTCGAAACGCGGCACGCGGCCAGTCCCGCGCAAGCCAATCAGCTGCGGTGGTTATGGGTCCCCGCTTTCGCGGGGACGACGAGCGGAGTTTGAGGCGGCGTCGTCTTGATCCGAGGCCAACTCATCCGAGGCCGATTCATCATCGCCCTCGATCTCCGCTGGCAGCTCGATGATCACGCGGCCGCCGGCAAGATCGACCGTCGGCACCACCGCATTGGTGAACGGCAGCATCAATGTGCTGCCCGAGGGCGGGGCGATCTCGATGATGTCGCCGGCGCCGAAATTATGGATGGCGAGCACGCGGCCGAGCTGCGCGCCGTCAGCGGTCTCCGCGGCGAGGCCGATCAGGTCGGCGTGGTAGTATTCGTCGTCAGCCGTCTCGGGCAGGCGGTCTCTGGGCACGTAGAGCTCGAGCCCGTTGAGGCGTTCGGCCGCATTGCGGTCGGTGACGCCCTTGATGGTTGCGACCAGATGGTCCTTGGCCTCGCGCGCTTTCGCGACCTCGAACGAACGGCTGCCGTCCTTGGTCGTGAGCGGGCCGTAATGCAGCACGGCCAGCGGATCCTCGGTGAAAGCCCATAAGCGAACCTCGCCGCGCACGCCGTGCGCGGCGCCGATTCTGGCGACACAGATGAGCTTGGACATCAGCGTGCCTCGTCCTTCGAGACGCGCTCAAACGCGCGCTCCTCAGGAGGAGGAGCCAGTTCCTCATGCAAGGGAGCACGGCGCAAGCCGCGCGTCTCGAAGCATGAGGCCGCGCTCGTCAACGACCTTAGCCCTTGGCGGCGGCTTCAGCCTGCGCCTTGCGCTCCTTGCGCGGCACGGCCTTGATCGGGTTCTGGCGGGCTTCGCGCTTCTTGACGCCGGCGGCGTCGAGGAAGCGGGCGACGCGGTCGGACGGCTGCGCGCCCTTGGCGAGCCAGCCCTTCACCTTCTCCATGTCCAGCTTGAGGCGTGCCTCGTT
Source organism: Bradyrhizobium sp. SZCCHNR1051 (assembly GCF_032489615.1). Classification (NCBI taxonomy): domain Bacteria; kingdom Pseudomonadati; phylum Pseudomonadota; class Alphaproteobacteria; order Hyphomicrobiales; family Nitrobacteraceae; genus Bradyrhizobium; species Bradyrhizobium sp. SZCCHNR1051. Next base: position 330,137 of record NZ_JAUEYJ010000003.1, on the reverse strand, counting down.
GTCCTTCGGCATCAGCGGATTGAAGTAGCCGAGACGCTCGATGAAGCGGCCGTCACGCGGGAAGCGCGAGTCGGCGACGACGACGTGATAGACCGGGCGCTTCTTGGTGCCGGCGCGGGCGAGACGGATGACGACGGACATGAAAGTTCTCCTTTGAGGTCGATGTATTGATGTGAACGGTGGATGTGATCGTCATTGCGAGCGAAGCGAAGCAATCCAGGGCGGCGTGTGCGACTCTGGATTGCTTCGCCGCTTCGCGCCTCGCAATGACGGGAGTGAGATCATTTCTTCTTTCCCGGAGGGAGGCCAAGACCAGGAAGCGTCGGCTTGCCGCTGAGACCGGTGAGGCCGGGGAGATTCGGCAGTCCGCCGCGAAGGCCGGCGGGCAGATCCTTCGGCAGGTTCGGCAGCCCGCCGCCGGGCAGGCCGCCCGGCATCTTCTCGGCGAGCGCCTTGAGCTGATCCGGTGACGGCATGCCGCCACCGCCGCCAAAACCCATCGCCTGGGCGATGCCGGCGAGCGGGCCGCGCTTGCCGGAGCCCATGGCCTTCATCACGTCGGCCATGTTCCGGTGCATCTTGAGCAGCTTGTTGACGTGCTCGACGCTCTGGCCGGAGCCGGCCGCGATGCGCTTCTTGCGGCTCGCCTTGAGCAGGTCGGGATGCTTGCGCTCCTCGCGCGTCATCGAATCGATGATCGCGACCTGGCGCTTGAGGATCTTGTCGTCGATCCCTGCGGCGGCGATCTGGTTCTTCATCTTCGAGATGCCGGGCATCATGCCCATCAGCCCGCCGATGCCGCCCATCTGCGCCATCTGCTGCAGCTGCTCGCGCATGTCGTTGAGGTCGAACTGGCCCTTGCGCATCCGCTCGGCGGCGCGCGCGGCCTTCTCGGCGTCGATGTTCGCCGCGGCCTTCTCGACCAGCGAGACGATGTCACCCATGCCGAGGATGCGGCCGGCGATGCGCGAGGGATAGAAGTCCTCGAGCGCGTCGGTCTTTTCGCCGGTGCCGAGTAGCTTGATCGGCTTGCCGGTGACCGCGCGCATCGACAGCGCCGCGCCGCCGCGGCCGTCGCCGTCGATACGGGTCAGCGCGATGCCGGTGAGGCCGACGCGCTGGTCGAAGGCGCGGGCGAGATTGACGGCGTCCTGGCCGGTCAGCGAATCCGCGACCAGCAGCACCTCGTGCGGGTTGGCGACCGCCTTGATCTCGGCGGCCTCCTTCATCATGTCCTCGTCTAGCGTGGTGCGGCCGGCGGTGTCGAGCAGCACCACGTCGTAGCCGCCGAGCTTGGCGGCCTCGATGGCGCGGCGCGCGATCTGCGGCGGCATCTGGCCGGCGACGATCGGCAGGGTCGGGATGTCCAAGTCGCGGCCGAGCACCGCGAGCTGCTCCATGGCGGCCGGACGGTAGACGTCGAGCGAGGCCATCAGCACCTTGCGCTTGTCGCGCTGGACCATGCGGCGCGCGAGCTTGGCGGTGGTGGTGGTCTTGCCCGAGCCCTGCAGGCCGACCATCATGATCGGCACCGGCGGCACGGCGTTGAGGTCGATGGTCTGGCCGTCGTCGCCGAGCGTCTTGACCAGCTCGTCATGGACGATCTTCACGACCATCTGGCCGGGGGTGACGGACTTGACGACGGTGGCGCCGATCGCCTGCTCGCGCACGCGCTCGGTGAAGCTGCGGACAACCTCCAGCGCGACGTCGGCCTCGAGCAGCGCCCGGCGAACCTCGCGCATCGCGGCGTCGACATCGGCCTCCGACAGGGAGCCACGCCCCGTCAGCCGATCGAGAATGCCGCCAAGCCTTTCCGACAGATTGTCGAACACTTGCTTCGTCCTTTGTCCTGCGGAACGCAGGCGCTTGAATTGCTCGGTCGTCATGCCCCGCGCAAACGGGGCATCCAGTACGCCGCGGCGTCTCGGATCGAGCCGCACCGTCTCGGAGTACTGGATCACCCGCTTTCGCGGGTGATGACCACCACGTATGTTTCGGCAAGGCTCGCCGAAACGGAAGTTCCAAACACGTTTGCGCCCGAGGGCGCACAGCGCTGTCGGGCGGTGACCTCCGGCCTCCAGGGCCGGGCGGTGGCTCGAAAAGACGAAACTTTCCGAAATTCGGCCGGGTTAAACCTTCAGTAGCCGCAAAAGTCAAGGAAACTTGCTTCTCGCCGTCCCGTTGCCGGACCCTGTGGGGGCGCTTACCTCTTGCGCCAGTTCAGCTTTCCCTTGCGAGGACGACCTTGCTGCGCCGTTCCAGGACCTATTCCGGCCCCGTCACCGACCATTTCGACGGCAAGCGCTTCTACGATCCCGACGGCGTTCCGCCCAAATCCCTCGCCCAGGTGCTGCGCTGGCAGTTCGACCGCAACCGCAAGCGTTCCCGCTGGCCGTCCTGGGCGGCGAGCCCGCACGCCGACACGCCGCCGCACCGGATCGACGGCGAGACAGTGCGGCTGTCCTTCATCGGCCACGCCAGCTGGCTGGTCCAGACCGGCGGGCTCAACATCCTGATCGATCCTGTTTGGTCGGAGCGGGTGTCGCCATTCGCGTTCGCCGGTCCCCGGCGGCACAATGATCCCGGCATCGCCTTTGAGGGGCTGCCGCATATCGACGTCGTGCTGGTGTCGCACGGGCACTACGATCATCTCGACCTCCGGACCTTGTCGAAGCTGACCGCGCGCTTTTCGCCGCGGGTCGTCACGCCGCTCGGCAACGACCTTACGATGATCGACGCTGACTCCAAGATCCGCGCCGAGGCCTATGACTGGCACGATCGCGTGACGCTGAACGAGGAGGTCGCCGTGACCCTGGTGCCGACGCGGCACTGGACGGCGCGCGGGCTCTTCGACCGCAACAAGGCGCTGTGGGCGAGTTTCGTGCTGGAGACGCCGCGCGGCAGGGTCTACATCGTCTGCGATTCCGGTTACGGCACGGGCAAGCATTTTCGCCGCGTCGCGGAGCAGCACGCGCCGATCAGGCTCGCCATCCTGCCGATCGGCGCCTACGAGCCGCGCTGGTTCATGCGCGACCAGCACATGAACCCAGAGGACGCCGTGCAGGCGCTGCAGGATTGCGGCGCGGAGGCCGCGCTGGCGCATCACCACGGCACGTTCCAACTGACGGACGAGGCGATCGACGCGCCGGTCCACGCCCTGCACGCTGCGCTCGATTCCGCCGGCATTCCACGCGAGCGGTTCGGCGTGCTGAAGCCGGGGCAGGTGGTGGAGATCTGACTCGCTGTCGCAACCACAAAAGGTGTCGTCCCGGCGAACGCCGGGACCCATCACCACCGGATCAAGTTTTGCGAAGATCAGCAGCTCCATCTTGCACGACAACATCCGCCGCGGATTATGGGTCCCGGCGCGTTGGCCGGGACGACACCGAGTTTGTCGTCGCGCTGTGGGTTCACGACCGCGCGTGAATGGGCCGCGCCGAAGGGAGTGCGCCTTACTGCCCCGGCTTGATCGCCCAGGTCACGTTAACCGTGATCGCCAGCGTCTCCTCGCCCTGTGCCACCGGCGTCGGCGTCGCGGCCATCGGTGCGGCGAAGGTCTTGGCGCGGAACACCGGCGCCGGAGCGCCGTCCTCGGAGATGCTGAGCGGCTGGCCCAGCGTCACGCCGGCGGCCTTGGCGTAGATCTCGGCCTTGCGGCGGGCGTCTGCGACGGCCTTCTCGCGTGCCTGGTCGAGCAGCTTGGACGGCTCGGCGACGCTGAAATAGATGTTGCCGACATCGTTGGCGCCGGCCGCGACCAGCGTGTCGATCACGCTGGCGACCTTGGCGACGTCGCGCACCTTGATGGTGACGCGATTGCTGGCGCGATAGCCGGTCACGGCCGGCTGGGCCGGCCGGTTCTGCGCATATTGCGGCTGCAGCGACAGCCGCGAGGTCTGATAGTCCTTGTCGGCGATCCCCGCCTGCTTGAGCGCCTGCAGCACCTTGGCCATAGCGGCGTTATTGGCCTCGGCCGCCTCGCGCGCGGTCTTGGCGTCGGACGCCACGCCGGCGTCGATCTGCGCCAGATCCGGCGGCGCCGACACGCTGGCCTCGCCGCTGACGGTGATCGCCGGTGTGTCCTGACGGGCGATGTCATCCGCCAGCGCCGGCAGTGCCGTACTCGCCGCAAGTGCGGCTACAAACATCGATCTGATGATCATGGTGCTCACTTCAGCGGCACGTAGACGTTGATGACGAGCTTGTCTTCGGCCGTCTTCAAGGGGTCGGTCAGGTACTCCTCGATGAAGGTGTCCTTGGCCTCCAGCCGACGCTCGTCGAGGTGGTTGGTGATCGCCTCGTAGGTGTTGTCCATGTTATCGTAGGAGCCGCGATGGACGAACTTCAGCGCCTTGCCCTCGGGCGACTGGCCGATGCTCATCCCCTTGCCGAGCGTCTTCGGCTCCTGCTCGATCGGCATCTCGGCCAGGAAGGTAAAGCCGGTGTCGTCGGTCGAGGTGTAGACGATCATGCCGTTGCCGGCGGGCTTGATGCCCTGCTTGTCCAGCGTGGCCGACAGCGTTTTGAAGGAGTCGATCAGCGTTTCGAACGCATTGTCCCAATTGGCGGTGCCCTTGACGAGGACAACCTTCTTCGCCTCGAGCTTGATCTCGTCGCCGAAGGCGTCGGCCGCCTGGGCTGGCGCCGCGGCCGGCGGCGACGTGGCCGGGGACTGGGCTGCGGTCGGAGATGACGACGGCGAGGGGCTTGCGCTGGCGGCCGGCGTCGGGCTGGTCGCGGGCGCCGGACTGGCCGACGCGGCAGGCGCAGGAGAGGCCGGCACCGCCGGGGCCGGTAGCGCGCTCGGGGCCGGTGCGGGCGTGGCTGAGGCCGCCGGAGCCGGCGAGGCCGACGGCGCCTGGGCCCGGGCGAGCGTGCCGCCGAGCAGAAGCGCGACCGAGCTCACGGCCAGAACGAGGCGGAAAGTGCTGAGATTCATTCGACTATTCTCCAGTGGCCGTGCTGCTTTGCCCGGTTCGTGCCGGCGAATGAACCGGTCCTAACATGCTCGGCGGCGCGGCGTCCCATGACAGATGCGTCATGTCGCTCTGCAGGCTGGTCAATGCCGCGCCATTCGCCATATAAGGCGGACACAATTTGGATATTTTCATGAGCGCGCTGGCCAACCACAGCTTCGTCAAGATGAACGGGATCGGCAACGAGATCGTCGTGGTCGATCTGCGCGACGTGAAGCATGTCGTCACGCCGGACGAGGCGCGGGCGGTGGCATCCCGGGTGCCTTACGACCAGCTGATGGTGCTGCAGCCGCCGCGGCTCGACGGCACCGAAGCGTTCATCCGCATCTACAACAACGATGGATCGGAGTCCGGCGCCTGCGGCAACGGCATGCGCTGCGTGGTGCGCCAGGTGTTCGGCAAGACCGGCCAGACCAGCGCGACGTTCGAGACCCGCGCCGGATTGTTGAACTGCTGGCAGGGGCCGGCGCCCGACCTCTACACCGTCGACATGGGCGTGCCGAAGTTCGGCTGGCAGGAGATTCCGCTCGCCGAGGAGTTCCGCGACACCCGCTACATCGAGCTGCAGATCGGGCCGATCAATGCCCCGATCCTGCATTCGCCCTCGGTCGTCAACATGGGCAACCCGCACGCGGTGTTCTGGGTCGACGACGTCAATGCCTATGATCTGGAGCGCTTCGGGCCGCTGCTGGAGAACCATCCGATTTTCCCGGAGCGTGCGAACATCACGCTCGCCCACATCGTCGATCGCGACCACATCACGATGCGCACCTGGGAGCGCGGCGCGGGGCTGACCAAGGCCTGCGGCTCGGCGGCCTGCGCGACCGCGGTCGCGGCTGCCAGGCTGAAGCGCGCCAACCGGATCGTGCAGATGACGCTGCCCGGCGGCGACCTCACGATCGAGTGGCGCGAGCGCGACGATCACGTGCTGATGACGGGCACCGCCGCGTTCGAGTTCGAGGGGCGGTTCGAGCCGTCGATGTTCGCCAGCGTCGCATGAGCGTCGACGTCGTCACCTTCGGCTGCCGCCTGAACGCGTTCGAATCCGAGCTGATCGCGAAACATGCCGAGGCGGCCGGCGCCGATGACACCGTCGTCATCAATAGCTGCGCCGTCACCAACGAGGCCGTGGCGCAGGCGCGCCAATCCATCCGCAAGCTGAAGCGCGAGCGCCCCGCGGCGCGCATCGTCGTGACCGGCTGCGCCGCGCAGACGCAGGCCACCATGTTCGCTTCCATGCCCGAGGTCGACCGCGTCATCGGGAATGACGACAAGCTGCAGCCCGACGCGTGGCGTGCGACGACACAGGCGCTGGCCGTGCCACGCTTCGGCATCGATGCATCCGAGAAGGTCGCCGTCTCCGACATCATGGCGGTGACGGAGATGGCGCCGCATCTGGTCGATGGCTTCCAGCGGGGCCTGCCGCGTGTCTTCGTCCAGGTGCAGAACGGCTGCGACCATCGCTGCACGTTCTGCATCATCCCGTTCGGCCGCGGCAATTCGCGTTCGGTGCCGATGGGCGCCGTGGTCGATCAGGTGCGTGCGCTGAGCGAGGGCGGCCATGCCGAGATCGTGCTGACCGGAATCGACCTCACGAGCTATGGCGCGGATCTGCCGGGCGCACCCAAGCTCGGCCGGCTGGTGAAGCAGATCCTGCGCCACGTGCCCGAGCTGAAGCGCCTGCGCATCTCCTCGATCGATTCGATCGAGGCGGATGCCGACCTGCTCGATGCCCTCGCTGATGATGCGAGGCTGATGCCGCATCTGCATCTGTCGCTGCAGGCGGGTGACGATCTGATCCTGAAGCGCATGAAGCGGCGGCATGCGCGCGCCGATGCCATCGCATTCTGTGCTCAGGTGCGCCGGCTGCGGCCGGACATCGCGCTTGGCGCCGATCTGATCGCGGGCTTCCCGACCGAGACCGAGGAGAGTTTTACGCGCTCGCTCGATCTCGTCGAGGAATGCGGGCTGACCTTCCTGCACGTCTTTCCCTATTCGCCGCGGCCGGGCACGCCGGCCGCGCGCATGCCGCAGGTGGACGGCACCGTCATCCGCGAGCGGGCGCGGCGGCTGCGGACTGCGGGAGAAGCGGCGCTGCGGCGGCGGTTGGAGCAGGAGATCGGCTGCCTGCGCGAGGTGCTGATCGAGAGCGAGACGCAGGGCCGGACGGAGCATTATCTGCCGGTGGCCGTAGCGGGTCACACGATGGGCACCGTGCAGCGCCTCACGATGTCAGGTCATGATGGGGGCAGGCTGTTAGTCCCGCCCCCGCCGTCATCGCCCGGTTGAACCCACGGCTGTCCGGTTGAGGTTTCTAGCATATACTAAGGCTCAACTGGCGATCATCTCGAATGGTCGGTGGTGGAGGATCGAGTAGTCCATCGATCCTCCTGCGGTGCATGAGGTTTTGAGTGATCAGACCTGTGAACGCCTGCAAGCTCGTGACACTGCTTTGCAGCTTGTGGGCTGCGCGTAGCAGGAGATGAGCAATCAGCGCCACGGCGATCTGGATCCGGATGGCGTTCTCGGAGGTTCCGAGAAAGTGACGGATTTTCAGTGTGTGTTTAACCCAGCGAAAGAACAGTTCGATCTGCCAGCGGCGCTTGTAGAGGTTGGCGATTTCTTCAGCCGATGCATCGAGATCGTTGGTGATGATGCGTAGGATTTTGCCGGTTTCCGTAGAGACCCTGATCTCTCTGATAGGGTCCTGGAACGGGTTTTGGCGGGACGCTGCGAGCCTTGCGGGCAAGAGACCGACACGGTCGGACATGACCGAAGAGCCCTTGGGGACCTCGTTCTCAGTCACATCCCTAAGCTTGGTATTGGCTTTGAGACGGGTGACGAGACGGCACCCTTCCTTGTTGAGTTCGGCCCACCAGCCGTAATCATAGTAACCAAGGTCGAAGACGTAAGTGGCGCCCGGGCGGATCGGAAGCGACTTCGCCATCGTGATGTCGTTGACATTTCCTGCAGTCACCTCAGCCGACGTCGGATTTTCGGTGTCAGGATTATAGACGACGTGCAGCTTGAAGCTGTTGATGCCGCTGCTGAACTTGGCCCAGTCGCCGCTGAACGACGTTAGGGGAAACCTGGTCGAATCGATCAGATAGACAGCATCCGCGACCTCGCCTGCCAGCTTCCGTTCACAGCGCTTCATCATCTCGACCAGGAGCGCCGTGAAGACTTCATGGGGCCGCTTTGCATTGGCATCGGCCAAAGTCGAACGCGAAACCTCCTTTGCACCGACGTGATAGAGCCGCGCAGCATGGCTCTCGAAAGACGCTTCAATGGCACGCAGGCTCTCTGCTCGAGCCAACTGCGCATAGAGCAGAGCAATAAACTGGTTCCGGGTACTGAGCCGGCGTACGCGCCTGTCTGCCTTATGCGTTTCCACAAGGCGGTCGAACACTCTCCAAGGAACGTGCTTCTGAAGCGCGTGAAATACAGTATTGTGGTGGTGCATGGCGTGATCTTCCTGGCGTGTCTCGAATATTTGGCGATGCTCAAGACCGTAGAAGAATCCACGCCATGCGCCTTGTCCACTCAGTCTAAACCGGACAGCCGTGGGTTGAACCGGGCGATGACGGCGGTAGGTGTGGTGCGAGCCCAGGTCTCGCTTGCGCCTGATGCGGCGGCTCACTCCCCGTTCCACCCGCACATCCTGAGTCGCTCATGCATGTGCACCGGCGCCGGCGCCACCACGTGTACCGGCGGCTTGTTTTTCGACAGCGGGATCGAAATCTCGCGCGCGTGCAGATGCAGCCGCGGCTCGCCGAAGCGCGGGCCGTTGCCGTAGATGTTGTCGCCGACGATCGGCCAGCCCGACGCAGCCGAATGCACGCGCAATTGATGGGTGCGGCCGGTCACTGGTTCCATGGCGAGCCAGGTGAGCCGCGGACCGCGAGTGGAGTGCACTGACTCTACACCTGGCAGCTGCGCTCCCTCCCCCCTTGTGGGGGAGGGCTGGGGAGGGGGGTGGCTCCAAGCGACACTGCCCGTGGGGACCCCCACCCCCGACCCCTCCCCGCCGGCAGGCGGAGGCGGGTCGTTGCCACGAGTGGGAGGGGAGTTCAGGGATTGCCTGGCAGGCGAATACGACCGCCCCAGCACCCGCCATTTCGTCACCGCCGGCTGCCCTTGCGGATCCGGCTTCTGCCACCAGCCGCGCTCGGCGTTGAGCTTGCCGAGCGGCAGATCGATCACGCCCTCGTCAGCGTCAGGCCCGCTCTCGACCACCGCCCAATAGGTCTTCGAAATCTTGCCGTGCTTGAACAAAAGCCCGAGCGAGGCCGTTGCCTTGCGATGACGGCCGAGCACCAGACAGCCCGAGGTTTCCTTGTCGAGCCGATGCGCCAGCACCGGCGGGCGCGGCAGGCCGAAGCGCAGTGCGTCGAACGAGGCTTCGAGATTCGGTCCGCCCTTTGGTCCCTTGTGCACGGGAATGCCGGCCGGCTTGTCGATCACCAGCATCAGCCCGTCGCGATGAAGCACGCGGGCGAGCATCTCCTCGTCGCTGGGTTGGTTAATGTCCATGGAAACCGTAACGCGGGTGTGAGCTTTCGTTTGCGAATGGAAAGGGCTAACACCACGCCATGAACGATACCACCTCCGAAACACCCAAGCTGTCGTGGTGGCGGCGGCTGTCCGCGGGCCTGAAGCGCACCTCCGGCGCGCTCGGCACGGCCGTGGCCGATCTCGTCACCAAGCGCAAGCTCGACCGCGCGATGCTGGACGACATCGAGGACGTGCTGCTGCGCGCCGATCTCGGTACCCAGGTCGCTGCGCGGATTGCGGAGGCCGTCGGGACCGGCCGCTACGACAAGGCGATCAGCGCCGACGAGGTGAAGGCGGTGGTCGCGACCGAGGTCGAGAAGGTGCTGTCGCCGGTGGCGAAGCCGCTCGAGATCGCGCCGGGCCACAAGCCGTTCGTCATTCTCGTCGTCGGCGTCAACGGCTCCGGCAAGACGACCACCATCGGCAAGCTGGCCGCGAAATTTGCGTCCGAGGGCAGGCAGGTGATGCTGGCGGCGGGCGACACGTTCCGCGCCGCCGCCATCGAGCAGCTCAAGGTCTGGGGCGAGCGCACCAAGGCGCCGGTCATCGCCGGCGCGCAGGGCTCGGACTCGGCCAGCCTTGCGTTCACCGCCATCACCGCGGCCAAGGAGCAGGGCCGCGACATTCTGTTGATCGACACCGCCGGTCGTTTGCAGAACAAGGCCGAGCTGATGAACGAGCTCGAAAAGGTGGTGCGTGTCATTCGCAAGGTCGACGCGTCGGCGCCGCATGCGGTGCTGCTCGTGCTCGACGCGACGGTGGGACAAAATGCGCTGTCGCAGGTCGAGGCGTTTCATCGTACGGCAGGCGTCACCGGCCTCGTGATGACCAAGCTGGATGGCACGGCGCGCGGCGGCATCCTGGTGGCGCTGTCGGAGAAGTTCAAGCTGCCGGTGCACTTCATCGGCGTCGGCGAGGGGGTCGACGATCTCTCCCCGTTCGCCGCCAAGGATTTCGCGCGGGCGATTGCGGGAATCGAGGATTGACGTCACGGTGCGGCGCGCCTGCGAGCCTTTCCGCCCGTTGCGCGCCTCCTCCGCCACGAGACATCAGAGGCTACTGGATCATCCGCGGCCGCGGATGATGACAGCCAACGGGACATGGAATGGACAAGACCCAGCCGCATCCGCTGTTCAAGCTCGCCACCGAACTCGGTCCGCTGATCGTGTTCTTCGTGGTCAACGCCAAGTTCAATCTGTTCGCTGCGACCGGCGCGTTCATGGTGGCGATCATCGCGGCGCTGATCGCGTCCTATGTGGTGACGCGGCACGTGCCGCTGATGGCGCTGGTGACCGCCGTCGTCGTCATCGTGTTCGGCACGCTGACCCTGGTGCTGCACGACGAGACCTTCATCAAGGTCAAGCCGACCATCATCTACTGCCTGTTCGCGGCCGTGCTCGGCGGCGGTCTGCTGTTCAACCGCTCCTTCATCGCGATCATGTTCGATCAGATGTTCAACCTGACGGCTGTGGGCTGGCGCATCCTCACCTTCCGCTGGGCGCTGTTCTTCGCGGCGATGGCGGTGCTGAACGAGATCATCTGGCGCACGCAGAGCACCGATTTCTGGGTCGGCTTCAAGGCTTTCGGGGTTGTGCCGCTGACCATGATCTTCGCCATCGCCCAGATGCCGCTGATCAAGCGCTACCACCAGGACCCGGCGTCGCTCGAAGCCAGCGATGCGGCCGAGGGGGATGTGAGCAAGGGGTAGCTCCGCCGTGCCCTCTTTGCGAGGAGCGTAGCGACGAAGCAATCCAGGGCTGCGCGAGGACTCTGGATTGCTTCCCCGACCCGTTGGCTAGCAACGACGCCTGAACTACGATCCCGCCTTCAACGCCTTCTCGATCTCCGGCTTCAACACCGCATCGATGTTCTGCGCCGTGATCGGGCCGACCAGCTTGTAGACGATGGTGCCCTCGCGTCCGACCACGAAGGTCTCGGGCACGCCGTAGACGCCCCATTCGATGCCGGCGCGGCCATTGCCGTCGACGCCGACGACGTCATAGGGATTGCCGTGCCGGCCGAGGAAGCGGCGGGCGTTGTCGGCGCCATCCTTGTAATTGATGCCGATGATCTGAAAGCGCTTGTCGCGGCCGAGCTCGACCAGCAGCGGCGCCTCGTCGTGGCAGGGCACGCACCACGATGCCCAGACGTTGACGATGCTGACCTTGCCCTTGAGCGCCGCCGGATCGAGTCCGGGCACTGGGGTGCCGTCTTTGGCCAGCTCCGGCAGCGGCGGCAGCAGTGTGGCCGGCGCTGGACGGCCGATCAGCGCCGACGGAATGCTTGACGGATCGCCGTTGCCGAGGCGCGACCAGAACAGCGCCGCCAGCCCGAGGAACACCACGAGCGGCAGCAGCATGAGGAATGAGCGGCGCCGCGGCGCCGGCTCCGTCGGTTCGGTCATTGGATGTCCGTCGCGGCACGGCCGGAGCGCCGGCTGATGCCGCTGTCTTCAAGCGCCCGCAGCCGCGCCTTCTGGGTGCGGTAGTCGATGGCGATCCAGCCGATCAGCACCACCACGACCAGCGCCGCCGCAAGATAGGAGGTGGCGATGAAGGGGGTATAGGGGCCGAGGTCCATATCAAGCCGCTCCCGCGATCTGGCCGGCCGGATCGTCGGCTGGTGCGGTCGTTGTGTAGGCGCGCGCCTGCATCATCTGCAGGCTGCGCACACGACGACGCAGGATCTCGTTGCGCATCGCCGCGACATGCAGCGTCACGAACAGGAACGTGAACCCGATTGCCATCACCAGCAGCGGGATCAGGAATGATTTGTCGAGCGCCGGACCGCCCATCCGCATCACCGACGCGGGTTGATGCAGCGTGTTCCACCAGTCGACTGAGAACTTGATGATCGGCAGGTTGATGGCGCCAACCAGCGTCAGCACGGCGGCAGCACGGGCGGCGCGGGTGGGATCCTCGACCGCGCGCCACAGCGCCATCAGGCCGAGATACATCAGGAACAGGATCAGCACCGAGGTCAGCCGGGCATCCCACTCCCAATAGGTGCCCCACATCGGCCGGCCCCACAGCGAGCCGGTGAGCAGCGCGAGGAACGTGAAGCTGGCGCCGATCGGGGCGGCGGCCTTGGCGGCGACGTCGGCGAGCGGATGCCGCCATACCAGGGTGCCGAGCGAGGCGATGCTCATGACGCCCCAGACGAACATCGACAGCCACGCATTGGGCACGTGGATGAACATGATCTTGACGGTCGCGCCCTGCTGATAGTCGTCGGGCGCCAGCGCCGAGAGGTACAGGCCGGCAGCCAGCAGCGCGGTCGTGACCAGCGCCAGCCACGGCAGCAACCGTGCGGCGAGGCCGAGGAACCGGGTGGGATTGGCAAGGTCGATCAGCGACATGAGACCCTTGTTAAAGGCGGAAGCGGTTGCAGGCAATCAGCATGGCGCCACCAGGTAAGAGTTGATCATGGTCAAACCTCGGCGGGCGGTGGGTCAATCCAGCCCGTTCCGCAAGCTTGTCGCAGCGGCGAACGGGCCGATCACGAAACTCACCAGCGACAATGCGCACAGGATCGAGAATGGCGCCCCGAACGGCAGCGGACCGACGATGGCCGCCTGCGACGCCGCGACGCCGAAGATCAGCACCGGGATCGATAGTGGCAGCACCAAGACCGCCAGCAGCAGCCCGCCGCGGTGCATGGTCACCGCCAGCGCCGCGCCGATCATGCCGATGAAGGTCAGGGCAGGCGTGCCCGCCAATAGCGTCAGCGCGACGGCGCCGGTGGCGGTGGCGTCGAGATTGAGAAGCAGTCCGAGCACGGGCGTCGCGATCACCAGCGGCAGGCCGGCGGCGAGCCAGTGCGCCAGCGCCTTGGCGGCGCAGGCCAGCTCCAGCGGCGTCCGGCTCATCACGACCAGGTCGAGCGAGCCGTCCTCGTGGTCGGCGGTGAACAGCCGGTCCAGGGTGAGCAGGCTGGAGAGCAGGGCACCGAGCCAGAGGATGGCGGGGCCGAGCCGGGTCAGGAGCGCCAGATCCGGCCCGACCGCGAATGGCATCAGCACCACGACGGTGAGGAAGAACAGCACGCCGATCAACGCACCGCCGCCGATGCGCAGCGCGATCCGGATGTCGCGGCGGATGAGGGCACCGAGCGCGGTCATGCGGGGAGGGCCTTGGCTGATTGCTTGATGGCAGATGGTGAGCCGCGTTCGCTCCACCCGCAAACTGCGTTCCCTCCCCCCTTGTGGAGGAGGGCTGGGGAGGGGGGTGGCTCCGGGTGATGCTGCCGTTGTGGACCCCCACCCCCGACCCCTCCCCGCAAGGGGGAGGGGTCGGCGCGCCGATGGGACGTTGGTTGGTGCGACCGAATCTCGTCAAACAAGTTAGAGCGCGTCGTGGGGCCCCCCCCTCCCTGACCCTCCCCCACAAGGGGGGAGGGAACGGAGAGAGCGGTGGGTGGGACTGCGAAGAGGCGAGAGGGAATCATCGAGCCTCCCCGATCCGCAGCTCACGCGCGGCGATGCCGAGCGGTCCATGTGTCGCGGCCACGATCAGCCCGCCGCCAGCGAGATGCTCGCGCATCAGGCCGGCGAACATCGTCTGTCCGGCGACGTCGAGCGCGGCGGTCGGCTCGTCCAGCAGCCACAGCAGGCGCGGCACCGCCAGCAGGCGGGCCAGCGACAGGCGGCGGCGCTGGCCGGCGGACAGATAGGCAGCGGGCAGGTCGATGGCGTGGGCGATGCCGACGGCAGCGAGGCAGTCGGGGATCGGTCGCGTGACGCCGCCGCCGAGGAATTCGGCCCAGAAGGTCAGGTTTTCGCGCACGCTGAGCGCCGGCTTCAGCGCGTCGCGGTGGCCGAGATAGTGCGCCTGCTCGGGCACCGTCAACTCGCCTTCGCCGCCCTCGATGGCGATGGAGCCGCCCGCCGGCAGCAGTAGGCCGGCGATCAGCCGCAGCAGTGATGTCTTGCCCGCACCATTGTGTCCGGTCACCGCCAGCGCCTCGCCCGCGACCGCTTCGAACGCAAGGCTTGCGAATACCTCGCGACCGCCGCGCACGCATCTGACGTCGCGGCCGAACAGTTTCGGAGACAGTGTTGGAGAAAGCTGCATGGCCCGTCGTGACAGCCCTTACGAAATTGATGGCTAGCGCGTGAGAATTTGTGGGTGATGCCACGTCGCGGCTTGCTTGTGGCTGTGGCGGCGCAGTTAGAAAGCTTCTATAAGCCCGACCTTGATGCAGCACACAATCGCCCGCTGCAAGCCATCCGGCGCCTCGCGCTGACGGTTCTTAAATACCCCCTCCGGGTATACAGATCAATTGGGATTTCCACGCATGACCTCGCTCGACAGCTTCAAGTGTCGCAAGACCCTCAAGGTCGGAACGAAGAGCTACATTTACTACAGCTTGCCCACAGCCGAGAAGAACGGTCTCAAGGACATCTCCAAGCTGCCCTATTCGATGAAGGTGCTGCTCGAGAATCTGCTGCGCAACGAGGACGGCCGCACCGTCACCAAGGACGACATTGTCGCGGTGTCGAAATGGCTGCGCAAGAAGTCGCTGGAGCACGAGATCGCCTTCCGTCCGGCGCGCGTGCTGATGCAGGATTTCACCGGCGTGCCTGCGGTGGTCGATCTCGCAGCGATGCGCAACGCGATGCAGAAGCTCGGCGGCGATGCCGAGAAGATCAACCCACTGGTGCCGGTCGATCTCGTCATCGACCACTCGGTGATCGTGAACTACTTCGGTGACAACAAGGCGTTCGGCAAGAACGTCGCCGAGGAGTACAAGCAGAACCAGGAGCGCTACGAATTCCTGAAGTGGGGCCAGAAGGCGTTCTCGAACTTCTCCGTCGTGCCGCCCGGCACCGGCATCTGCCATCAGGTCAATCTCGAATACCTGGCGCAGACCGTCTGGACCAAGAAGGAGAAGATGACCGTCGGCCGCACCAAGGGCACCTTCGAGGTCGCCTATCCGGATTCGCTGGTCGGCACCGATTCGCACACCACGATGGTCAATGGTCTGGCCGTGCTCGGCTGGGGCGTCGGCGGCATCGAGGCTGAGGCCTGCATGCTCGGCCAGCCGCTGTCGATGCTGCTGCCCGACGTCGTCGGCTTCAAGCTGACCGGCGCGTTGAAGGAAGGCGTGACCGCGACCGACCTGGTGCTGACCGTCACCCAGATGCTGCGCAAGCTCGGCGTGGTCGGCAAGTTCGTCGAGTTCTTCGGCCCCGGCCTCGACCATCTCTCGGTCGCCGACAAGTCGACCATCGCCAACATGGCCCCCGAATATGGCGCGACCTGCGGCTTCTTCCCGGTTGACGCCGCCACCATCGACTATCTCAAGACCTCGGGCCGCAAGGGCCCGCGCGTCGCGCTGGTCGAGGCCTATGCCAAGGCGCAGGGCCTGTTCCGCACCGCCAAGTCGGCGGACCCGGTGTTCACGCAGACACTGACCCTCGATCTCGCCGACGTCGTGCCGTCGATGGCTGGTCCGAAGCGTCCCGAGGGCCGCATCGCCCTGCCGGCGGTGGCCGAGGGCTTCGCCACCGCGCTGGCCGGCGAGTACAAGAAGAGCGATGCCGCGCAGCGCTTCCCCGTTGAGGGCAAGGACTTCGACATCGGCCATGGCGATGTCGTCATCGCCGCCATCACCTCCTGCACCAACACCTCGAACCCGAGCGTGCTGATCGGCGCCGGCCTCTTGGCCCGCAACGCCGCCGCCAAGGGCCTCAAGGCCAAGCCGTGGGTGAAGACCTCGCTCGCCCCGGGCAGCCAGGTGGTCGCCGAGTACCTGGCTAACTCCGGCCTGCAGAAGGACCTCGACAAGGTCGGCTTCAACCTGGTCGGTTTCGGCTGCACCACCTGCATCGGCAATTCAGGTCCGCTGCCGGAGGAGATCTCGAAGTCGATCAACGACAACGGCGTCGTCGCGGCGGCCGTGCTGTCGGGCAACCGCAACTTCGAAGGCCGCGTCTCGCCGGACGTGCAGGCCAACTACCTGGCCTCGCCGCCGCTGGTCGTGGCCTACGCGCTGGCCGGCACCGTGACCAAGGATCTTTCGGTCGAGCCGATCGGCATCGGCAAGGACAAGAAGCCAGTCTACCTGAAAGACATCTGGCCGACGACCAAGGAGGTCAACGACTTCGTCAAGAAATTCGTCAAGGCGTCGATCTTCAAGAAGCGCTACGCCGACGTGTTCAAGGGCGACACCAACTGGCGCAAGATCAAGACGGTCGAGAGCGAGACCTATCGCTGGAACATGTCGTCGACCTACGTGCAGAACCCGCCGTATTTCGACGGCATGAAGAAGGAGCCCGAGCCGATCAAGGACATCGTCGAGGCCCGCGTGCTGGCGCTGTTCGGCGACAAGATCACGACCGACCACATCTCGCCGGCCGGTTCGATCAAGCTGACCTCGCCCGCCGGTAAATTCCTCAGCGAGCACCAGGTCCGCCCGGCCGACTTCAACCAGTACGGCACGCGCCGCGGCAACCACGAGATCATGATGCGCGGCACCTTCGCCAACATCCGCATCAAGAACTTCATGCTCAAAGGTGCCGACGGCAACATTCCGGAAGGCGGCCTGACCAAGCACTGGCCCGACGGCGAGCAGATGTCGATCTACGACGCCGCGATGAAGTACCAGGAAGAGGGCGTGCCGCTGGTGGTGTTCGCCGGCGCCGAATACGGCAACGGCTCGTCGCGCGACTGGGCTGCGAAAGGTACCCGGCTGCTCGGCGTCCGCGCCGTGATCTGCCAGAGCTTCGAGCGCATCCATCGTTCGAACCTGGTCGGCATGGGTGTGCTCCCGCTCACCTTCCAGGAAGGCACGTCCTGGTCCTCGCTCGGCCTGAAGGGCGACGAGAAGGTCACCATCAAGGGCCTGCAGGGCGACCTGAAGCCGCGTCAAACCCTGACCGCCGAGATCGTGTCGGCCGACGGGGCGGCGCAGCAGGTGCCGCTGCTCTGCCGGATCGATACGCTGGACGAGCTGGACTACTATCGCAACGGCGGCATCCTGCACTACGTGCTGCGCAAGCTCGCTGCTTAACCAAAGCGCGACGCGACAGTTTGGCTCACTCTGAAGTGAGTAGCAGGTGATGAAGGAGGCGGCCTATGACAAAGGCTGCCTCCTTTTCGTTTGCAATCTATTAACTACGAGGGCGGCTTCGCAGATCATTGACGCGGCAGGGCGCAGCGGACCATGTTCCAGACAGGACAGTGACGATGAGTGGACAGATGTCGTGGTGGTCGCGCGCGGCGCTGAGTGTCTGTGCGGTCATCGCTTTCGTCCGGCCGGCTGCGTCCGATCCGCGTGCGGTGATCGAACTCTTCACGTCCCAGGGCTGTTCATCCTGCCCGCCGGCCGACAAGATCCTCGGCGAGCTCGCCAGAGATCCCTCGGTCATCGCGCTGTCCCTGCCGATCGACTACTGGGACTACCTGGGCTGGAAGGACACGCTGGCCGACTCCCGCTTCACGGCCCGGCAGCGGGCCTATTCCAGGGCGCGTGGCGATCGCGAAGTCTATACGCCGCAGGCGGTGGTCAACGGCTCCGTGCATGTGATCGGCAGCGACCGCGAGGCGATCGAAGGCGCCATCGAGGAGACCGTCCAGGGTGGCAGCGTGATGTCGGTGCCGGTGAGGCTGTCGGTCGACGGCCAGGACCTCACTGTCTCCGTGGCCGCGGCCAACGACCAGATGCCGCGCAAGCACGGCGAGGTCTGGGTCTGCTCGATCTCGCGGGTGGTCCCGATCTCGGTCGGCCGCGGCGAGAACAGCGGCCGTGATCTGACCTATTACAACGTCGTTCGCGGTCTTCAGAAACTGGGTGACTGGAATGGGTCGCCGGTCAGATGGAGCGTGCCGCTGGAGAAGATCGCCCGCGAGGGCGTCGATGGCACCGTCGTCTATGTGCAGGACGGCAGTCGCGACCGCCCCGGTGCGATGCTCGGGGCCGCCTTTTCCGAGTTGCCATTGGTCGGACGGGCTTCAGCAACGGCGCGTGCTCCCGAGCGCTGATCTTCCATCGTCCTGATCTTCGTTTCCGTTGACCTGCGGTAAGGCGCGTCACGTCCATAGGACGGAGGCGCGCCATAACATGTTCCGTGCAGCTCACGCCAAAAAAGCAAAAGGACCAACTTGCGTTGGCCCTTTGCCTTACTTGTGAATGGACCCGATCCTGACGACCCCGGGGGGCTGGGGGCTGAGGAATCCGGAACCGAAAGGACCGGGCCAACGCACACGAATCTTATGCCTAAGGTCGGGGGCGGTCGGTGGGCGGAAAGACGGCGCGATTATGATTCTGCTAACGATCCCGTGACGCTTGCGTGTTCGCGGAGTTCGCGCGGTTGGCATGCGCGGCCGAACTTCAACAATGAAAACGGCCCCTTGCGGCTTCCGGCGGATGGCGCGATCATGTCACACAGATGACAGGAGGACGCTCATGAACCTCACTCCGGAGGATGCCGACCCCAGCGAGAACCGCGCGGCGGCGCGCAACGCGGCCGCAGCGCCCAACCGGGTGACGTTCGATCGCCTCGAGCTGAATCGTATCCTCAACCTCTACGGCCGCATGGTCGCCGACGGTGAGTGGCGCGACTATTCGATCGACTTCCTGCGTGACCGGGCCGTTTTCTCCGTGTTTCGCCGGGCGTCCGAGGTGCCGATCTACCGCATCGAGAAGGACCCGCGGCTGGCGCGTAAGCAGGGCATGTACAGCGTGGTCTCGGCCACCGGCCTGATCCTGCGCCGCGGTCATGAGCTCGAGCGCGTGCTGCTGGTGATCGCGCCGAAGCCGGCGCTGGTCTGATCCCACGCGCTCCGGCTGATCCTGACATTCCGACTGGCGTTGCTTACGCCGGGACGTCGCTGCTCCCGGCCCCGAGCGGGCGCTGCATCATCACAGTATCGAGCCAGCGGCCGAATTTCAGGCCGACGCTCGGGTGGGTGCCGATCATCTGGAAGCCGCAGGCGGTATGCAGCCGGACCGAGCCGGCATTGGCGGAGTCGCCGATGACGGCGATCATCTGGCGAAAGCCTCCCTCCTCACAGGCGTCGATCAGCCGCCGCATCAGTCGCATTCCGATGCCACGACGCTGGCTGGCGGGGGCGAGATAGATCGAGTTCTCCACCGTGAAGCGATAGGCCGGGCGAGGCCGGTAAGGCCCCGCATAGGCATAGCCAACCACCTCTCCGTCCAGCAGGGCGGCGAAATAGGGAAAGCCGTCGTCGGTGAGCGCCCGGAAGCGGCGCGTCATTTCCGTCAGATCCGGAGGGTCGAGCTCGAAGGTGGCCGTGCCCTCGCGGACGGCCTGGCCGTAGATGGCGGTGATGGTGGGAAGGTCGGCCTCCCGGGTGGGCCGGATCTCAATGTCGGACATGGTGGAAACATACCAAAGCGGACGCGGCGATCAATCCGGCCTCGCGGCATGGCTGCCGTCGCGCACGCGCCGCGGTCGCAATTGGCTTGCGCAAACGAAAAGCCCCGGCGGTGAGGCCGGGGCTTCGAAGGTCGCTCGTGTGAGCCGCTGGCTCAGTCGCGCTGTCCGAGCAGCTGCAGCAGCAGCGTGAACAGGTTGATGAAGTTCAGGTACAGCGACAGGGCGCCGGTGATCGCTGCGCGCTCGGCAATGTCGCCGCCCGCGGAAGCGTAGCCGTAGATGTACTCGTTCTTCAGACGCTGCGTGTCCCAGGCGGTCAGGCCGGCGAACACGAACACGCCGATCACCGAGACGATGAACTGCAGCATCGAGCTCGCCAGGAACAGGTTCACGAGGCTCGCCAGCACGATGCCGACCAGGCCCATGAACAGGAACGAGCCCATGCCCGTCATGTCACGCTTGGTCGTGTAGCCGTACAGGCTGAGCGCGCCGAACGTCGCCGCGGTGATGAAGAACACCCGCACGATCGAGGTGTGGGTGTACACCAGGAAGATCGACGACAGCGAGATGCCCATCAAGGCCGAGAACACCCAGAACAGGATCTGCGCGGTCGACGGCGCCAGGCGGTTGATGCCGGCCGAGATCGCGAACACCATGACCAGTGGGGCCAGGATGAACAGCCACTTCAGCGGGCTCACGAACATCGCGTAGCCGAACTGCGTCAGGTACGCGTTGCCGAACTTGAATACGCCGGCAGCCGGATCGCCGGTCACCGACGCCATGTAGACGCCCAGCGCCGCGAGGCCGGTGATGGCCAGGCCGATGCTCATGTAATTGTAGATGCGCAGCATGTAGGCGCGCAGACCGGCGTCGACGGTCGCGGCATCGGCGCGCCCGGCCACCCGGCCAAAGGGTGAAGCATAATTGCGGTCTAGGTCCGACATGGTCGATTCCCGTTGGTTGCCCGGCAGTCCGGTCCTGGCAGGACCTTTAGCCGGTTCTCGAAAAACCCTATCTCATACCCACTGCCACAGATATTAAATTTGCGTCATCGGCAAAATCGCCATCTTTTGGCAGGTCTCTGAGCCCATTCCCTAGATGGGAAACTAGCATATCCGCCGCAAGCGTCCACGCGCGGCTGAATGTCGCTCCGCGCGCGTCCCAGCCGTATAAGTCGCGTTAACCGTGCGGCATGAGCGCGCAAGCCGCTAGAGATTCCGAAGGACCGTCGCCGGCTTCTGGTTGAGCGCAAGGAGGGTGCCGGCCAGACCGAGGCCGACCGTCACGATCAGCGCGGTCAGGACGACCAGCGCGGCGCTGCCCGCCTGCCAGGCGAAGCTCAAGGTCATCAGCCGGGTCACGATCAGCCACGCGGCGACCGACCCCGCGACGACGCCGAAGGCGGCGGTGGCGAAGCCGATCATCAGATATTCGAGCGCGTAGGCGCCGAGCAGCCGTAGCCTGGTGGCGCCCAGCGTCTTCAGGATCACGGCATCGTAGACCCGGTGGCGGTGGCCGGCGGCCAGCGCGCCGCCCAGCACCAGGATGGCCGAGATCAGCGTCACCGCGCTGGCGCCGCGGATGGCGAGCGCAAGGTTGGAGACGACCGAGCCGACCGTCTCCATCACCTCGCGGACCCGCACGCTGGTCACCATCGGGAAGGCGTCGGCCACCTTGCGGATGACGCGCGCATCCTCGACGGCATCGGAGCGCGCCTCGGTCAGGGTGGCGACATGGGTGTGGGGCGCGCCCTTGAAGGCATTCGGGGAGAACACCAGCACGAAATTGATGCCGAGCCCCTGCCAGTCGATGGTGCGCATGTTGCCGATCCGCGCCGTGATGTCGCGTCCGAGCACGTTGACCACGATGTCGTCGCCGAGCTTGAGGCCGAGACCGTCGGCGATCCGCTTCTCGATCGAAACCAGCGGCGGGCCGCTGTAGTTCTCGCCCCACCACGCGCCCTCGACGACCTTGGATCCCTTGGGAATCTCGGCGGTATAGGTCAGGCCGCGGTCGCTCTGCAGCACCCATTCGGTGTCCGTCGTCGCCTTGAGGTCCTCGGCGCGCACGCCGCGGGCGGCGACGATGCGCCCGCGCAGCA
Source organism: Bradyrhizobium sp. SZCCHNR1051 (assembly GCF_032489615.1). Taxonomy (NCBI): domain Bacteria; kingdom Pseudomonadati; phylum Pseudomonadota; class Alphaproteobacteria; order Hyphomicrobiales; family Nitrobacteraceae; genus Bradyrhizobium; species Bradyrhizobium sp. SZCCHNR1051. The sequence goes on along the minus strand of NZ_JAUEYJ010000003.1, from coordinate 308,161 downwards.
TCGGCACGTCTTCGACTGCCGATTGAGGGGCGAGGTCCTTGAGGAAGCCGCGGAAGCGGTCGGCCTCGCCCGAGGGGACGTCGATGAAGAAAAACGACGGCGCCTGCTCCGGCAGCTGTGCCAGGAACTGGCGTCGCAGATTGCCGTCGATCTGGGTGATGGTGACCAGCACGGCGAGCCCCAGCCCGAGCGACAGCACCACGGACGGTGTCAGCGCGCCTGGGCGATAGATATTGCTGACCGCCAGCCGCAGCATCGGGAAGCGGCTGCGCGGCAGGGCGCGCGCAATCGCCATCACCGCGGCGGCAATGCCGCGCAACAGCACGAACACCAGCGCGGCGGCGACGACGAACACCGCGGCGATGCGCTTGTCGTAGGACAGGCCGATCACCACCGCGATCAGCAGCGCGACCGTGCCCGCGATCAGCACCAGATAGCTCCAGCGCGGCCGGTGCCATTCGGCGATGACCGCCTCGCGGAACAACGCCGCCACCGGCACGTCACGCACGCGCCCGAGCGGCCACAGACCGAACGCGAGCGCGGTGAGCAGGCCATAGACGAAGGACAGCGCCAGCTCGTCCGGATGAATAGCCGGGATCACGGGCAGCGGCAGGATGTTGCCGAACAGTCCGACGATGGCAAACGGCAGGGCCGCGCCGGTGCAGAGTCCGATGATCGAACCAATCGTGGCGAGCACCATCACCTGCACGAGGTAGATGCCGAACACGTCGCGGCTGGTGGCGCCGAGCGCCTTGAACGCCGCGATCACCTCGGTGCGGCGGTCGACATGGCTCTTGACCGCATTGGCGACGCCGACGCCGCCGACCAGCAGGGCGGCGAGACCGACCAGGGTCAGGAACTGGGTGAAGCGGCCGATGGTCCGCTCGAGTTGCGGCGAGGCGTTGCTGCGGCTGCGGATCTCCCATCCGGCCGACGGCAGTGTCAGGCGGGTATCGGCGATGAAGGACGCCGCGGCGTGATCGTCCTTGGCATTGTCGGGCAGCCGGACCCGGTAGGTCCAGCGCACGAGACTGCCCGGCTGCAGCAGCGGCGTCGCCCGCAGACCCGCCTCGCTGACCAGAAAGCGCGGCCCGAGGCCGATGCCGCCGGACAATTTGTCGGGCTCGGCCTGCAGCGCGCTGCGAATCTGGAAGCGGACCGTGTCGATCGTGACGATGTCGCCGACCTTCAGGTCGAGCCGGGCCAGCAGCGCCGGATCGGCTGCAGCTCCGTAGACGCCGTCGCGCTCGGCCAGGATGTCGGCCATCGGCAGATCGGGCTGGAGCTCGGCCTTGCCGAGCAGCGGATAGGCGTTGTCGACGGCCTTCAGCTCGACCAGGGCCAGCTTGGCGTCGCTGGAGCGCACCATCGCGCGCAGGGTTGCCGCCAGCGACAGCTGTCCACGCGAGCGCAGGAAGTCGATCTCCTCCGGCTTGGCCTCGCGCTGAAACAGCGAAAAGGCAACGTCGCCGCCGAGCAGCGTGCGTCCTTCGCGAACTAGGCCGTCATTGAGGCTCGCCGCCACCGAGCCGACGCCAGCGATGGCGAGGACGCCGAGCGCGATGCAGGCGATGAAGACATAGAAGCCGCGCAAGCCGCCGCGCAGCTCGCGCAACGCGTAACGAACGGGCAGGAGGGCGATCCGGCCGCTCGCGACCGGTTCTGACATGGCGCTCATGCGTCAGCCGGCTCGCGGGCGTCGCTCTCGCTTTCGATCCGCCCCGAGCGCAGCCGCACGACGCGGTCGCACCGGTGCGCGAGGCTGCTGTCGTGGGTCACCAGCACCAAGGTCATGCCGCGCTCGGCGTGCTTGGTGAACAACAGATCGACGATCTGCCGTCCGGTGGTCTCGTCGAGATTGCCGGTCGGCTCGTCGGCCACGAGAATTGCAGGATCGGGAGCGAGGGCGCGGGCCAGCGCCACGCGCTGCTGCTCGCCACCCGACAGCTGGGTCGGATAGTGATGCAGCCTGTGGCCCAGCCCGACCGAGTCGAGCTCGCGGGCCGCGCGCTCGGCGGCGCCGGCGTGGCCGGCCAGCTCAAGCGGCACCGCGACGTTCTCCAGCGCCGTCATGGTCGGGATCAAATGAAAGGACTGGAAGACAATGCCGACCTGGCGGCCGCGGAACCGGGCCAGGGCGTCCTCGTCCAAGACATTGAAAGCGGTCCCGTTGACCACCACCTCACCGCTGTCAGGACGTTCCAACCCCGCCATCACCATCAGCAATGTGGACTTGCCAGAGCCCGACGGTCCGATCAGACCGATCGTCTCGCCCTGTCCGACCCGCAGGCTGACGTCCTTGAGGATATGGACCCGCGCCGCGCCGGTGCCGAGCGAGAGGTTGACGTTCGAGATGGTAATGGTGTCCGGCGCGAGGCCGGCCAAACGCGAGGTTTCGATGAGACTGTCCATGGCTCGGTCATATGGCAACTCCGCAAGCCGGGTCGAGAGGCGCGGACACATCTTCGTGCACATACTCGTGTTGATGCTCGCCTTGATGACAGTCGGGTCCGCGTTCGCCGCTGCCGAGGCCGTCAAGCCGATCAAGCTGGTCGTTCTCGGCGATTCCTTGAGCGCGGGACTCGGCCTGTCCGCTTCAGATGCGTTTCCAGCCAAGCTGCAGAAGGCCTTGCAGGCCCAGGGGCTGCCGATCGACCTCACCAATGCCGGCGTATCCGGGGACACCTCGTCCGGCGGCCGCGACCGGCTCGACTGGTCGGTGCCGGAGGGGACCGAAGCGGTCGTCGTCGAACTCGGCGCCAATGACGCGCTGCGCGGCATCGATCCCGCCGTGACGCGCAAGGCTTTGAGCGAGATCGTGACCCGGCTGAAAGCCAGGGGCATCGCCGTCATGCTCTGCGGCATGCTGGCGCCGCCGAACTACGGCAGCGACTATGCCGCGAAATTCAACGCGATCTATCCCGAGCTCGCCAAGGAATTCGGCGTGCCGCTGTATCCGTTCTTGCTCGACGGTGTCGCCGCCGACCCCAAGCTGAACCAGGCGGACGGCATTCACCCCACCGCAGCGGGCGTCGACATCATCGTGTCCAGGCTGTTGCCTACGGCGGAAGCATTCCTGCGTCCGCTTCGTGGGCAATGACGGAACGAAGCCCTGCGCCGACAATTTGCGATAGCCTTAAGGGCCGGGTTTTCCGCAGCTTTTACCGGCGTTAACCCACCTTCCGTCGCGGAGTCATATAAGTTCGGTAGGAATTATGCATTGGCGATTCGTCGTCGATCATTTCTCGAAGGCATGATCTCGTCAATTTTCGAGATCAGCCTCCAGCATCGGGAGTCCTGAAACGATGCCGCGTCTGTTTACTGGACTGGAAATCCCGGCCGAGGTTGGCCACACGCTTTCCGGTTTGCGGGGTGGCCTCCCCGGCGCCCGCTGGATCGATCCCGAAAATTACCATGTGACGTTGCGTTTCATCGGTGACATCGACGGCGCCTCCGCCAACGAGATCGCCTCGATGCTCTGGCGGGTGAACCGCAAGCCGTTCGAAGTGACGGTGCAAGGTCTCTCCAGCTTCGGCGGCCGCAAGCCGCGCGCCGTCGTTGCCAACATCGCGCCGAGCCGGCCGCTGATCGAGCTGCAGGCCGAGCTGGAGCGGCTCATGCAGCGGATCGGGCTCGATCCCGAGGGACGCAAATTCGTGCCGCACGTCACGCTGGCGCGACTGCACGATGCGTCGAGCCAGGACGTCGCCGACTATCTCTCCGTCCGCGGCTATTTCCCGAGCCGCGTGTTCATGGCCGAGCGCTTCGTGCTGTTTTCGTCGCGTGCCTCGACCGGCGGCGGGCCCTATGTGGTCGAGGACGCCTACGATCTCTCCCCGGGATGAGGTCTGCAGCGCGGTCGTTCAAGCCAGCCGTTCGCAGAGGCCAAGAGCGAAGACGAGCGTCGTTAGCCCCGGGCTAACGATCACGGCGGCGTTTGCGTGCCATATACCAAGACATCACGGCTCCGACGCATGGCGGCTTCCACCATTTGCGGATTGCATTTTACGTAAGTCTCGTGACCTAGAGTGGACTCATGCTGTCCACTCCCTCAGACGCGTTCCGCGCGCAATATCAGTCTTTGGTCGATACTGGTGCGATCGAGCCCGACCCCGCCCAGGCCGAGGTCGCCGACGCGCTGGCGGCGCTGGAGCGCCGGCTCTCCACCTACAAGCCCTCGCGCAAGCAAGGCTTGTTCGGTCGCCTTTTTGCCGACAAGAGCGAGCCGCCGAATGGGCTCTATGTCCATGGCGAGGTCGGCCGCGGCAAGACCATGCTGATGGACCTGTTCTTCCAGAACTGTCCGGTTGAGCTCAAGCGCCGCGCGCATTTCCACGAATTCATGGCCGAGGTGCATGAGCGCATCTACGGCTACCGCCAGAACATCGCGCGCGGCGAGCTCGCCGATGCCGATGTGATCGGGCTCACGGCGCAGGCGATCTTCGACCAGGCCTGGCTGCTCTGTTTCGACGAATTCCATGTCACCGACATCGCCGACGCGATGATCCTGGGCCGTCTGTTCGCCAGGCTGTTCGAGCTCGGCACGGTGGTGGTGGCGACCTCCAACGTCGCGCCTGAAGACCTCTACAAAGGCGGCCTCAACCGCGCGCTGTTCCTGCCCTTCATCAAGCAGATCGCCGACCACATGGACGTGATGCGGCTGGACGCGCGCACCGATTTCCGGCTGGAGAAGCTGGCCGGCGTGAAGATGTGGCTGGTGCCGGCCGATGTCGACGCGCGGGCGGCGCTCGACAAGGCCTGGGCGCGGCTCACGGGTCATGCCAAGTGCAAGCCGCGCGACATGACGATCAAGGGGCGCATCCTGCATGTCCCGTGCTCCGCCAACGGCGTCGCCCGCTTCGGCTTTGCCGATCTGTGCGGAAAGCCGCTGGCAGCCTCGGACTATCTGCGGCTCGCGCACGACTATCATACGATCCTGATCGATCATGTTCCGGTCATGGATCTGGCCGAGCGCAATGCCGCCAAGCGCTTCATCACCCTGATCGATACGCTCTACGACAACGCCGTGAAGCTGATCGCCTCCGCCGAGGCTGACCCGGTTTCGCTCTACATCGCGACCGAGGGCGTGGAGGCCATGGAGTTCAAGCGGACCACCTCGCGCCTGATCGAGATGGGCTCGGACTCCTATCTGGCCCTGCCGCACGGGCGGAAGGACTCGGCGGCATCTGGGACTTCCACGGGGTTGGTCGAAACCTGACAACCACCGGAGCTTTGGCGAGCGCCTGCCGCCGGGCACACAGCCGCGAAAAGGCCACGTCAATCATGCTGAAAGGATCATCAGCGCCCGTCGCCCGGTCCTGATCGAAATCAAGGCACGCCCGCCAATTGGCCATAGCGTGACTTGAACGGCCCGGGCGAAAGGGATAACCACCACTCGACTTTTCAACCTCCCTCACTCCTTCGGGTTCAAAGGAAAATTTGCCATGGCGCGCGACAAGATTGCTTTGATTGGCTCCGGTCAGATCGGCGGAACGCTGGCTCACCTCGTTGGCCTCAAGGAGCTCGGCGACGTCGTGATGTTCGACATTGCCGAAGGCGTTCCGCAGGGCAAGGCGCTCGACATCGCCCAGTCGTCGCCGGTCGACGGCTTCGACGCGCACTACACCGGCGCCAACTCCTATGAGGCGCTCGACAACGCCAAGGTGTGCATCGTTACCGCCGGCGTGCCGCGCAAGCCCGGTATGAGCCGCGACGATCTGCTGTCGATCAACCTCAAGGTGATGGAGCAGGTCGGCGCCGGCATCAAGAAGTACGCGCCGGACGCCTTCGTCATCTGCATCACCAACCCGCTCGACGCGATGGTCTGGGCGCTGCAGAAGGCCTCCGGTCTCCCGGCCAAGAAGGTCGTTGGCATGGCCGGCGTGCTCGACTCGGCGCGTTTCCGCTACTTCCTGGCCGATGAGTTCAACGTCTCGGTCGAGGACGTCACCGCCTTCGTGCTCGGCGGTCATGGCGACACCATGGTGCCGCTGACCAAGTACTCGACCGTTGCCGGCATTCCGCTGCCCGACCTGGTCAAGATGGGCTGGACGTCGCAGGCCCGCATCGACGAGATCGTCGATCGCACCCGCAACGGCGGCGCCGAGATCGTCAATCTGCTGAAGACCGGCTCGGCCTATTACGCGCCGGCGGCGTCGGCGATCGCGATGGCCGAGAGCTATCTGCGCGACAAGAAGCGCGTGCTGCCCTGCGCGGCGCATCTCAACGGCGAGTTCGGCGTCAAGGACATGTATGTCGGCGTGCCCGTCGTGATCGGCTCCAAGGGTGTCGAGCGCATCGTCGAGATCGAGCTCGCGGGCAAGGACCGCGAGGCGTTCGACAAGTCGGTCGCCGCCGTGCAGGGCCTCGTCGACGCCTGCAAGAAGATCGCGCCCGACCTGCTCGGCCGCTGATCAGGGGTCATTCACGGGGCGTAATCTCGCCCACATCGAGTTGCAGGATGTTTGGTATATGGTATACCAGACATCCTAACAACAATTCTGGTCGTCACCCCATCGCGGGTTCGGGGAGCAAGCGCTTATGAACATTCACGAATATCAGGCCAAGGCACTGCTGCACGAGTTCGGCGTGCCGATTTCCAAGGGCGTGCCAGTTCTCCGTCCGGAGGACGCGGATGCGGCGGCGAAGACGCTCGGCGGCCCGGTCTGGGTCGTGAAGAGCCAGATCCACGCCGGTGGCCGTGGCAAGGGCAAGTTCAAGGAGGCCTCGGCCGGCGACAAGGGCGGCGTCCGCCTCGCCAAGTCGATCGACGAGGTCAACACTTTCGCCAAGCAGATGCTGGGCGCGACGCTGGTGACGGTGCAGACCGGCCCCGACGGCAAGCAGGTCAATCGCCTCTACATCGAGGACGGCTCGGATATCGACAAGGAGTTCTATCTGTCGCTGCTGGTCGACCGCGAGACCTCGAAGGTCGCCTTCGTCGTGTCGACCGAAGGCGGCGTGAACATCGAGGACGTGGCGCACAGCACGCCTGAGAAGATCATCACCTTCTCGGTCGACCCGGCCACCGGCGTCATGGGCCATCATGGCCGCGCTGTCGCCAAGGCGCTGAAGCTGACGGGCGATCTCGCCAAGCAGGCCGAGAAGCTCACCACCCAGCTCTACAATGCGTTCGTCGCCAAGGACATGGCGATGCTCGAGATCAACCCGCTGGTCGTCACCAAGCAGGGCCAGCTCCGCGTGCTCGACGCCAAGGTGTCGTTCGACTCCAACGCGCTGTTCAAGCATCCCGAGGTCGTCGCGCTGCGCGACGAGACCGAGGAGGACGCCAAGGAGATCGAGGCCTCGAAGTACGACCTCAACTACGTCGCGCTCGACGGCACCATCGGCTGCATGGTCAACGGCGCCGGCCTCGCCATGGCGACGATGGACATCATCAAGCTCTACGGCATGGAGCCCGCCAACTTCCTCGACGTCGGCGGCGGCGCCAGCAAGGAGAAGGTCGCGGCGGCGTTCAAGATCATCACCGCCGACCCGAACGTGAAGGGCATCCTGGTCAACATCTTCGGCGGCATCATGAAGTGCGATGTCATCGCCGAGGGCGTCGTGGCCGCGGTCAAGGAAGTGGGTCTGAAGGTGCCGCTGGTGGTGCGCCTCGAAGGCACCAATGTCGATCTCGGCAAGAAGATCATCAGCGAGTCCGGTCTGAACGTGCTGCCCGCCGACAATCTCGACGACGCCGCGCAGAAGATCGTCAAGGCCGTCAAGGGAGGCTGAGCGCCGGTCCAGGCGCTCGCTCATTCCTCACCGCAACGCTTTTAGAGAAAGCACGATGTCCATCCTCATCGACAAGAACACCAAGGTCATCTGCCAGGGCTTCACTGGCAAGAACGGCACCTTCCACTCCGAGGCGGCGATCGCCTATGGCACCAAGATGGTCGGCGGTACCTCGCCGGGCAAAGGCGGCTCGACCCATCTCGGCCTGCCGGTGTTCGACACCGTCAAGGAGGCCCGCGAGGCCACCGGCGCCGACGCCTCGGTGATCTACGTGCCGCCGCCGGGCGCCGCCGACGCGATCTGCGAAGCCATCGACGCCGAGGTCCCGCTGATCGTCTGCATCACCGAAGGCATCCCGGTGCTCGACATGGTCCGGGTGAAGCGCTCGCTGCAGGGTTCCAAGTCGCGCCTGATCGGGCCGAACTGCCCGGGTGTCATGACCGCCGGCGAGTGCAAGATCGGCATCATGCCGGCCAACATCTTCAAGCCGGGTTCGGTCGGCATCGTGTCGCGTTCGGGCACGCTGACCTACGAGGCGGTGTTCCAGACCACGTCGGAAGGTCTCGGCCAGACCACCGCGGTCGGCATCGGCGGCGACCCGGTCAAGGGCACCGAGTTCATCGACATGCTAGAGATGTTCCTGGCTGACCCGAAGACGACCTCGATCATCATGATCGGTGAGATCGGCGGCTCGGCCGAGGAGGACGCGGCGCAGTTCATCAAGGACGAAGCCAAGCGCGGCCGCAAGAAACCGATGGTGGGATTCATTGCCGGTGTCACCGCCCCTCCCGGCCGTCGCATGGGTCATGCCGGCGCGATCATCTCGGGCGGCAAGGGCGATGCCGGCTCGAAGACGGCCGCGATGGAAGCTGCTGGTATTACAGTGTCTCCGTCGCCCGCACGGCTCGGCAAGACGCTTGTCGAAAAGTTGAAATCCTGATTCAGGACTTAGTGCTTTTCGGCGCGAATATTTACAATAAATAAGGTAGACGGTCCTAACCGGAGCCTGATCCGCTTTGTCAGCGGGTCAGGCATTGCGCCGTTTTGATTGGGCGCATCGAAATTACCAGGACGCCACCATGTCTCGCCAAGACGCGAACGCCGCCTTCGCCCTGTCGTCTTTTCTGCAGGGCACCAATGCCACCTACATCGATGAGATCTACGCCCGCTACGAGAAGGATCCCGCCTCGGTCGATCCGGAGTGGCAGGAGTTCTTTAAAAGCCTGAAGGATGCGCCGGCCGACGTGCAAAAGAATGCGTCGGGCCCCTCCTGGGCGCGCAGCAACTGGCCGGTCTCGCCGCGCGACGAACTGACCTCGGCGCTCGACGGAAACTGGGCCGTGGTCGAGAAGAAGGTCGGCGAGAAGATTGCGCAGAAGGCGCAGACCAAGGGCGTCGAACTGTCGCTGGCCGACGTCAACCAGGCCACCCGCGACTCCGTCCGCGCGTTGATGCTGATCCGCGCCTACCGCATGCGCGGCCACTTCCACGCCAAGCTCGATCCGCTCGGCATCGAGGCGCCGCGCAACCGCGAAGAGCTCGACCCGCGCTCCTACGGCTTCACCGAGGCCGATTTCGACCGCAAGATCTTCCTCGATCACGTGCTGGGCCTCGAATACGGCTCCCTGCGCGAGATCGTCGCGATCTGCGAGCGCACCTATTGCCAGACGCTCGGCGTCGAGTTCATGCACATCACGAATGCGGCGCAGAAGGCCTGGATCCAGGAGCGCATCGAGGGGCCGGACAAGGAGATCTCGTTCACCCGCGAGGGACGCCGCGCCATCCTGCAGAAGCTGATCGAATCCGAAGGCTTCGAGAAGTTCTGCGACGTCAAGTTCACCGGCACCAAGCGCTTCGGTCTCGACGGCGGCGAGTCGCTGATCCCGGCGCTGGAGCAGATCATCAAGCGCGGCGGCAATCTCGGCGTGAAGGAGATCGTGCTCGGCATGCCGCATCGCGGCCGCCTGAACGTGCTGACCCAGGTCATGGGTAAGGCGCACCGGGCGCTGTTCCACGAGTTCAAGGGCGGCTCGGCCAATCCCGACGCGGTCGAAGGCTCGGGCGACGTCAAGTACCACCTCGGCGCCTCCTCGGACCGCGAGTTCGATGGCAACCGGATCCATCTGTCGCTGACTGCCAACCCGTCGCATCTCGAGATCGTCGACCCCGTGGTGCTCGGCAAGGTCCGCGCCAAGCAGGACCAGCATGGCGATCCGCCGGACATGCGCATCTCGGTGCTGCCGCTGCTGATGCATGGCGACGCGGCGTTCGCCGGCCAGGGCGTCGTTGCGGAATGCTTCGCGCTCTCCGACCTGAAGGGCTACCGGACCGGTGGCTCGATTCATTTCATCGTCAACAACCAGATCGGCTTCACGACCTATCCGCGCTATTCGCGCTCGTCGCCCTATCCGTCCGACGTCGCCAAGATGATCGACGCGCCGATCTTCCATGTGAACGGCGACGATCCGGAGGCGGTGGTGTTCGCGGCCAAGGTCGCGACCGAGTTCCGGCAGAAGTTCCACAAGCCGGTCGTCATCGACATGTTCTGCTACCGCAGGCATGGCCACAACGAAGGTGACGAGCCGGCTTTCACCCAGCCGGTGATGTACAAGAAGATCGCCGGTCATCCGTCGACCCTGGAGATCTACTCCAAGCGCCTGGTCGCCGAAGGCGTCATGACCGAGGGCGAGGTCGACAAGGCCAAGGCCGACTGGCGCGCCCGTCTCGACGCCGAGTTCGAGGCCGGCACCTCCTATCGTCCCAACAAGGCCGACTGGCTCGACGGCAAGTGGGCAGGGTTCAAGTCTGCCGACCAGGAAGAAGAAGCGCGCCGCGGCGTGACCGGCGTCGAGCTCGACCGTCTCAAGGAGATCGGCCGCAAGATCACCAAGGTGCCGGACGGCTTCCGCCTGCACCGCACGATCCAGCGCTTCCTCGAGAACCGCGCCAAGGCGATCGACAGCGGCATCGGGATCGACTGGGCGACCGGCGAGGCGCTGGCGTTCTGCTCGCTGCTCCTGGAAGGCCACAAGGTTCGTCTGTCCGGCCAGGACAGCGAACGCGGCACCTTCTCGCAGCGTCACTCGGTCCTGATCGACCAGGAGGACGAGAGCCGCTACACGCCGTTCAACCATCTGGCGCCGGAGCAGGGCCATTTCGAGGTCATCAACTCGCTGCTCTCGGAAGAAGCCGTGCTCGGCTTCGAATATGGCTACTCGCTTGCCGAGCCCACTGCGCTGACGCTGTGGGAGGCGCAGTTCGGCGATTTCGCCAACGGCGCCCAGGTGCTGTTCGACCAGTTCATCTCGTCGGGTGAGCGCAAATGGCTGCGCATGTCCGGCCTCGTCTGCCTGCTGCCGCATGGCTATGAGGGCCAGGGCCCCGAGCATTCGTCGGCCCGCCTTGAGCGCTATCTGCAGATGTGCGCCGAGGACAACATGCAGGTGGTCTATCCGACCACGCCGGCGAACTACTTCCATGTGATGCGTCGCCAGCTGCATCGCGAGATCCGCAAGCCGCTGATCGTGATGACGCCGAAGTCGCTGCTGCGCCACAAGCGCGCGGTGTCGCGGCTCGAGGAGCTGGCCAAGGGAACGACCTTCCACCGCATCCTGTACGATGACGCCCAGATGCAGGCGGACGACAAGACCAAGCTGGTGCCGGACGATCAGATCCGCCGCATCGTGCTGTGCTCGGGCAAGGTCTATTACGACCTGTATGACGAGCGCGAGAAGCGCGGGCTCAACGACGTCTATCTGATGCGCGTCGAGCAGCTTTACCCGGTACCGCTCAAGGCGCTGGTCGCCGAGCTCAGCCGCTTCAAGAACGCCGAAGTGGTGTGGTGTCAGGAAGAGCCCCGCAACATGGGCGCCTGGCACTTCATCGAGCCCTACATCGAATGGGTGCTGAACCAGACCGGCGGCAAGAGCAAGCGTCCGCGCTATGCCGGCCGCGCCGCGTCGGCGGCCACCGCCACGGGCCTGATGTCGAAGCATCTTGCGCAACTGAAGGCGCTGCTCGACGAAGCCCTGAACTGAACCTGCCTATAGAGGCGCCCCGCAAGCCATGCGGGGCGCAAGTACATCGCGTTGATCGTCCGTCCCGCATCGCTTGCTCGCCGCAAGGCGATGGCGGACGGACTTTATGGCCGCACGGGTTATTGAGGATAAAAGACCATGACTGAAATTCGCGTTCCGACGCTGGGTGAATCCGTCACCGAAGCCACCATCGGCCGCTGGTTCAAGAAGGCTGGCGACGCGGTTGCCGTCGACGAGCCCCTCGTCGAGCTCGAGACCGACAAGGTCACGATCGAGGTGCCCGCGCCGTCGGCCGGCACCTTGGGCGAGATCATCGCCAAGGATGGTGAGACGGTCGCCGTCGGCGCGCTGCTCGGCCAGATCACCGATGGCGCCGCGGCTGCCAAGCCGGCCGCTGCTGCTCCGGCTCCGGCAAAGCCCGCTGCCTCCGCGCCGCCGGCTGCGGCACCTGCGCCGGCCAAGGCGCTGCCCGCCGATACGCCGCAAGCCCCGTCGGTGCGCAAGCTCTCGGCCGAGAGCGGCGTCGATGCCACCACCGTGCCCGGCTCGGGCAAGGACGGCCGCGTCACCAAGGGCGACATGCTGGCCGCGATCGAGCGCGCCGCCTCGGCGCCGACCCCGGTCAATCAGCCGGCCGCCGCCGTGCAGGTGCGTGCGCCGTCGCCCGCTGACGATGCGGCGCGCGAGGAGCGCGTGAAGATGACCCGGCTGCGCCAGACCATCGCGCGCCGCCTCAAGGACGTCCAGAACACCGCGGCCATGCTCACGACCTTCAACGAGGTCGACATGACCAACGTGATGGCGCTTCGCAGCCAGTACAAGGACGTGTTCGAGAAGAAGCACGGCTCGAAGCTCGGCTTCATGGGCTTCTTCACCAAGGCGGTGGTGCAGGCGCTGAAGGACATTCCGGCGGTCAACGCCGAGATCGACGGCTCGGACCTGATCTACAAGAACTACTATCACATCGGCGTCGCCGTCGGCACCGACAAGGGCCTGGTCGTGCCGGTCGTGCGCGACTGTGACCACAAGTCGATCGCCGACATCGAGAAGGGCATCGCCGATTTCGGCCGCCGCGCCCGTGACGGCCAGCTCAAGATCGACGAGATGCAGGGCGGCACCTTCACGATCACCAATGGCGGCATCTACGGCTCGCTGATGTCGACCCCGATCCTGAACGCGCCGCAGTCCGGCATCCTCGGCATGCACAAGATCCAGGAGCGCCCCGTCGTGGTTGCCGGCAAGATCGAGGTCCGCCCGATGATGTATCTCGCGCTGTCCTACGATCACCGCGTCATCGACGGCAAGGAGGCGGTGACCTTCCTGGTGCGCGTCAAGGAGAGCCTGGAAGATCCGGCGCGGCTCGTGCTGGATCTCTGAGCGGAGGCGACGATGGAGGAGCCGTCACTGGTGCTGTCGTTGATGCCGTTTCTCCTTACGACGGTGATCTTCTTTGTTTTCACCATTCCGATCGCTCGGAGAAAGGGCAGGGGTCTCGGCTTAGCCGCTTTGAGCCTCATACCCTTCGTGACGCCCTTCATCCTGCTTTATCTAGTGAGTCTGACCGACAAGGCTGTTCTCGATCGCCTTGCAGAACTTGAAGCCAAGTCACAGTAGGAATCGGCCAAGTGGCCCGCGCAAGCAGTCCACTTGGCGCACTCAGCGGGGCTCCTCATGACCGACAGGGTTGCAGTAATCACCGGCGGTAGCCGCGGCATCGGCCGCGCGACCGCCATTGCGGCCGCATCGCGCGGCTTCAAGATCGTGGTCGGCTACGCCTCCAACGAGGCGGCGGCGCAGAGCACGGTGGCCGCGATCGAGGCCAAGAACGGCAAGGCCATCGCGGTCAAATGCGACGTCGGCCGCGAGCACGACATCCTCGCTCTGTTCAAGGCGGCCGACAAGTTCGGGACCCTCGGCGCTCTCATCAACAACGCCGGCATCGTCGGCCCCACCACGCGCGTCGACGAGATGAGCGCGGAGCGCATCGAGCGGTTGATGGCGGTCAACGTCACCGGCAGCATCCTGTGCGCACGTGAGGCCGTGAAGCGGATGTCGACGCGGCATGGTGGTCAGGGCGGCGTCATCATCAATTTGTCGTCGGTCGCGGCCAGGCTCGGCTCGCCCAACACCTATGTCGACTACGCCGCCTCGAAAGGCGCGATCGATTCCTTCACCGTCGGCCTCGGTCACGAGGTCGCGAACGAAGGCATCCGCGTCGCGGCGATCCGCCCGGGCCTGATCGACACCGAGATCCATGCCTCCGGCGGCGAGCCCGATCGCGCCCACCGCCTTGCCCCCATGGTGCCGATGAAGCGCGTCGGCACCGCGGAGGAAATCGCCAATGCCATCGTCTGGCTGCTGTCGGACGAGGCCTCCTATGTCACTTCGGCCATTCTCGACGTGTCGGGCGGACGCTGACGACCGTCGTCATCTTTGACTGCAAGCTTACGGAACATTCGATCATGGCATCTTACGATCTCGTCGTCATCGGCACCGGACCCGGTGGGTATGTCTGCGCCATCCGCGCGGCGCAGCTCGGCATGAAGGTGGCCGTGGTCGAGAAGAACGCGACCCTCGGCGGCACCTGCCTCAACGTCGGCTGCATGCCCTCGAAGGCGCTGCTGCATGCCTCCGAGCTGTTCGAGGAGGCCGGGCACTCCTTCGCCAAGATGGGCGTCAAGGTGTCGCAGCCCGAGCTCGATCTGCCGGCGATGATGAACTTCAAGCAGCAGGGCATCGACGGCAACGTCAAGGGCGTCGAGTTCCTGATGAAGAAGAACAAGATCGACGTGCTCGTGGGCAAGGGCAAGATCCTCGGCACCGGCAAGCTGCAGGTGACCGGCAATGACGGCGCGGTGCAGACCGTCGAGACCAAGAACATCGTGATCGCGACCGGCTCGGACATTGCGCGCCTGAAGGGCATCGAGATCGACGAAAAGCGCATCGTCTCGTCGACCGGCGCGCTGTCGCTGGAGAAAGTGCCTTCGAGGCTGCTGGTGGTCGGCGCCGGCGTGATCGGGCTCGAGCTCGGCTCGGTGTGGCGCCGCCTCGGCGCCAAGGTCACCGTGGTCGAATTCCTCGACCGCATCCTACCCGGCATGGATGGCGAGATCGCAAAACAGTTTCAGCGCATCCTCGAGAAGCAGGGCTTTGCGTTCAAGCTCGGCGCCAAGGTGACCGGCGTCGATACGTCCGGGGCTACGCTCTCGGCGACCATCGAGCCCGCCGCGGGCGGAGCGGCTGAAAAGATCGAAGCCGATGTCGTGCTGGTTGCGATCGGCCGCGTGCCCTACACCGACGGTCTTGGCCTGCAGGAGGCCGGCGTGGTGCTCGACAATCGCGGCCGCGTCCAGATCGATCACCATTTCGCGACCAGCGTGCCGGGCGTTTATGCCATCGGCGATGTCGTCGCCGGGCCCATGCTCGCGCACAAGGCCGAGGACGAGGGTGTTGCGGTCGCCGAGATCATCGCCGGACAGGCCGGCCATGTGAACTACGACGTCATTCCCGGCGTCGTTTACACGACGCCGGAAGTCGCGTCCGTCGGCAAGACCGAGGACGAGCTGAAGCAGGCGGGCGTCGCCTATACCGTCGGCAAGTTTCCGTTTACCGCGAACGGTCGCTCCAAGGTCAATCAGACCACTGACGGCTTCGTGAAGATCCTTGCGGATGCGAAGACGGATCGCGTGCTTGGCGCCCATATCATCGGCCGCGAGGCCGGGGAAATCATTCACGAGGCCGCCGTATTGATGGAGTTCGGTGGCTCTGCCGAGGATCTCGCGCGCACCTGCCACGCGCATCCGACGCGGTCGGAGGCCGTCAAGGAAGCCGCGCTTGCGGTGGGCAAGCGGGCCATCCATATGTGATGGACGCCCGGAGACGCCTTCGGTGGGTGCGACAAAACGCCCGCTGGTGACGCTGAACCGAACGGCATGGCGCGAGGTCGTATCGTCATAGCGGCCTCAACCCGCGGGGCCTGGCGGAGATGGAGTCCGATGCTGCGCCGCCTGCTTCAGCCGTTCTGGGTTCTGCTTGCGATCATCTTCCTGATCGAGGCTTGGCTGTGGGACCATCTCGAGCCGATCGTGGCGCGCATTGTCGCCGCGATACCGCTGCGTAGCTTCAAGCACTGGCTGGCCGGGCGCATTGAGACGCTGTCGCCGGCGCTGACCCTGATCGTCTTCGTCGTGCCGGTCGTTCTGCTGTTTCCGCTCAAGCTGATCGGCATGTGGCTGCTGATGCACCAGCAGTGGAAGTTTGCGCTGGCCACGATCGTGTTCGGCAAGATCGTCGGTGTCGGCGTCACCGCCTTCATCTTCGATGTGACGCGCAGCAAGCTGCTGCAGATGTCCTGGTTCGCATGGCTCTACGAGGCCGTGCTCGCGCTGCGCAGGAAAGCCGCGGCGCTGGTCGATCCGATCAAGCAGCGCATCCGCGAGATCATCCGCCGCAATGCCGATGGCTGGTCATCGCGCGTGCTGCGCGTGATCATGCGCTTCCGCAGGAGCGTGCAGCAGGCGCGGTAGTGGTGGTCGCCACGTCGCAAAGCCAGTTGCCGTCGCTGACCTCAATGCAGATGCAGCAGATGCGGCTGGAACAGGCCGAGCAACGTCATGGCAATACCGATCAGCGCGAGCCCTCCGGACGCCCAGGCCAGCACGAGCATGCCCGTGATGATCGTCGCTGACGCCAGCACGATGCCGATCTGGAAGGCGGCCGACGCGAGCTCATAGTGGTGGTACTTTGCGGTGGCGAGGTCGCGCTCGTGCTCGGCATGCTTGGCGCGTTCGGCCAGCTGCTCGCTGCCTTCGCCGGTCTCCGGCTCCGAGCGATAGCGCGCGGCATTCTTCTGCCAATCGTCGATCTGCTTCTGCAACGCCGCCTTGGCCGCCTCGTCAGGCAGCGCCGGCAAGCTCAGCTTGCCCTGCTCGGCGGCGGTCTGCACCACCGTGCGGCGAACGGTCTTGGCCTGGAAGAAGGCCCAGAGGTTGGAGGCCTCGACGTTCTTGCTGATCGATTCGGTCTGCGCGCCCTTGCCGAGCGTTTCCGACAGCGCCAGGAACAGGGCGATGACGGCGATCAGCAGCGCGATCTTCTTGTTTTCGCCCGACGCGTGCTCGGCATGCTCCGCATGCTCCATGCTCTCATGTGCGCTCATCTGTTCCCCTCCGGATCAAGCGCGAGAACGATTGCCGGAAGCTCGGTGGTCGCGCAAGGGAAACGATGTGACGGAACGGTGTCACCGCCGCGGATGCGCCGACGCGTAGACCTGGAGCAGCCGCTCCGAATCGATGCCGGTATAGATCTGGGTGGTCGACAGCGAGGCGTGGCCGAGCAGCTCCTGGATGGCGCGCAGATCGCCGCCGCGCGACAGCAGATGCGTCGCGAAGGAATGGCGCAGCGCGTGCGGCGTGGCGCTGTCGGGCAGGCCGAGCGCGCCGCGCAGCCGCTCCATCGTCAGCTGGATGATGCGCGGGCTCAACGGGCCGCCCTTGGCGCCGAGGAACATCGGCCCGTCCGCAGGCAGCGGATAAGGACAAAGCTTGGCGTACTCGTCGATCAGCTGCAGCACATTCTGCAGCACCGGCACCATGCGGGTCTTGTTGCCCTTGCCGGTCACGACCAGCACGTCGCCTTCGCCCGGCCGTGGCACCTCGCGGCGCTTGAGGCCGAGCGCTTCCGAAATGCGCAGGCCGGAGCCGTAGAGCAGGGCCATCACAGCGGCGTCGCGCGCCAGCACCCAGGTCTCCCGGGTCTCGCCGGCGCGCTCGTCGGCATCGGCGAGGCGCTTGGCGGCGTCCATCGGCAGCGGCTTCGGCAGGCTCTTGGCGATCTTTGGCGCGCGGATGCCGGAGAGTGCGCCGACCTTGCCCTTGCCCTCGCGCTCCAGGAAACGGCCGAACGAGCGCAGGCCCGCCAAGGTCCGCATCAAGGACCGACCCGCGATGTCGTCTGCGCGTCGCATCGCCATGAAGGCGCGGATATCGGCCGCCTCCAGCGCGGCGAAGCGCGCCAGCGTCACCGGCTCGCCCCAATGGGTGCAAAGGAATTGCAGGCACTGCCGCAGGTCGCGGGCATAGGCCTCGACCGTCTTCGGCGACAGCCGGCGCTCGCTGCGCAGATGCGCCAGCCACTGCATCATCGCACGCACGACGCCTTCGTCGGCCCCGAGGAGACCGGTGATGTCGGGCGTCTCCGCCGCTGATGTCGTGGTCGCAGTCATCGCGAACAGCTCGATCTCATCGCGTCATGTCATGTATATCGCACTGTCATCGTTTACCGTTCGCTAACTTTGCCGGGCGGCTTTCGCTTCAGCCAGAGCAAGGTTATCTCCGCCCCCATGGACCGCGCCACCACCTCCCCTTCAGGCACCGCATCGACCGGCGTGGTCGACGTGCTGGTTCCGGTCGCGCTGGACCACACCTATTCCTACCGTGTGCCGCGCGGCATGGATCTGAAGCCTGGCGATGTCGTCGGCGTGCCGCTGGGACCGCGCGAGGTGCTGGCGGTGGTGTGGGCCGAGAATGCCAATCCCGATCCGCGCCTGCACAACCGGCTCAAGGATGTCAGCGAGAAGCTCGACGTGCCGCCGCTCAAGCCCGAGCTGCGATCGCTGGTCGACTGGGTCGCCAATTACACGCTGTCGCCGCGCGGCATGGTGCTGCGGATGTCCTTGCGGATGGGCGAGCATCTCGGCCCCGAGCGCGTCCGGCTCGGCGTCCGGCTGGTCGGCGAGCCGCCGAAGAGGCTGACGCCGTCACGCCGCCGCGTCATCGACGCCGTTTCCGACGGCCTGCTGCACGGCAAGTCGGATCTGGCGCGCGAGGTCGGCGTGTCCGGGGGCGTGATCGACGGCCTGGTCGACGAGGGCACCTTGACGGTGGAGGCGATGCCGCGGACGCTGGCGCCGCCGGCGCCCGATCCCGACTTCGCCCGGCCGGAGTTCTTCGACGCGCAGCAGGCCGGCGTCGAGGCGATGCGGGCGCTGGCCGCGAGCGGCACGTTCCAGGTGGCGCTGCTCGACGGCGTCACAGGGTCAGGCAAGACGGAAGTCTATTTCGAGGCGGTGGCCGAAACGGTCCGCCGCGGCCGGCAGTCGCTGATCCTGATGCCGGAGATCGCGCTGACCGGCCAATTCCTGGAGCGCTTCTCGCGCCGCTTCGGCGTCCGCCCGCTGGAATGGCATTCCGAGCTGACCCCGCGCAACCGTCAGCGCAACTGGGCTTCGATCGCCGCCGGCGAGGCGCCGGTGGTCGTCGGCGCCCGCTCGGCGCTGTTCCTGCCCTATGCCGATCTCGGCCTGATCATCGTCGACGAGGAGCACGACCAGGCCTACAAGCAGGACGAGGGCGCCCATTACCACGCCCGCGACATGGCCGTGGTGCGCGGCCACATCGCCAAGATCCCGGTGGTGCTGGCGTCAGCGACGCCCTCGGTGGAGACCGAGGTCAATGCCCGCAAGGGCCGCTACCAGCGCGTGGCGCTGCCGTCGCGCTTCGGCGGCCAGCACATGCCGCATATCGAGGCCATCGATCTCCGGCGCGAGCCGCCGCCCCGCGGCCGCTACATCTCGCCGCGGCTGGCCGGCGAGATCCGCACCGCGATCGAGCGCGGCGAGCAGGCGCTGCTGTTCCTGAACCGCCGCGGCTATGCGCCGCTCACCCTGTGCCGCGCCTGCGGCCACCGCTTCGCCTGCACCATCTGCGACGCCTGGCTGGTCGATCACCGCTTTCGCCAGCGGCTGGTCTGCCACCATTGCGGCTTCTCGATGCCGCGTCCGCCGACCTGCCCGCACTGCGCGGCCGAGGAATCGCTGGTCGCGGTGGGACCCGGCGTGGAGCGGTTGCAGGAGGAGGCGGCGGCGCTGTTTCCGGAGGCGCGCAGCATGGTGCTGTCGAGTGATCTGATCACCTCGATCGAGAGCATGCGCGCCGAGCTGACGGAGATCGCGGAAGGCCGCGTCGATCTCATCATCGGCACCCAGCTCGTCGCCAAGGGGCATAACTTTCCGCGGCTCAATCTCGTCGGTGTGGTCGATGCCGATCTCGGCCTCGGCAATGGCGATCCGCGCGCCGCCGAGCGCACTTGGCAGCTCCTGAACCAGGTGATCGGCCGCGCCGGCCGTGAGCAGGGGCGAGGCCGCGGCTACCTGCAGACCCACCAGCCCGAGCATCCCGTCATGAAGGCGCTGGTCGCCTGCGACCGCGAGGCCTTCTACACCAGCGAGATCGACGTCCGCGAGCGCACCGGCTATCCGCCGTTCGGGCGGCTCGCGAGCCTGATCATCTCGGCCGGAGACCGGCCCACCGCAGAGGGCTTCGCCCGCCGGCTGGTCGCGTCGGCGCCGCGCGAGGAGGGCGTGCTGCTGCTCGGCCCGGCCGAGGCGCCGCTCGCGGTGATCAAGGGCCGCTACCGCTTTCGGCTGCTGCTCAAGTCGGCACGCAATTTCGACCTGTCGGATTATCTGCGCCACTGGCTGGCGCATGCCGAGAAGCCCAAGGGCAATCTCAAGCTCGAGGTCGACGTCGACCCGCAGAGCTTCTTGTAGCGCTCGGCGCGCTCTCCACCGTCATCGCGAGGAGCGACGCGACGAAGCAATCCAGAGTCCAGACCCGGCCCTGGATTGCTTCGCTGCGCCGCTGCGCTCGCAATGACGCGTAAATAGACTCTGGTGCCTTACGACACGACCTCAGCGGTGACGCGGCCGACGCCGGCGCGGGTCAGGCCGATGGCGCGGGCGGCGCCGGTCGAGAGGTCGAGCACCCGGCCGCGGATGAACGGGCCACGGTCGTTGACGGTGACGATGACGCTGTTGCCGCCATGGGTCACGCGCAGCTTGGTGCCGAACGGCAGCGAGCGGTGCGCGCAGGTCATGGCGTTGGCGTTCATGCGTTGGCCGGAGGCAGTGCGGCTGCCGGACTCGTTGCCGTAGTACGACGCCATGCCGGAAAAGCTGCGGCCGGTGCCGGACGACGGCGTGACCGCTGCGTTGGAGTTCATCCACGAGGAGCCGTTGGACGACCATCCGTTCGAGAACGAGTCGGCCGCGGGCTGAGCAGCATGGCGCGACATGTGGTGATGGTGGTGGCGAGCGTGGTGCTGGTGGTGCCTGGACCGGGCCGAGGCTTCGGTGGCGCTGCCGCCGACGATCAGCGTCACGGCAACAGCGAGCGCGGTGCGCGAGCCGGCGATCTTGCCAGCCGAGATGTTCTTCAGTTTCAGCATCTATGTCCCTCGAACAGTATTGCCGCGTTCTGCGGCCAGTGAACCCCCGTCAGGTGTTGAGGCGGGCGCCGTTTGGTGGGGCAATGAGGCGTGAATGGGGCAGTAGAAATTGTTTCGCTCTGATCGAAACATCTTGCATCGCGGTCTACTCATCACGGAAAATTCCGTAATCCGCTGCTTTAACGCTTCCTTAACGATCAAATACTTCAAAATACTGTTGATTTAAGTTCTCGCTTAGGACGCCAAGATGTCAGCAAGTAATGTCGATGCGGGCCGGCCGGCGGCCGCCGGGCACCGCCGACGGGAGTCAAGGCCAAACCAGCATGGCGGCCATGCAGCAACAGCTGGAACCTTGTCCAAAGTGATTGGTATTGGGGTCGGGTCGCGTGTTGGGCGCGATCAGCGAGTCCGTTGGACGGGCGCTTACGCTCCGACCGCGGCGCGGCAACAAGGTGCCGAATAGCGGGCCACCGCTTGTTGCGGCTGCGCGTACGCTATGTTAGCAAAGCGCCGCTTTTCGTGATCAAGCTGCTCCCGCGGCGATCGAAAATCAAAGTCCTGCTTGAATTCCAAGGGCTTAACTGGTTTGCGCCGCAGCGGCGCGCCGGTGTCCCTCTTGTGGGTTGGGCACATATAAAAAGAGCACGTCTGTGGCTGCTGAAGATCCCTCCGTATCCGGTGTGTCCGGTCGTTACGCGACGGCCCTGTTTGAACTGGCCCGTGACGAAAAGTCCGTCGATGCGGTCAAGGCCGATCTCGACAGGTTCAATGCCCTCCTCGATGAGAGCGCCGATCTCAAGCGCCTCGTCCGCAGTCCGGTGTTCGGTGCGGACGTGCAACTCAAGGCGCTGAATGCGGTGCTGAACAAGGCCGGCATCACCGGCGTCGCCGCCAACGTGCTGCGCGTGCTGACCGCCAACCGCCGCCTGTTCGCGGTGACCGACGTGATCCGCGCCTTCAATGCGCTGGTCGCCAAATACAAGGGAGAGGCCACGGCCGACGTCATCGTCGCCGAGCCGCTCTCCGACAAGAATCTCGACGCCTTGAAGGCCTCACTGAAAACGGTGACCGGCAAGGACGTCGCGCTCAACGTGAAAGTCGATCCAGCGATTATCGGCGGGCTCGTCGTCAAGCTCGGCAGCCGCATGATCGATAGTTCGCTTCGCACCAAACTCAACTCGATCAAGCACGCGATGAAAGAGGCAGGCTGATGGACATCCGCGCCGCGGAAATTTCCGCGATCCTCAAGGACCAGATCAAGAATTTCGGGCAGGAAGCCGAAGTCACCGAAGTCGGACAGGTGCTGTCCGTCGGTGACGGTATTGCCCGCGTCTACGGTCTCGACAACGTCCAGGCCGGTGAAATGGTCGAGTTCGAGAACGGCACCCGCGGCATGGCGCTGAATCTCGAGACCGACAACGTCGGTATCGTCATCTTCGGCGCCGACCGCGAGATCAAGGAAGGCCAGACCGTCAAGCGCACCCGCGCCATCGTGGACGCGCCGGTCGGCAAGGGGCTGCTCGGCCGCGTCGTCGACGCGCTTGGCAATCCGATCGACGGCAAGGGCCCGATCCAGGCGACCGAGCGCAAGCGCGTCGACGTCAAGGCCCCCGGCATCATTCCGCGCAAGTCGGTCAACGAGCCGATGTCGACCGGCCTCAAGGCGATCGACGCCCTGATCCCGGTCGGCCGTGGCCAGCGCGAGCTGATCATCGGCGACCGTCAGACCGGCAAGACCGCGATCGCGCTCGACACGATCCTGAACCAGAAGCCGCTCAACGTCGCCGGCGCGCCCGAGAGCCAGAAGCTGTATTGCGTTTATGTCGCGATCGGCCAGAAGCGTTCGACCGTCGCGCAGTTCGTCAAGGTGCTCGAAGAGCAGGGCGCGCTGGAATATTCGATCGTCGTCGCCGCGACCGCGTCCGATCCGGCGCCGATGCAGTATCTCGCGCCGTTCACCGGCTGCACCATGGGCGAGTACTTCCGCGACAACGGCATGCACGCCGTCATCATCTATGACGATCTGTCCAAGCAGGCCGTCGCCTATCGCCAGATGTCGCTGCTGCTGCGCCGTCCGCCGGGCCGCGAGGCCTATCCGGGCGACGTGTTCTACCTGCATTCCCGCCTGCTCGAGCGCGCCGCCAAGCTCAGCAAGGACCACGGTCTGGGGTCGCTCACCGCGCTGCCCGTCATCGAGACCCAGGCCAACGACGTGTCGGCCTACATCCCGACCAACGTCATCTCGATCACCGACGGCCAGATCTTCCTGGAGACCGATCTGTTCTT
Source organism: Bradyrhizobium sp. SZCCHNR1051 (assembly GCF_032489615.1). Taxonomy (NCBI): domain Bacteria; kingdom Pseudomonadati; phylum Pseudomonadota; class Alphaproteobacteria; order Hyphomicrobiales; family Nitrobacteraceae; genus Bradyrhizobium; species Bradyrhizobium sp. SZCCHNR1051. The sequence goes on along the minus strand of NZ_JAUEYJ010000003.1, from coordinate 284,876 downwards.
CCAGGGCATCCGTCCTGCCGTGAACGTCGGTCTGTCGGTGTCGCGCGTCGGCTCCTCGGCGCAGACCAAGGCCATGAAGAAGGTCGCCGGCAAGATCAAGGGCGAGCTCGCGCAGTACCGCGAAATGGCGGCGTTCGCGCAGTTCGGCTCCGACCTCGACGCCTCGACGCAGCGCCTGCTGAACCGTGGCTCGCGCCTGACCGAGCTCCTGAAGCAGCCGCAGTTCTCGCCGCTGAAGATGGAAGAGCAGGTCTGCGTGATCTGGGCCGGCACCAACGGCTATCTCGATCCGCTGCCGCTGAACAAGGTGCGCGCCTTCGAGGACGGTCTGCTGTCGCTGCTGCGCGGCAAGAACGCCGACCTGCTCGACGCGATCCGCGACAGCAAGGATCTGTCCGACGACAGCGCCGCCAAGCTGAAGGCAGTGGTCGAAGGTTTCGCCAAGACCTTTGCCTGATCGCAAGGCCATGGCCGGCTCTCGCCGGCCATCCACCCCCTCGGGGTGGAACAACGTGACATCTCATGCCCGGCGCCAGGCCGGGCATGACCAATCTCAGGGTTGAGCGGTCGGGTCTTCTAGGGATCGACCGCCGGGGTGAGCTAGACGAACAATGGCGTCACTGAAAGACATGCGGGTCCGCATCGCCTCGACCAAGGCGACGCAGAAGATCACCAAGGCCATGCAGATGGTCGCCGCCTCCAAGCTGCGCCGCGCGCAGCTCGCGGCCGAGGCGGCGCGTCCCTATGCCGAGAAGATGGACGCGGTGATCTCCAATATCGCGAGCGCCACCATCGCTTCTGCCGGCGGGCCGAAGCTGCTTGCGGGCACCGGTCGCGATCAGGTGCACCTGCTGCTGGTCTGCACCGGCGAGCGCGGCCTGTCCGGCGCGTTCAACTCCTCGATCGTTCGCCTGGCGCGCGAGCGCGCTCTCGCCCTGATGAACCAGGGCAAGGACGTGAAGTTCTTCTGCGTCGGCCGCAAGGGTTATGAGCAGCTGCGCCGTCAGTTCGACAAGCAGATCGTGGAGCATCTCGACCTGCGCTCGGTGCGCCAGATCGGCTTCGCCAATGCCGACGACATCGCCAAGAAGGTGATCGCCCGCTTCGAGGCCGGCGAGTTCGACGTCTGCACCCTGTTCTACTCGCGCTTCCGCTCGGTGATCGCGCAGATTCCGACCGCTCAGCAGATCATTCCGCTGGTGGTCGAGGCGCGCCCGGCGAATGCGGCGCCGCTGGCGCCTTACGAGTATGAGCCGGAGGAGGACGAGATCCTGGCCGGACTGCTGCCGCGCAATCTCGCGGTGCAGATCTTCCGCGCGCTGCTCGAAAACAACGCCTCGTTCTACGGGGCGCAGATGTCGGCCATGGACAACGCCACCCGCAACGCCGGCGAGATGATCCGCAAGCAGACGCTGATCTACAACCGCACGCGTCAGGCGATGATCACCAAGGAACTGATCGAAATCATTTCGGGCGCCGAGGCGGTCTAACCGGATCGCGTCGCGCCCCGTTGAAGCGCAACCCAAGGACATATCCCGGTCGAGCCGACCGTGGTTTCGTATACGGATCGTAAGGAGAGAAATCCAATGGCTACCGCAGCCAACCAGATCGGTCGCATCACCCAGGTCATCGGCGCCGTCGTCGACGTGCAGTTCGAAGGTCACCTGCCGGCCATTCTCAATTCGCTCGAAACCAAGAACGGCGGCAACCGCCTCGTGCTTGAGGTCGCCCAGCATCTCGGCGAGTCCACCGTGCGCACCATCGCGATGGACACCACCGAGGGCCTGGTTCGTGGCCAGGAAGTCAGCGACACCGGGTCGCCGATCCGGGTGCCGGTCGGCGTCGGCACGCTCGGCCGCATCATGAACGTGATCGGCGAGCCGATCGACGAGGCCGGCCCGGTCGAGGCCGAGGGCCTGCGCCCGATCCACGCGGACGCGCCGAGCTACACCGACCAGTCGACCGAAGCGGAAATCCTCGTCACCGGCATCAAGGTCGTCGACCTGCTGGCGCCCTACGCGAAGGGCGGCAAGATCGGCCTGTTCGGCGGCGCCGGCGTCGGCAAGACCGTGCTGATTCAGGAGCTGATCAACAACGTCGCCAAGGCGCATGGTGGCTACTCGGTATTCGCCGGCGTCGGCGAGCGGACCCGTGAAGGCAACGACCTCTATCACGAGTTCATCGAGTCCAAGGTCAACGCCGATCCGCACAATCCGGATCCGAGCGTGAAGTCGAAGTGCGCGCTGGTGTTCGGCCAGATGAACGAGCCGCCGGGCGCCCGTGCCCGCGTCGGCCTCACCGGCCTGACCGTCGCCGAGCACTTCCGCGACCAGGGCCAGGACGTGCTGTTCTTCGTCGACAACATCTTCCGCTTCACCCAGGCGGGCTCGGAAGTGTCGGCGCTGCTCGGCCGCATCCCGTCGGCGGTGGGCTATCAGCCGACGCTCGCCACCGACATGGGCGCGCTGCAGGAGCGCATCACCACCACCAACAAGGGCTCGATCACCTCGGTGCAGGCGATCTACGTGCCGGCCGACGACTTGACCGACCCGGCGCCGGCGACCTCCTTCGCCCACTTGGACGCCACCACCGTGCTGAACCGCGCGATCTCGGAAAAGGGCATCTACCCGGCGGTGGACCCGCTCGACTCGACCTCGCGCATGCTCTCCCCGCTGGTCGTCGGCGAGGAGCACTATCAGACCGCGCGTCAGGTCCAGCAGATCCTGCAGCGCTACAAGTCGCTGCAGGACATCATCGCCATCCTGGGCATGGACGAACTGTCGGAAGAGGACAAGCTGACCGTGGCCCGCGCCCGCAAGATCGAGCGCTTCCTGTCGCAGCCGTTTCACGTCGCCGAAATCTTCACGGGATCGCCGGGCAAGTTCGTCGACCTCGCCGACACCATCAAGGGCTTCAAGGGCCTGTGTGAAGGCAAGTACGACCACCTGCCGGAGGCCGCCTTCTACATGGTCGGCAACATCGACGAGGCGGTCGAGAAGGGCAAGAAGCTGGCCGCCGAGGCGGCCTAAGGGCGAATAGCGAATAGGGAGTAGCGAATAGACGAACTGTTCGCTGCTTCCTCCTTCACTACTCGCCATTCGCTATTCGCTATTCGCAGGTTTCCCAATGGCTACTTTCCATTTCGATCTCGTCTCGCCGGAAAAGATCGCCTTCTCGGGCGAGGTCGACCAGGTCGACGTGCCCGGCCAGGAGGGTGATTTCGGCGTGCTCGCCGGCCATGCGCCATTCGTGGCGACGCTGCGGCCGGGTATCCTGACGGTGACCGCTGGCGGCTCGCAGCAGAAGATCATCGTGCTCGGCGGCCTCGCCGAGATCTCGGACAAGGGTCTGACGGTTCTGGCCGACGTCGCGACGTCGCTGGAGGAGCTCGACCAGACCGCTTTCGCGGCCGAGATCGCCGGCATGGAATCCAAGCTGAACGAGAAGCAGGGCAACGAGCTCGATCGTGCGATCGAGCGGCTCGATCACTTCAAGACGATCCAGCAGCAGCTCAACACGACCGCGCTGCATTGATCCAACAGCACGACGTATGAATGAACGTTCATGGCCGGGCTCTGCCCGGCCATTTTCGTTTTCCGGCTCGAACGTCCGGGGCCGGCGGATGACTACTAGCAAGGGATGCCGGTTGCGTGCTCGCCGATCTGACGGCATGCTCCCGGCCGTTCGACTGGGCGTGGTGACATGGCAGGGCAGATCGTGTTGAAGCGCAAGATCGCGGCGATTTTTGCCGCCGATATTGCCGGCTATTCCCGCCTCGTCGCCGAGGATGAAGAGGAGACGCTGCGGCGTCTGGCGGCCTATCGCGAAGTGGTCGACGACTTCATCGCGCGCGCCGGTGGCCGCATCTTCAACACCGCGGGCGATGCCGTCCTCGCGGAGTTTCCCAGCGCGGTCGAAGCGGTGCGCTGCGCGATCGACATTCAGGAGAGCCTGCGCACGCGCAACATGGCCTATCCGCCGAACCGGCAGATGAGCTACCGCATCGGCATCACCATCGGCGACGTCGTCGAGCGCGACGGCGATCTGCTCGGTGACGGCGTCAACATCGCAGCCAGGCTGGAGGGGCTCGCCGATGTCGGCGGCATCTGCATCTCGCGCGCGGTGCACGAGCAGGTCGCCAATAAGCTGTCGGTGCAGTTTGCCGACATGGGTGCGCGGGAGGTCAAGAACATCCCGACCCCGGTGCACGCCTATCGGGTCGCGATGCGCCGCGAGGACGGCACCTACGCGCCGCCGGAAGAAAAGAAAGTCGCCCGCGGCGGCGGGCTCCGCCTGATCTGGCGAATTGCGGCCGCCCTGGTTGCGCTCGGAGCCGTCGGGGTCGGGACTGAGCTCTATCTGGACTACCGCGATCCGCATCCTGTGCAGCGCGATGCCGCCAAGGCGGCGGCGGAGGCGCTGGCCCGGCTGTCGGCCACGCCGGCTTCGCCTTCCTCGGCCCCGTCTTCATCTCCGTCCCCCGCGGCGACGCAGTCATCCGTCGCCGTGCAGCCCGCTGCCTCGCCGCAGCCGTCACCGCAACCTTCGTCCGTTGTCGCCGCCGAGAAGTTCGCACCTGAAGCCGTGCCGTTCGTGAGCGAGCGGACCCGCATTGCGCTGGCGCGCGACTACGTGCTGGCACCGGATCACAAGGCGTTCGCGACCACGATCAACGGCGTCAGCGCCTATGTCACCGGACAGGCGAGCGATGAGGCCGCGAAATCGGCTGCGCTGGAGCAGTGCCAGCAGCGCGCGGAAAACGCGAACGGACCGCGCAAATGCGAGCTCTATGCCGTCGGCGACAGCGTCGTCTACGTGCACAGCAAGCCACCGTTGCCGCCGCAGCCCTGGGTGCGCCACGACCCGATGACCGAGCGCGCCTTCAGCGCTGCAGAGATGCCGCTGGTGCGCGATACAGGCCGAGCCCGGCTCGAGGCGAACTACGGCACGGCGCGACGGACCAAGGCCATCGCGCTCGGGCCCGGCGGGCAGTTCTTCTATAGCGTCGGCGGCGACCTCGTCGACGACGTGGTTCGCCGCAATCTCGAAGCCTGCGGTGCCCAGGCGGGGACCGCCTGCATCATCGTTGCGCTCGACGATGCCTTCGTGGTGCCGGTGCCGACGGTGATGAAAGCCACCGGCTTCTTCCGCGCGGTCAACCATCAGGCGATCGCCCCGGAGGCGCGCGAGGAGGTGGCGCGGCGCCTCGAGGCCGCGCCGTCGGGCTGGAATGCAGTCGCGGTCGGAACGGCTGGCCGTCCCGGCTTCGGCCTCAACGGCGATCGCGAGGAGACCGCGATTGGCGGCGCGCTGGCCGATTGCGCCACGCGCGACAGCGATTGCCGGGTGATCGCGATCGGCCCGTTCACGGTCGAGGACAATTAAGCTGGCGAACTCTCTCGACCTCGTCTTTCCGAGGCGCGCGGAGCGCGAGGCCGGAATGACGGTGAGCCTCACTCTTCGTTGATCAGTCGCCAGCTTTGGCGAGATGCGCAAAGGCCTGCGCCACCGCGCGGTAGACCTCTCGGCGGAACGGCACCACCAGATCCGGAATGCGCGCGAGCCGCTCCCAGCGCCAGGCGTCGAACTCGGCCGGCTGGTCGTTGCGCGGCGTCACCGGATCGATGTCGCCCTCGCGTCCGGTGAAACGCATCGCGAACCATTTCTGGCGCTGGCCGCGAAAGCGCGCGAGCCGGTGGTTCGGATCCTCGAATGGGGGAAATTCGTAAGTCAGCCAGTCGGTCTCGCCGAGGATGTCGGCGTCGCGAATGCCCGTCTCCTCCCAAAGCTCGCGCCGCGCCGCCGCCTGCAGATCCTCGCCGGGGTCGACGCCGCCTTGCGGCATCTGCCATTCGAGGCCGGGCAGGACGATCTCCGGCCCGTCGTCGCGGAAGCGGCGCCCGAGGAAGACGAGGCCTTCGGCATTGAGCAGGGCGATGCCGACATTCGGCCGGTAGGGTCTGGTTTCGGTCATGCTCATATCCGTGGGGCTTCGTCTCGCATGGCAACGCATCGTGACGGCGTTGTCGCGACGGATCTGCAGAGATTCTTTGCAGTGCGAGCGTATGACACGGTTTCGGCCACGCGTCGCGGTCGGCCCGCGATCGCGAGTCAGCCGCCAGCCAGCGTGGCGAATTCCTTCACCACCCGCTCATAGACCGGCCGCTTGAACGGCACGATCAGCCCCGGCAGGTTCTTCATCGGCTCCCAGCGCCAGCTGACGAATTCCGCCTTGTGGTGGCCGCCGCCGGGCCGCTCGACGTTGATCTCGGCATCGGGCCCGGTGAGACGCAGCGCGAACCATTTCTGGCGCTGGCCGCGATAGCGGCCCTTCCAGGCGCGACCCGCGACCGTGCGCGGGATGTCGTAGGTCAGCCAGTCCCCGACCTCGGCCAGCTTCTCGACGGAGCGCACGCTGGTCTCTTCGTACAGCTCGCGTTTGGCCGCCTCCCAGGCATCCTCGCCGGGATCAACGCCGCCCTGCGGCATCTGCCAGACATGGGTGTCGTCGACATGCTCGATCCCGCCGGCGCGGCGACCGATGAAAACCAGCCCCTCCGAATTGATCAGCATGATGCCGACGCAGGTGCGGTAAGGCAGGTCCTCGTAGCGCGTCATTCCGGTCTCGGCCTTCCTGCGGGACCCTGCGCCTCGCTGCGCAGGCCTCACGCTGTCACGTCGCCAGTCGGGCCGGCGCACGTTCGTTCAGTTCGATTTTGATTTCAGCATCGCGGTTGTCAATGGCACCAGCAGAATGCCCTTGCGGTCGAGCCCCTTGATCCAGGTGCCGATGCGGTCGATCGAGACCGGCAGTGCCGAGGCGGTCCCGACGGCGACGCCACGCTCCTTGGCCAGGCTTTCGAGCTTGGCGAGGGCATTGTCGATCTCGACCGGGGTCGGCACCGCGTCGATGGCGACGTCGCCCTTCGCGAACGGCATCGCGCGTCCCGTGGCCAGCGAGGCCGCCACGCTGCGCGGGGCTGCGCCATCGTCGAACAAGGCCAGACCGCGCTTGGCGGCCTCGTTCACGATCGGCTGCATCGCCGCTTCCGTTGCGACGAAGCGCGCGCCCATGAAGTTGCCGATGCCGACGTAACCCTGCAGCCGGCTCATGTGCCAGAACAACCGGTCGATGTTCTGGTCCGGTGCGAGTGTAGCGAGCAGCGTCTGCGGACCCGGATCGTTGTCGGGATAGTCGTAGGGCTCCATCGGGACCTGGAGCAGGATCTCGTGGCGCTGCGCCCGGGCGCGCTCGGCGAGTTTGGTCGGATCGGAGCCATAGGGCGTGAAGGCCAGCGTGACCGCCGGCGGCAGCTTCATGATCGCGTCCACCGTCTTCGCGGCGCCGACGCCGAGACCACCGATCACGATCGCGACGGCCGGCATGCGCGCCGCCTTGGCGCGGTCAGCCTCGGCCGCATAGGCGGTGAACGGCTTCAGCCCGTCGGCCATCACCGGGATCATGCCGTAGCGCGACTTCTCCAGCAGCCGCGGGTCCACGCCGGGCATCTGGATCGCCGGAGCGGCCGATCCAGGCTCCGCCGTCTCGCCACCGGCACCGATCGCGACCTCCTGGCGGGTGCCGCTGGAGCCGTCGATGATGGTGACCGTCTTGCGCTCGCCGCCCTCCTGCTTGGCCGCGGGGGCCGCGCCGTGATCGACCTTTGCGTCAGACTTGCCATCCGGCTTGGCGGCCTTGTCGTCGGCAGGCCTTGCGCCTTCGTTGATCGCGACGCGGGCGACCGGCTCGCCACCGAGCGGATTGTCGTTGAACATCGCAAAGCCGGCGAAGACGACCAGGAACAGGCCGAGCAGCATCGCAAGGGCCTGCAGGGCCGTGAAGGGAAGCCGAATGCGGCGCCTGCGACGCTTTTCCGTCTGTCCGAGCGGGGCGCTCAGCTCGTCGGCCGTCTCTGTCATCGAAATTCCCGAATCAATCGGGTCGACGATACCACGGCGAGGATTCGGACGCAGGGCCAGTCTCCCAAAGCCCGTAGATCGGCGGAGCGGGAAAGCAAGAAGCCAAAGAGAAAAGGAAAGGGCGGCCCGGAGGCCGCCCTTCAAACCCGATGCGCGTCTGTCGGCTGCCGCCTAGTTCGCAGCCTCTCAGTTCGCAGCCTTGGCCGGCTTGTCGGCCGCGGCCTTCTCGGTCGGCGCCGGCGTGTTGGCGCTGTTCTTGATGCCGTGGAGGAGGTCGGCGGCCATTTTGAGCGCCTTGTCGTCCTTGGCGTCCGGCGGCACGTAGGATTGCGAGCCGGTCTTCTCGTCGCCGTCGTTCTTCAGATGGCCGCGCAGCGAAGCCTCGCCCTTGGTGTCGGTGCGCGACTTCAGCTCATCCGGCACGTCCTGCAGCACCTCGATGTCGGGCACGATGCCCTTGGCCTGGATCGACTTGCCCGACGGCGTGTAGTAGCGCGCGGTGGTCAGCCGCAGCGCGCCATTGCCGGCGCCGAGCGGGATGATGGTCTGCACCGAGCCCTTGCCGAACGAGCGGGTGCCGACCAGGGTCGCGCGCTTGTGGTCCTGCAGCGCGCCGGCCACGATCTCCGACGCCGAAGCCGAGCCGCCATTGATCAGCACGATGACCGGCTTGCCCTTGGTGAGGTCGCCGGCATGCGCCGCACGGCGCTGCGTCTCCTCGGCATTGCGGCCGCGGGTCGAGACGATCTCGCCGCGCTCCAGGAACGCGTCGGAGACGGTGACCGCCTCCTCGAGCAGGCCGCCCGGATTGTTGCGCAGGTCGATGATGTAGCCCTTCAGCTTGTCACCGATCTGGTTCTGCAGGTCGGCGATGCTCTTCTTCAGGCCCTCGGTGGTCTGCTCGTTGAAGGTGGTGATGCGGACATAGGCGATGTCGTCGCTCTCGGTGCGCGAGCGCACCGAGCGGACGCGGATGTTGTCGCGGGTCAGCGTCACGTCGAGCGGATTGTCGGCGCCCTTGCGCACGACCTTCAGCTTGATCTTGGTGCCGACCGGGCCGCGCATCTTCTCGACCGCCTGGTTGAGGGTCAGGCCCTGCACGGCTTCGTCGTCGAGATTGGTGATGATGTCGTTGGCCTGGATGCCCGCCTTCGAGGCCGGCGTATCGTCGATCGGCGACACCACCTTGATCAGGCCGTCTTCCATCGTCACCTCGATGCCGAGGCCGCCGAACTCGCCGCGGGTCTGCACCTGCATGTCGCGGAAGCTCTTCGCATCCATGTAGCTCGAATGCGGATCAAGGCCCGAGAGCATGCCGCTGATCGCGGACTCGACCAGCTTCGAATCGTCGGGCTTCTCGACATAATCGCTGCGCACGCGCTCGAACACGTCGCCGAACAGATTGAGCTGGCGATAGGTATCGGCGGTCGCGGCGCGCGCCGTCGATCCCATCAACACCGCGCGCGGTTGCGAGACGAACAGGGTCAATGCCGCACCGGTGGCCGCGCTCAGGAGAATTACCGAAGTCTTACGCATCATCCGCGTACCTTTTCGCCTTCATTTGCGGCCCACCATGGGCCTGGATCGATTGGAGTGCCGTCCTTACGGAACTCGACATAGAGCACTGGTTGACTCGCGTTGGTAGCGAGAATGGAGGCGACCTGGGACGAGTTACCCATGGTCGCGACCGGTTCTCCCGTCTGAACAAACTGCCCGATGTTGACGGAAATGCGCTCCATCCCGGCGATGAGGACATGATACCCGCCACCGGCGTTGAGGATCAAGAGTTGTCCGTAGCTGCGGAAGGGACCCGCATACACAACCCAGCCATCACACGGGGTTGTGACCTGGGCGCCCGGCCGGGTTGCCAAAGAAATGCCTTTATCGGAGCCTCCGGCGCCGTCCGACGCGCCAAATTCGCGAATCTTGGTGCCGTTGACGGGAAACGTCAGCATGCCCTTGGTCGAGGCGAACGCGATCGCGGGCGCCTTGCGGCCCGGGTTGCGCAGCGCATTCGCGTCCGGCTTGCTGTTGACCGGCACGCCCTGCAGGCTCGCCGTCGACGCGGCCTTGGCGGCGCTCTTGAGATCGAGCTCCATCGTCGTGATCAGCCCTTGCAGCGAGTCGATCTGCTGGGCCAGCACAGCGGCGCGCGCGCTTTCGGCTTCCATGTCCTTCTCGGCCGAGCTCTGCTTGCGCTGGCGTTCCTCTACCAGGGCCGCGAGACGGGTCTGATCGGTCCGCAGCCTGTCGCGGTCGCCGGCGAGCTTGTCGCGTTCGCTGGCGATCGTCTTGCGGATGGCGACGAGCTCGCCGAGATCGGTCGAGAGCTTTTCGGCGCGGCCACGCATCTCCGGGATCACAGCGCCCAGCAGCATCGCGGTCCGCAGCGACTGCAGCGCATCCTCGGGACGGACGAGCAGGGCCGGCGGCGTGCGGCGGCCGGCGCGCTGCAGCGCAGCCAGAACCTCGATGATCTCGGTGCGCCGCGCCTCCAGCGAGGTGCGCAGATCCTGCTCGCGGCCGTCGAGCCCGCGCAGTCGCGTTTCGGCCTCACCGACTCTCGTCTCGACGCTGCGCACCTGCGCGGCGACGTCGATCAGCTGCTGATTGAGCTTGCCGCGATCCTCGCCCAGCGCGGCGATGTCGGCCTTCAGGCGCTCCTGGGCCTCGGCGGCGGCCTTCTGGGCCGCGCGGGCGGCCTCGAGCTCCTGCTCGCGCTGCTTCAACTGCTCGGGTGTCGCCGGTGTCGGCGAGGCGGTACCGGCGAGGGAAGGCCGAAGTCCGGTCTGCGCCGTCGCCGGCAGACCGGGAACGACGATCAGCAGCGCGACCAGCGACGCGCGGCACGACCGGCCGCTGCGGACGGTTCTTGAGGAACGGGAGAGGGGCCGCGCAGCGAACATCGAGGTCCTTATTGTGCTCCCATCGTCCCCTATTCAAGCGCGGTGATAGGGGTGACCGGCCAGGATCGTAGCAGTACGGTAAATCTGCTCGAGCAGCAGGACGCGGACGATCTGGTGCGGCCAGGTCGCAGCGCCGAACGCAACCCCAAGCTTGGCTCTGCGCCGCAAATCGGGCGAAAGTCCGTCGGCGCCGCCGATTGCGAAGACGGCTGCCGGAATGCCTTCGTCCCGCCAGCGTCCAAGATAACCCGCAAAGGTTGTGCTGTCGACGTTCTGGCCACGCTCGTCGAGACACACCAGTACGGACTTGTCCGGGATTGCCGCCGACATCGCGGCGGCCTCCTCGGCGATGCGCGTTGCCGCGTCGCGGGCGCGGCTTTCCGGAATCTCATGAATGTCGAGGCCGCGAAAGCCGAGCTTGCGGCCGATGTCATCAAAACGCCCGCGGTAGCGCTCCGCGAGCTCCCGCTCGGGACCCTGCTTCAACCGGCCGATGGCGACCACGATCAGGCGCATGCGCACGGACTAGCACGTGCGCCGCACGATTCGCATCCGGCGCGGCGTGGGACCGCCTAGACCGTCTTCGCCGGGTTCGGCCCTTGAGTCCACAATCGCTCGAGATTGTAGAACTCGCGAACCTCGGGTCTGAACACGTGCACGATCACGTCGCCGGAATCGATCAGCACCCAATCGCAATTGGGCAGGCCCTCGATGTGGAGTTTCTTGGTGCCGGCTTCCTTCAGGCCCTTGGCGACGTTTTCCGCGATCGACCCGACGTGCCGGTTCGAGCGGCCCGTGGTGATGACCATGTAGTCGGAATACGCCGATTTGCCGTGAAGATTGATCGTGACCGTCTCCTCCGCCTTCATGTCTTCGAGGCGGGAGAGGATGGTGCGCAGGGTCTTGTCGGCGTCGGGTTGCGCCTGCAAGGCCGCATCTCGGGTCGACGTCTTACGCGCTGACTTGGCAGTGGCCGACTTGGTCGTCGTTGCCTTCGTCTTGGGTAAGGCCGACTGGGACAATACAGATGTGGTCAGGGACCATTCCTTTCACTGTATCGCAGGCCGAATCCAACCCGGCCTGCTGACCATACTAGGCATGTGGGGTTAACGGTTTCAACAATCCAGTGCCCCGACTGCCCGGCCCGACATTCTCGACCGGCCGCCCCGCTTCGGACCGTAACGGGACGGCAAGTTCCATGCACATCCGATGCCGCGCGACAGCGAGCGCGGCTGTTCAGAACGACTTCCAACTGCCGTCCGGGTTCCTCAGGCCCGTCGACGACAGGCTGAGCTTGAGGCCGGTGAGGTAGACCCAGGCTGGCGCGGCGCTGTCGGCGAGACGGCTGGCCTGCGCTTCGGGAATGCGGTACCGCGCGAGGGCGCGTGCGGCGGGTGCGTTCAGGGCGCGGAAGCTGCGCGGCGGGCGGTCGACCACGGCCATGGGAACCTGGGCAGCGATGTGCTGCCACTTTTGCCAGCGATGGAACTGCGCGAGATTGTCGGCGCCCATGATCCACACGAAGCGCAGGCGGGAGGCGCGCCGGCGCAGATAATCGATCGTGTCGGCAGTGTAGCGGGTGCCAATGACGGATTCGAGACAGCTGATCTCGATGCGCGGATCGGCGGCGACTTTGCGTGCCGCCTCAGCGCGCTCGGCCAGCGCATGCAGCCCGCCATTGTTCTTGAGCGGATTGCCCGGTGTCACCAGCCACCAGACACGGTCGAGCTGCAGCCGCTTCAGCGCGAACAGGCTGATCGCGCGATGCGCCTGGTGCGGCGGGTTGAACGAGCCGCCGAGCAGGCCGATGCGCATGCCGTCGCTGTAGGGCGGCAGCGCCTGGCGGATCGCAGGCCGCATGGCTGTGGCGTCGGTCACGGCGGCCCCCGCCTGCTGCTCGTGTAACTCAACCACAGGATGCGGCGGTCATGGCCGCGTCTGACCACTGCCGTGAATGCGGTATTTGAAGCTCGTCAGCTGCTCGACCCCGACCGGCCCGCGCGCATGGAACTTGCCCGTGGCGATGCCGATCTCGGCGCCAAAACCGAACTCGCCGCCGTCGGCGAACTGGGTCGAGGCATTGTGCAAGACGATGGCCGAGTCGACCTCGTTAAGGAACTTGTCGGCCGCTGCGTTGTCGTCGGTGACGATCGCATCGGTGTGGTGCGAGCCGTGCGCGTGAATGTGGGCGATCGCACCCTCCACGCCGTCGACGACCTTGGCGGCGATGATCGCGTCGAGATATTCGGTGTCCCAATCCTCGTTGCTGGCCGGCTTCACCCGCGCATCGGCCGCCCGCACCGCATCGTCGCCCCGCACCTCGCAGCCGGCGCCAATCAGCATGTCGACCAGCGGCTTGATCTTGTCGGCGCTCGCGCGATCGACCAGCAGCGTCTCTGCGGCGCCGCAGACGCCGGTGCGTCGCATCTTCGCGTTCAGCACGATCGACTTGGCCATCTCGAGATCGGCGGCGCCATCGACATAGACGTGATTGACACCTTCGAGATGGGCGAACACCGGCACGCGCGCCTCCGCCTCGACGCGCGCAACCAGGCTCTTGCCGCCGCGCGGCACGATGACGTCGACGCCGCCGTTCAGGCCCGACAGCAGCAGCCCGACCGCGGCGCGATCGCGCGTCGGCACCAGCGTGATCGCGGCCTCCGGCAGGCCGGCTTCGCGCAGGCCATCGACGAGACATTCATGGATCGCGCGGCAGGAGCGGAACGAGTCCGAGCCGCCGCGCAGGATCACCGCATTGCCGGACTTCAGGCACAGCACGCCGGCATCAGCCGCCACATTGGGACGACTTTCGAAGATCACGGCGATGACGCCGAGCGGCACCCGCACGCGCTCGATGGTCATCCCGTTCGGCCGCTGCCAGCTCTCGGTCACGACGCCAACCGGGTCGGCGACGCCGCGTACCACGGCGATGCCGTCGGCCATCGCGGCGACGCGGGCCGGGGTCAATGTCAGGCGATCGAGGAAGGACGAGGTCATGCCGGCCGCCTTGGCCTCGGCAACGTCCTCGGCATTGGCGGCGATGATCGCTTCAGTGCGGGCGCGGATCCGCCGCTCCATCGCCTCCAGCGCGCGGTTCTTCTGCTCGGCCGGCGCCAGCGACAGCACGCGGGCGGCCCCACGGGCGCGCTTGGCGAGGTCGTTCATCAGGGCGGGCAGATCGGCGCTGCCGTCGATGGCTTTCAAAGGCGCGGTCATGGGCTTTTCAACCTTGAACTAAGGCTCTCCAGTAGCACGGAACGAGGCCGTTTGCGAACGCCGGTGCCTTGGCCTCAGGCTGGGCCGGCGCCCGCCGGGCCGATGACCAGGTCGTCGCGATGGATCATCTCGGCGCGGCCGGAGACGCCGAGGATGATGGCCACGTCCGGCGACGAGCGACCCTTGATCCGCTCGGCATCATCGGCGTCGTAGGCGACGAGGCCGCGGCCGATCTCATGGGTGTCGGGGCCGCGCACCACGACGGCATCGCCGCGGGCGAACTGGCCGTCGATACGGATGACGCCGGCCGGCAGCAGGCTCTTTCCGGCGCGCAGTGCGGTCACTGCGCCGGCATCGATCGTCAGCGTGCCCTTCGGCTCCAGCGAGCCCGCGATCCAGCGTTTTCGCGCGGTGACCGGGTTCGCTGGCGTCAGGAACCAGGTGCAGCGGCCGCCATCGGCGATCGCCCGCAGCGGGTGCTCGATCTTGCCGGACGCAATCAGCATGTGGGTGCCGCCGGTGGTGGCGATCTTGGCGGCCTCGATCTTGGTGCGCATGCCGCCGCGTGAGAACTCCGAGGCGGCGCTGCCGGCCATCGCCTCGATGTCGGCAGTGATGCTCTCGACCACGGGGATCAGCCGTGCGTTCGGATCCTGCGCGGGCGGCGCGGTGTAGAGGCCGTCGATATCCGACAGCAGCACCAGCAGATCGGCGCTCGCCATGGTGGCCACGCGAGCGGCGAGGCGGTCATTGTCGCCATAGCGGATCTCGGCGGTCGCGACCGTGTCGTTCTCATTGATGACCGGCACTGCGCGCCATTCCAGGAGCTTGGCGATGGTCGAACGGGCGTTGAGATAGCGCCGGCGCTCCTCGGTGTCCTGCAGCGTCACCAGGATCTGGCCGGCACTGACGCCATGAGCACCGAGCACCTCCGACCAGGTCCGCGCCAGCGCGATCTGGCCGACCGCGGCGGCCGCCTGGCTTTCCTCCAGCTTCAGCGGTCCGCGCGGCAGTTTCAACCGGCTGCGGCCGAGCGCGATCGAGCCTGAGGACACGACCAGCAGCTCGCAGCCGCGGCTGTGCAGCCTGGCAATGTCGGCGGCCAGCGCTGTGAGCCAGGAGGCGCGCACCTCGCCGGCCTCGGAATCGACCAGCAGCGACGAGCCGACCTTGACGACGATGCGGCGGAAATTTTCGAGACGGGGTGCCATGGTGGTGGTTCGGTCTGGGGTCAGCAGCATCGGACAGACGTCGGAAGATCAAGGCATGCCGTCGCCGCGAGGCCGGTGTCCTCCCCTCCCCCTTGCGGGGAGGGGGCGGGGGTGGGGGTCCACACGGCAAGACCGCCGTTGGGGTACCCCCTCCCCAACCCTCCCCCACAAGGGGGGAGGGAGCGCACCGGAATGCGCGGGTGAGAGCTTCCAAAATCCTCGATTGAATGCCCGCCGGCCGCCTTCAAAGGGAGAGACGAGATAGCGAAACGTTGCTGCGACATATGCGCCGGCCGCAGCCTGTGACGCAAGGTTCGGCGTGAGCGTCAGCCCTGCGGTGGCAGCGGCGCGGCCCATGGCTCCTCGGTCGCCGCGCTCTCGGTCGTGCTCTTGGCCTTGAGGGACACCGGCTGTTCGCCGACCACGTCGGCGAGCTTGCGCAGCGCTTCCTTGACGCCCTCGCCGGTGGCGCCGGAGATCAACAGCGGCGTCTTCTTGGCGGCGCGCTTCAGCCGGTCCCTCTGCTTCTTCAGCTCGTCCGGGTCGACCGCATCGATCTTGTTCAGCGCGACGATCTCCACCTTGTCGGTCAGCTCGCCGCCATAGGCTTCCAGCTCGTGCCGCACCGTCTTGTAGGCCTTGCCGGCATGCTCGCAGGTGGCGTCGACCAAGTGCAGCAGCACACGGCAGCGCTCGACATGGCCGAGGAAACGGTCGCCGAGGCCGGCGCCCTCATGCGCGCCCTCGATCAGGCCGGGAATGTCGGCCAGCACGAACTCGCGGCCGTCGGCGTTCACGACGCCGAGCTGTGGATGGAGCGTGGTGAACGGATAGTCGGCGATCTTCGGCTTGGCGGCCGAGACCTTGGACAGGAAGGTCGACTTGCCGGCATTGGGCAGGCCGACCAGGCCGGCATCGGCGATCAGCTTCATGCGCAGCCAGATCCAGCGCTCCTCGCCGGGCTGGCCGGGATTGGCGTTGCGCGGCGCCCGGTTGGTCGGCGACTTGAAATGCGCGTTGCCAAAGCCGCCATTGCCGCCCTGGGCCAGCACGAAGCGCTCGCCGACCGCGGTAAAGTCGTGGATCAGCGTCTCCCGGTCCTCGTCGAAGATCTGGGTGCCGACTGGAACCTTGAGCACCACCGACTTGCCGCCGGCGCCATGACAGTCCTTGCCGGACCCGTTTCCGCCCCTCTGGGCCTTGAAATGCTGCTGGTAGCGGTAGTCGATCAGGGTGTTGAGGCCGTCGACGGCCTCGATGACGACGTCGCCGCCGCGGCCGCCATTGCCGCCGTTCGGGCCGCCGAACTCGATGAACTTCTCGCGCCGGAACGCAACGCAACCGTTGCCGCCGTCGCCGGAGCGCACATAGACCTTGGCTTCATCGAGAAATTTCATAGGGCTCTAGGTAGGCGAGGCGGGCCTCCGGGGCAACTCAAACCGCCGCGGATCGCGCGGAAAAGCTCAAGATTCCCGCCCCGGTCAGGGCCGAAGGCCGCTCGCGCAGCACCGCGACGACCTGCCGCTACGGCGGCTCGAGATCGCCGCCGCCCCTCTTTGCGATCTCCGCGATGTCGTTCGGGGACGGGACGGCGGTGGGCTGAGGCAAAGCCAAGCCGCCGCGCAATCTCGCAAATTGGCGCGCGAGTTGCGGAGCCGCAGTGCTCGTCCCGATCAGGCGCAGGACGGCGCCGCTCCGGTTACCCCCGGCACGGATTCCGGTGAGGGCGTTGTCTTCGTCACAGGGCAGCACGTAATCCGGACCGATGCGGTGGCCGCCGCGGGGCCGGCCCGCCGATGAATAAGGCGTCTTGCGGCCATCCGCCACCACGTACCCGCCTGCAACATGGACCCGGTGCTTCTTGCCGGTTGCGATCCCGTTCAGCGTCCCAAACCGATCCAACAGCGATCCGGTCCGATCGAACTCCCCGTCGATGCGCGTGCAACTGGCCCCAGCCGACCGGGTTTGCTCCCAGTTGGAATCGACAAAATGCGAGCGCTTGGCCCCCGTGCGCGCGCCCATGTTCGGATCGGTGCGCGCCACATAGGCGTGCATTTCGGCGTTTTCGGGAATGCCGTCGACCTTGATGGTCCAGTCGCCGTGCTCGTTGCTGGCCTGATCTTCTGGCCTCACCACGGTCGGGCCGACTTCGAGCAGCCACATCCTGTCTTTGCCCCAGACGATCGGGCCGATCAGCTGAGGGGTGGTGCCGCCCGGCTTCGGAAGCGTTGTTCCGATGACAGCACAGCCTGATGTCAGCTGAACTTTGCCGCTCGGCGACGTCAAGGTGACGGTGACTCCCTGGGCCTCATCGTCCTCCATCCAGATCTCTGCAAAGACCAGCACGGTATTGTCCGGCGGCAAACGCCAGATCCATTCGACGTGCTCGGGCTGCTCGCTGTCGCTGGTGAAGACGACGTGACCGTCGCTGAGATAGGCGTTGCCGGCGGAGAGCACGATGTCGAGCTTCGGCTTGTTGTTCTTGCCGTTGTATTCAGCAACCAGAGCCGACAAGGCGCTCTCGAGTTCTGCCGTGCCGTCATGCGGTCCGGTGGTCGGACCGTAGCTGAGGCTGATGATCACGTTCCTGGTCTTGACCGGGTCTGCAAACGACAGAATGTACTGGATGCCCTGGACGACATAGGTCTTCAGCCACACGCCAGTCGCATCCCGGATACATTCATCGGAGAATTGCACGAACACGACGTCAGCGTCGCACGCAGGATCAGTCGAGGGGCGACCAGGTGTCCAACTCGGCGGATCGCGGCGGTCCTTGCCTGGTTTCGACGGGCCGATACGAGAGGAAATCGGAACAGGCCCCGCCAGGACGTCCATGACATGGCCCCCATGCGAGTCCCGGCGTGCGAGGGTCGTGAACCCGGCGGCTGCGTAACAGCCATCCTCGTCGACGCCATCGGTAGCTGTCGCGTGCAGCGAGATCCAATCGTCGAGTCCGATCTGCTGCGGCTCTATGCCGGCGGCGAAATCGCGTCGGTACTCGAGACCGTAGGCAAAGTCGGTGAGCTCCATTCCGAACTTGCGCGTTCCGATCGCGACCGGCTGCTTATTCTGGTTCTGATCCCAGATGGCTCGGACCCGCGTGCTCAGTGGGCCGCTGGTTCTTAGGAAGCGCGCCGCAGAAAACGGGCAGCCATCGTCCAGCATGCCGATCAGAAGCGGTCCTGGCGCCTCCTTACCTTCCTTGAAGCGGTGGCGGATGGGCGCACTCTTTTGGAATGACTTGGGAGATGACGGTTTGACCGGCAAGGATAACGCGACCCGGTTGACATAATTGCCCCAGACGGACTCGTGCAATGCGCTATCCAGCACCGCACTCGCGCGGCAGCGCATCGTCAGGTACCGCGAGTCTGCCGCATAAGGCGCGAGTTCGATGCCGTACTTTGTCGTGGCGAACTCGGGCTGGGTTGGTTCCAGCTGGCCCGCCACTTTCGCGAAATCTGCGGCCGTTCCAGCCTCTTTCAGCTCGATCAGGAGCAGGAGCCTGTATTTGTCATCGTCGAAACGATCCCATTTTTCCTGGAGGTTTTCCTCGAAGTTCTTGAATTCCGTCGAGATCGCGTATCGGAGATAGGGATCGAAGCATCTCGGATAGTTCTTGGGCGCCCCGGGCTCGGCCATGGCTCGCTCTCCGCATGAATTATGGGTAGCTCGGAACGCCAAATCTGCCCTTCCACTCCGCTTGAGCCTCACACCAGACGTGATGCATCAGAGGGGACTGGGTGACGTTCACGCCGGCAGATTGCGAGAAGTAGAACGGACCCTGGTCGAGATCCTGGGCCGGGACGATCGTGGTGTTGAACGGATTGAAATCCGTCGTCGGGTATTGGTCGATTCCTGCCGCAAGGAAGGTCCGCTTCATGAAGGGCTGGCTCGTCTCGTTCCCATTGCAACGCCCGACAAAGTACTCGCCCAGGGCGACGCCCAGCATGCGTCCCGCCATGCTGTCAGCCGGAAAGTGGACGCCGGCGATGACGCGGTTGGTCGTGATCCGGGCACACACGCGATCGAGCTGATCGATGACCCATTTGTGCCGCGTCGGATCAAGCTTCAGCAACTGCTTCAACACGTAGGTGACCGCATAGGTCTGCGTCGCGTGCCCCATCGGGAAGCTTCCATGCCCCGGGGTCGTGATCATCGGCTGGACCTCGGCGTTGTATTCGACCGGACGGTAGCAGCCCAGCGCGTGCTTGACGCGCATCTCCACGTAGACGCAAAATTGCAGCACCATGTTGATGAGTTCGAATGTGCGCCGCGTCCGCTCGGCATGGAGGTAGACGATCGATGCCCAGAAAGCGAACTGCGGATCGATCTGCGCCAGGATTTCCGTGGCGCGCTCGTTGCGCAGTTCGGCCCAACTGAGGACCAGGGGGATCTGCTGTTCGAAAGTGGTTTGTGCCGGCCGCTGAATTTCGGCGATCAGCGATCTCTGTCCGGATACGGACGACCATATCTGGAAGGCGTCAGAGCTTGACGGTTGAGAGTTTGCCGTGATGCCCTGGAAGGTGATGCCTTGCAGCATCTCTCCGATAGCAACATAGGCGCGAACCCACGCCTCCCAGCGCTCCATTTGGGCGGGGTCATCGATGACCGGGAGCGCCGGCTCATAAAGCACGAGCGGTTTTTCGGTGACGATGCTGCCCTCGCGCACATGGATCAATGCATCGACCATCACCGGATTGGCATAGACATCGCCAAGCGTGCCGAGTACGGCACCGCCAGCGCCGCCGACGCCACCCGCGCCGCCTGCTCCGCCGGCGCCTCCAGCACCACCCGCGCCGCCTGCTCCGCCCGCTCCGCCGGCACCACCTGCGCCGCCCAGTTGGCCCATGTCCGCCTCCTATGATTGAGTCAGCTCACAATGGTAGGGTCGTCCTTTCAGTTGCAGTTCGCCGGGCGATACTCACTCAGCTGTCGACCAGTTCACACGCCCGGATCCTTTTCGTCCTCAATGCCGCTTGGAGTTGCCGTTACCGGATGGCAGGCCGGCTAACGCCAGACAGCGCGCCCATTCCCGACCGGTTTCGAGCTGAGCGTTCGGCATGCGGGCAAGATAGGTTTCGACCGTCAGCGTCGGGTCGACCTCCCGCACCTTCGCTAGTGTCGATCGGGCCTCCTCCATTCGGCCCTGCAGCACGAGCGCAATGGTCAAGGCTCGCCACGTCGAGGGGTGCATGCGGTTGAGTGCCAGCGATGAGCGCGCAAGTCTTTCAGCGGTGGCATAGTCATGAGCGGAAAGTGCAGCCGTCGCGCTGAGCGACTCGAAGTAATAGCGCATCGGATCAAGCGGCGAGAGCTCCATGGCGCGCTGGGTCTCGTGCACTGCAGCGGCACCGTCACCCTTGAATGCGTCGACCGTCCCAAGGAACAGCCAGCCGAGCGCGTGGCTGGGGTTTGCGAGGACGGCCGCCTCGCAACGCCTGCGCGCCATGTCGAGGTCCTTGAACAGATGACAGTAGACGAACCCCTCGGCTGCGAGCGCGAGCGCGTCGGACGGGTCGCGATCAAGCGCGGCATGGGTCGTCGCCAGGGCCTCGGCTGCGTCGCGGGTGCGGTCCTCGGACCAGCCTCGTGTCAGTCGCAGGATGTACCAGTGGCCGAGCCAGGCGCGCGGGGCCGCAATACGGCCGTGCCGGTTGATCAGCTCCTCGAGGATATTGCGTGTCTGGAGAAACTCTTCCCTGGTGGACCTGTGCATGAGCTTGATTGCGCCGAGCAGGAGCGAGTAGCTCTCGAGCGTCGGCAGCGGCTGGGTCAGGATATGGTCGACCTCGGCGTCGAACACGGCGAAGTGTACGGCTCGTGCGATGCGATCGGCCATCTCGCTTTCGGGCCGAAGCAAATCCTCGACGGATCCGCTGAGCCGATCCGTCCAGATCACCTGATCGTCGCGGGCGGCGGAGAGCTCAGCAGTCACCATGATCTGGCTGCCGTTGGCCACATAGGCTCCACTGAGGACGTAGGCCGCACCCAGATGCGCCGAGACCTGGCCAAGGTCGCTGGTCCGACCGCGGAACACGGCGGTCGAAAGCCGCGAGATCACCTTGAGATTCGCAGACTTCGACAGGCGCCAGATCACGCCGTCGGCGATCAGGTTGCCGACGTCCACGAGCCCAGGCGCCTCGGTTCGGGCTGCGAATGGAATCACGGCAATGCTCGGCTGCATCGCCGCTCCGTAGTCGCGCCTCCCGGCGATGGTCGGCTGCGGCCCCGGCGGACCGACGCGGTATGCTCGAACCGGCCTGTCAAAGTGCTTCAAAACGCAGTTGCCGAGATCTTCGCAGACCGCGTCGACGCCGTGCGTCAATTCGTCACGCGCGGCGGCGCTCCCGATCGTCTCGCCTGGGCTGGCGAGGCTAGCCAGAGCGGCAGCCAGCTCCTCCTGCGCCGATGCGCTTGCGATCGTCTCGCCGGGTCCGGCCAGAGTTGCCAGCCGTGCCGCAAGGTTGACGCCGGTCCCGTAGATGTCGACGCCATCGCTCCAAGCCATTGCGGCGTTGATGCCCGCACGCAAGTGAAGATGTCGATCCTCCGGGAGCCCGGCGTTCTGCGCAGCCGCCGCTCGATGCATCTCGGCAACGGCATTCACGGCATCCCTGACGGTCTCGAAACGAGCAAGCAAGCCGTCGCCAAGGCTTTTCACAAGAGTGCCCTGATGCCGGGGCAATATTTCCGACGCGATCAGGCGGATGAGTTCGGTCCAGCGCTGAACGGTAGCAGCCTCATGCGCGCTCATCAGGCGCACGGATTCGACCACATCGACCAACAGCACCACGGTCTGCTGCAGCACCAGACTTGCCGCAGCATTCCCCATCGCGGGCGGTTCCGCCCGGAGATCCAGCTCGTTCTTGCCCTCTGCATCACTGCTCATATCGGACTCGAAACGGGCGCACGCCCTGTTTCATGACGCGGCGGCCAGCCGAGATGTCGCGCGGGTGCAAGCGATGCGGTGCCGGCGCTGCCCTGCTGCCGACGAATGTGGGTATGGGGATATGCTGCGTTGGCATGACCAGATACTCGAACCGCTTCTAGAGCCGCCATCGCGCGTCAGATTCGGAGCGCCTCGTCCCAAATGCAACTGCATATGATGGGTTTTGCCGAGCGCCCGAATGGTTCAGCAAAATCGCAGGTTGAAGAACCGGATCGAAAAGAAGCTGCAGTATGAGGCCCGGGCGAGTGTGGTGCGCCGGAACCCCGGCTCGCTTAATCGTGATCTTGTGATCGGCGCCTGTGTTTGCGCATCTTCCCGCCAAGGGCTTGTCGCGCGCGCTCACGACTCCTAAACGAGCCGATGAAGAAGTGAAGGCCGGGATACCGCGACCATATCGCACCCGGGCTTCAGCCAGAACAACCAGCCCATTGCGCAATGACCCTCCTCTCCCGGATCTCCGTCCAAAACGATGTACGATCGGCGCGGCTGGCCGGCATCGGCCTGATGCTGCTGTCAATCGCGATGTTCTCGTTCGGCGATGCCCTGGGCAAGTTCCTGGTGTCGACCTACGCCGTCGGCCAGCTGCTGTGGCTGCGTGCCTGCGCGGCGCTGCTGCTGCTCGCGCCGTTCATCTGGCGCAACCGAGCCGCCTTTCTGCAGCTCGAGCGTCCCTGGCTACAGCTGGTGCGCGTGATCCTGTCGACGCTCGAGGTCGCGGCGTTCTTTCTCGCCACCGTCTATCTGCCGCTTGCCGACGTCATCACCTACTATCTCGCAGGTCCCATCTTCGTCACCGCGCTGTCTGCGCTGGTGCTGCGCGAGCATGTCGGCTGGCGACGCTGGACCGCGATCCTGATCGGCTTCTGCGGCGTGCTGATCGCGCTCAGGCCCTCGGCGCAGACCTTCAGCCTGCCGGCGCTGATCGCGCTCGGCGGCAGTCTGTCGTTCGCGGTGCTGATGCTGATCACGCGCAGCCTGCGCGCAACGCCGGACATCGTGATGGCGTCGTCGCAATTCGTCGGGACCTTCCTGCTCGGCGCGGCGATGTCCTCGTTCGGCTGGGTGACGCCGACGCCCGGCAGCCTGGTGATGTTCGCGGCCGCCGGCATCATCTCGGTGACCGCGCTGTTCTGCGTCAACCGCTCGCTGAAGCTCGCGCCGGCCTCAGTGGTCGTGCCCTATCAGTACACGATGATCGTCTGGGCCGTGCTGTTCGGCTTCGTCGTGTTCGGCGACGTGCCGCATCCCGCGACGATCGTCGGCGCCACCATCATCATCGGCGCGGGGCTGTACATCTACTTGCGGGAACGAAGCCTGGGGCAGGGACAGGGTGCGGTGAATCCGCCGGCCTGAGGTGCCACCCTCCCCCTCCAGGGGAGGGTGGCCCGGCCTAGTTCCGCCGTCCCGCGTTGGCCCAGGCCTTCAGCGACCCCCAGACACCGCGGGTGAGGCGGAAGGCGTCGACCGGGGCGGAGGAGCCGATCACCTCGAAGCGGTGCAGCTCGACGCCGGTCCATTGGAAGCCGCACTTTTCCAGGATGTTGCGCGAGGCTGGGTTGCTGACGCGGGCGTGCCCGATCAGCACGTCCTCATCGCCCTCCTCGAAGAAATAGTCGATCGTGGCGCGCGCCGCCTCGGTGCCGAAGCCGCGGCCCCAATGATCGACGCCGAGCCAGTAGCCGAGCTCGGCCCGCCCTTGCGCAGGACGGTTAATGCCAACCATGCCGATCGGCGTGTCCAGGTGTTCGATCAGGAAGGCGGTCTCGCCTGCCTGCTCCGCCAGCGCGCGCACGAAACGGGCGGCATCGACCTCTGAATACGGGTGCGGCAGGCGGCGGGTGTTCTCGGCGATAACACGGTCGTCGGCGAGCCGGGCGATGGCAGTCACGTCCGCGAGCACCGGCGCACGCAGCGTCAGCCGGGGGGTCTCGAGGACGCAAGGTCTCGCCTCGCGCAAGGTGGGAGTCGTGATGTCCTGCAGCATGTCGGGCTCCATCGACGCTTCGGGATCAACTGATCAGCGAAAAAGAAAAGGGGAGGCCGGTTGTCCCGCCTCCCCTGGAGCCATCTGGCGCTCCGCCGGTTCATCAGGACCCGGCGGACGCATGTTGTTCCACCGTTATTCTATTCGGCAGCCTGGGCGGCTACCGGCCGCACCGAAATGAACGTGCGGTTGGCCCGGTCATGGAACTCGACGACGCCCTCGATCTTGGCGAACAGGGTGTGGTCCGTGCCCATGCCGACGTTGAGGCCGGGGTGCCAGGTCGTGCCGCGCTGACGCGCAATGATGTTGCCGGGAATCACGCGCTCGCCGCCGAACGCCTTGATGCCGAGGCGCTTGCCCTTGGAGTCGCGTCCGTTGCGGGATGAACCGCCTGCCTTTTTATGAGCCATCGCTCGTCTCCGATCTCGCGATCACCTTTAGCGCGATTCCGCCAAGGGATCATTCACATTTGCTGGGCGCGGACGAAAAATCCGCGCGATGAGGGTTCAAGCCAATGCGGCGCGGCAATCGCGCCGGCACGCTTACTCGGCGGCGTCGGCCGCCGGGGCTTCCGCCTTGGCCTTCTTCGGCCGCGGGCCCTTGGTCGGCTTGGCGTTGCCGGTCAGGATTTCGCTGACGCGGATCAGCGTCAGCTCGTCCCGGTAGCCGCGCTTGCGGCGCGAATTCTTGCGGCGGCGCTTCTTGAACGCGATGACCTTGGGGCCGCGCTTGTGGTCGAGCACCTCGACGGCCACGGACGCACCGGCCACGGCGGGCACGCCCAGCACCGGGGTGTCGCCACCGACCACCAGCACTTCGTTCAGCTGCACGATCGTACCGGGCTCACCGTCGATCTTGCCAATCTCGAGCACATCATCCGGGGCGACGCGGTATTGCTTGCCGCCGGTCTTGATGACTGCGAACATCGTTCTCATCCTTCGTGTTCGATCCCGGCCTCGAAGCACCATGGCCCCGGGTCGGCTTCTTGTTCAGTCGTTATGGTTCATGAAGTCCGGCCCGATCGGGACCGGCGTCGCGCCCTTGGGCTCAACACCCGCCGGATACGCGCAACGACAAACGGCGCGAGAACACCCGCGCCGGTCGATCGGGTGCTTATAGCCGGGTCGGCTGACGAGTCAAGGGAAAGGGGCGAATAGGGAGTAGCGAGTAGGGAAGGCAGGTGGCGACCAACCTCGACCCCTATTCGCTTCTCCCTATTCGCCATTCGCTTCTCCCGCCGCAACCAAACTGTCGCCTGCGCCGTTGTCCGGGCCAACGCACAGCACGGCAGGGATCCGATGGCCGACGACGTCATGACCACCACGGGCATCGCCCGCCACGGCGCGGCGCGGCTGCCGTCGGTCGAGATCGACAGCTTCAACATCGAACTCAAGGACGAAGATGGCTTCCTCGGCGATCGCGCCTCCAAGGGCGCGTTCCGCAAGATCCTCGAGCGCTGGCGCAAGCCGTTGCGCAAATCCGACAAGGACCCGTTCGGTGACGAGGACAGCGACACCATCAGCAAGAAGGCACTGGATGCGATCCTGGTCGGCGACGACACCGAGGCCTCTGCCGTGGTGCACTCCGCGATCGAGGAGTTCGCCCAGGAGCTTGCTTATGTCACCCGGCGCTTCCTGCGCACCAAGGCCTGGGCCAAGACCGAATGCATCGTGGTCGGCGGCGGCTTTCGGGATTCCCGGCTCGGCGAGCTCGCCATCGCGCGCACCGAGATCATCCTCAAGGACGAGGGCTTCGGCGTCGAGTTGGAGCCGATCCGCTACCATCCCGACGATGCCGGGCTGATCGGCGCGCTGCATCTGGCGCCGTCGTGGATCTTCGAGGCCCATGACAGCATCCTCGCGGTCGACATCGGCGGCACCAACATCCGCTGCGGCGTCGTCGAGACCGCCCGGAAGAAGGCGCCGGACCTGTCCAAGGCGTCGGTCTGGAAGTCCGATCTGTGGCGCCATGCCGATGACGAGCCGACGCGGGAAGGCGCCGTCAAGCGGCTCGCCAAGATGCTGAAGGGCCTAATCGAGGAGGCCGATACCGAGGGGCTCAGGCTCGCGCCGTTCATCGGCATTGCCTGTCCCGGCGTGATCAGCGAGGACGGCTCGATCGAGAAGGGTGCGCAGAACCTGCCGGGCAATTGGGAGAGCAGCAAGTTCAACCTTCCGGCCAGCCTGGTCGAGGCGATCCCGATGATCGGCGATCACGACACCGCGGTGCTGATGCACAATGACGGCGTCGTCCAGGGCCTGTCCGAGGTGCCGTTCATGCAGGAGTTCGAGCGCTGGGGCGTGCTGACCATCGGCACCGGGCTGGGTAATGCCCGCTTCACCAACCGTCGCAAGGAGAACGGTCGCAAGGACAAGGATGACAAGTCGAAGGACGAGAAGGGCGACGACAAGAAGGCGGCCAAGAAGAAGGATTGAGCGTCGGCGCGGCCGCACCACTGTGTCTCTCGGCGGCCCGGAGGGAGCGATGCTGCGTTGCAGCGGGGCGCCTCCCCGGTCCAAGACGTGCGGAAAACCGCCGTGCAACCAATCAGATGGCTTGAAACCCGGTAACCTTGACTGGTTAGGTTAAGGAACGGTTCACATTGCGATGCACGCGCAGATGGCCCAGGGTCGCCGGCGTCGCTCAGGCCGGCCGGATTGACCCCCGTCTCTTCCGTCGGTTTCCCCAAGATGTAGCGACACGGGACCGCCGGTATGTGTCAGCGTACGGCGGTCCCACCCTTGCTTCAGTCCTTTGTCCTTTCCGACCTCCGCCAGCCATAGCGGCCTGCAACGACCAAAAATCCTCGGCACGATGCCAGTTCATATTTACAAACCGTCTAGTCGGTTTATAAGAAGGCATCCCAAATGGGGTGGGGTTTTGACGGCGCGCTCGCGCCCAACGGAGTATGAGCAGATGACGATCAGAGGCGCGAGATCTTGGCTGGCCGCCCTGGCGGTGACCGCGCTGGCCTGCGGCGGGGCGCAGGCGGCGGACCTGCCGGCGACCGCGTACAAGGCGCCGGCCTATGCGGCTGCGCCGGCGCCGTTCTCCTGGACCGGCTTCTATGCCGGCGCCAATGTCGGCGGTGCCTTCACCGGCAATGATGGGTTCGCCAATGCTGCGAGCGGCAATGGCGGCAAGCTGTCCGGGGTCATTGGCGGTCTGCAGGCCGGCTACAACTACCAGCTCTCGCCGCTCGTCGTGGTCGGCATCGAGAACGACCTCGGCTTCACCGGCCTGTCGCGCAAGGGCGACCTGGTCAATCCCGCCATCAGTGCGCCCTGGCTGACCTCCGGCCGCGCCCGCGCCGGCGTCACGCTGCTCGACCAGCGGCTGTTTCTGTACGGCACTGCGGGCCTCGCGGCCGGCGAGCTGAAGGACGGTCCGATCCACAAGGTGAAGATGGGATGGACCGCGGGCGGCGGTGCCGAATGGGCGTTCCTGCCGAAATGGTCGGCCAAGCTCGAATATCTCTACACCGACCTCAAGCACGACGGTCTGCCGGACTGGCGGGCAGCCAAGATCCACACGGTGCGGGCCGGCGTGAACTACCATTTCGACCTGTTCCGCTGACCGGAGCGCACCAGTGTCGACGGCGTTCGAAGGGCCCACGCGTCAGTCTCGGGCCTTCGGGACGCGCGGGTCGGGCGGTATAGCCGACCGACCCGCGCGAGCGGTTCGCTTCCCCGAGCGGACCGCAACCGGCCTGCGCGCGCCGCGCGACGGTCCGGGGAAAAATTCGGCCGGCTGCCTTGTCACCCCCTGCATCGTGCCCTAGAACGACGCCCGACCCGGGGGCTCGCCCCTGATTTGCGCCTGGAGAGGTGGCAGAGTGGTTGAATGCACCGCACTCGAAATGCGGCATAGGTGCAAGCCTATCGGGGGTTCGAATCCCTCCCTCTCCGCCAGTTCCTCCCTCGGCCACCTCCCGGCGGGGCTTGTCATGGGCCTTGAGCGGTGAGCCAGACGTTCGATCCTGCCGCCTCCGATCCTGTTGCGCTCGACAAGCTGAAATCCCGCATTCAGGCTTTGCGCGCGAAGACAATCGCCAATGGCTGCACCGAGGACGAGGCGCTGTCCGCGGCCGCCAAAGTCGCCGAGCTGCTCGATCGCCACGACCTGTCGCTGTCGGACCTCGAGCTGCGGGCGTCGGCGTGCGAGCGCAAGGTCTACGAGACCCATCGCAAGAAGCGCATTCCGCTCGACGACTGCATCGGCGCGATCGCGCATTTCTGCGATTGCCGGGTTTGGCGCGAGAAGAACCCGGCCGGCGAGGCGAGCTATGTGTTCTTCGGTCTCCCCGCGGATGTCGAGGTTGCGCATTATCTGGCGGAATTGATCGACAACGCAGTGCGCGCGGAGCTCGGCCGCTACAAGGCCTCGGCCGAGTACCGCC
This sequence comes from Bradyrhizobium sp. SZCCHNR1051, assembly GCF_032489615.1. Classification (NCBI taxonomy): domain Bacteria; kingdom Pseudomonadati; phylum Pseudomonadota; class Alphaproteobacteria; order Hyphomicrobiales; family Nitrobacteraceae; genus Bradyrhizobium; species Bradyrhizobium sp. SZCCHNR1051. Next base: position 256,291 of record NZ_JAUEYJ010000003.1, on the reverse strand, counting down.
GGTTCCGGCACCAGGACCGGCATCTCGCCAACGCCTCCTTCGCGCTCGGCATGGTGGTGTCGATCGCCGACCGCCTGGTGGCGATGAAGGCGGCCCGGGACCAGGTCAACCAGAGCAGCGGTCGCGGCCTGGTCGTGCTCAAGACCTCGGTGGTCGATGCCGAATTCGGCAAGCTCGATCTGAAGCTGCGGTCGGCGCGCAGCACGAGCCGGATGGTGTCGACGGCGGCCTATGAAGCGGGAGGTGCCGCGGGCACCACGCTCGCGATCAGTCCGGGCGTCAGCGGAGCGCCGCAACGAAATGGACCGAAAGGGAGCTGAACTCAGTCCCTAACGGTCGTTGCCCTTATCGCTGGCATGTCCGACCCGATCGGCCGCTGATGGGGCAGGCCACCAGCGTTGGCTGCAGCAATCGTCGGTAGCGCATGCCCTCAGCTCTTCGCGCCCGGCCCCTTCAACGCATTCCAGGCCGCCTGGTTGGCCTGGTCGAACGCCTTGCGGGATTCGTTCAGGGCGGCGCTGAACACCGACCAGGATTCGCTGCCGGTCTGCTTCAGCTTCTCGAGATGGGCGCCGGCCTCCGCCGCGTCGGATTTGAGCTGCTTCAGCACGGCGTCGAGATCGGTGGTGCCGACCGTCGTCACCTTGGCCGCCGCCTCGCGAAACCTGTCGGCCGACTCCCGCCACGCCTTTGCCTGCGCAGCGGCGATGTCCTTGAAGGTCGCCTGCTGCTGCGCGGCCTGCTTGCCGGCGGCGTCGAAATAGGCCTTCATCTGCGCCTCGAATCCGGCCCAGTGCGCGTCCAGCTCGGTCTTCGCGCTGGCCATCGCGGCTTCGCCGGCTTCGGCTTGCGTCTTGAGCAGGGCCTCGAGATCGCCACGGCGCTTCTTCAGGTCCGCCATGATCTCCTGCGCCTTGGCCTTCGATGCCGCTTCGGCCTCGGTCGCCTTGATTTCGAGCGAAGCCAGCGCGGCATCCATCTCGTGGAGGCGCTCCCTGGCCCAGTTCAGGTAGACCTGCATCGTGCTCTGTGCCGGCATGGCTGCTCTCCTCTGATCCATCCTGCGGCAAGCCATATAGAAACGGCGTCGTATAGTTTTGACATGCATCAAGGCCCCGGGGTGCCGGGCATCACGTTCGCGTGCAGGGTGGCAGTGCGCCCCGCATGGCGGACCGCCATGGCCGGTGCTAGTCATATGGTTCGAATATGATCGCACGAGGCGCGTCGAGATGACCGGTGACGAATTTCGTACGCTCGCTTTGTCGCTCGCCGGAACGACCGAGGCGCCTCACTTCGATCGCACTGCGTTCAAGCTGCACCGGACATTTGCGACCTTGGCCGCTGATGGCGCATCCGCCAACGTCCTGCTCACCCCCGACGAGCAGGAGCACTATGCCGGTCTGCTGCCCGGCGTGTTTCGCCGGGTCCCGAACAAATGGGGTGATCAGGGCTGGACCACCGTGTCGCTGGCCGATGTCGACGCCGCTTGCCTGCGCCCCGTGCTCGAGAGCGCGTGGCGCGCCGCGCATCGTGCGCAGGGGTCACGCGGCCGCAACAGGCGCTGAGCCGCCCCCGCAACGAAATTCGCAGGCGGCGAAAAGGGTTCTCACACCCTCCGCCCGACCATCAGCAGGATGCCGCCGATCTGCGGCAGCAGCGCCAGCAGGATCAGGCGGAGCATGATGAAGTCCTCGGCGGAGGGCTTGACCACGCCGCGCGACACCCAGGCCACCAGCTTGATCGCGGCCTCCGTTTGCGGATCGGCGGTCTGGCTCACCGTGGACATCGCCGCGTCCAGCGCCAGCCGGCGCTCGGCGACGGCGGCCTCGCGCTCCCGACAGAACTTGCCGACGCCGCCCTTGCACTCGCGGTCGCGCGCAGTCATTGCATCCGCAAGCGCCGTCTGTGCGGCCTGCACCGCGGGCGTGACCCGGGAGGCGCGCGCCAAGGTGACGTCGCTGATGTTGGTCGAGGCGAAGCCGATGCCGGCGGTGACCGCGAACACGAAGGTCATCAGCCACACCGTCCAGCCGGTCAGGGCCGAGGCGCGATGGCGCCCCTGCCATAGCCGCGCGGCGCAGGTCGGCATCACCAGCGCGACGAGGTCGGCGGTCACGCCGACCGCGAGAAACATCCAGCCGGCCGTGCTGTTCGAGCCGAGCGAATGCGCGAACCAGCCGTTCATGGCCATGCCGACCGCGGCCAGCGCCAGCGCGGCGAGTTGCAGCAGGATCGACGAAGCGGTGAGGCGCCCGCGTGCGACCTTGGCCGGAGTGACCGGCGCGGCGGCCGGAACGACCTCGCCCTCGATCACCGCTTCCCGCGGTGTCATTGTCGTCGGCGCGGTTGCTGCGGGGATCGCCGCGGCGGCCGCGCTCGCGGCGGCCTCCGTCCGTGCCGGCTCGGCCGCCGCCCGGCTCTTCGCCGGCTCGTTCACGAACTCCAGGAAGTCCGGCATGATCAGCGTCTCGGAGGCCAGCATCTCGTCGTCGAGCGCCGCCGTCTTGGCCTTCTCCGCCTTGTCGGCTCGGGGACGCGGACGCGGCTTGACCACCTTTGCCCGCTTCGGACGCGGCTTGGCCGTCTTCGGCTGCTGCCAGGGAATGATGGATGCGACTACGGACTCATCAGCCATCGGGGCTGCTCCAATCGGTGGTGATGGGCGCGACTCTGCGTTTGCACGCAGCGCGTCTCGCGCCGGCATCGGGTGCACGTTTGATCGGGAATCGAGCAGCGGCCCGCCTCGAAGCGGGCTTTCGTTGTTGCGGCCGGGCTGGCGTCGCGCGAAGAAATCGTTGGCGTCTCACGCGCCCTGATCCGCCGATGATGCGGAGGGCTTGCGGTCACAAGCGCCACGTAATGAGGCGGCGCCCGGAAGGTTCTGGTCCGCGCGGGGCCGGGCCGGTCAGCCGTGCGCCCAACACCCTTGTTCTTAACCAATGGTTAACACGGATTCGCCGGTTTCGAAACGGTGCCAGGTCCTCGTTCACATATCGGATGATCGCCAACCGAGAACTGCGTCTTTGCGGTCACAACCGCAAGTGACGCCCTTCTTGTTCAATGGACGAACGCGCGGGTGCCTCGGCCTCGCGGCGCGCTATGGTAGGACCTCGAATGTGGAGCTCCGTCGTCGTCTCATGCAATGTCCCTGCGGCTCAGGCTTTCCCTACGATCGTTGTTGCGGTCGCTATCTCCAAGGTGATGATCGCCCGCCGACGGCCGAAGCTCTGATGCGCTCGCGCTATACGGCCTATACGCGCGGCGACATCGGCTACATCGAATCGACGCTCGCCGCCGACCGTCGCAGCGCGTTCGATGCCGCCGCGGCGAGAACCTGGGCGACGCGCGCGACATGGCTCGGCCTGCGCATCGTCTCGTCGGTCCGCGGCCAACCCGGCGACGCCGACGGCGTCGTCAGCTTCGTCGCAACCTATCGCGAGGCCGGCAAGACCATCGAGCACCACGAGGTCTCACAGTTTCGCCGCGACGACGACGGCGCCTGGCGCTTCGTCGAGGGTGACGCGCGAGCCGTCGTCACGCAGCCGAAGCGGGCGGCCGCCACCGCGAAGGTCGGCCGCAATGATCCATGCCCGTGCGGTAGCGGCAAGAAATACAAATTCTGCTGCGGACGGTGAGCGCAGCTGTTGATAGGAGGGGGCGCGACTGCGGGCTCGTCAGGTGCTTCCGTGCCCCGCGAAGGCAGGCGCGCGGGCGCTCAAGCCGTTGGTGCCGGCGCCAACCTGGCAACGACGGTCCAGCGTCACCGGTCTTCCCGCGCCCGCTTAGTTGCGAGCGCGAATGAGATGCAAAGATCGGAGGTATGCGGCGCGAACGATCGCGGCGGCCTCAATGTGGCTGGCCGATGTCTGCTCGTTTCCGTCGCGCGTCAGAGCGGGGGCGCCACGATGCCAACAGAGCGCAGGACTTCTCTGCCGCCGCCTTGACTCCGCCCAACCGGGCTGGCCTAGAAGGACGTAGTTCCTAACAGGGGTGGTATCAGGTGGCGGAGTTGGACGAGCAGGTCCGGCAGGACGAACGCGAGCGGTCGCAGGTTGCCGCAACCCTGTCGCCGGCAACGAAGGCGCTGTCACCGCGCAAGGCGGCCATCCTCGACCATGCCAACGATTTCGCCGATGCGCGCGCCAGCTGGCGCGACAAGGCGGCGTTCTTTCACAGCGAGGACGCGTGCTATCTGCGCTTCCTGATCCCGCCGGGCAGCAGCGTGCTCGAGATCGGCTGCGGCCTCGGCGACACCCTGGCATCGCTCGCGCCGTCCTACGGCGTCGGCATCGACTTCAGCGAAAAGCAGATCAAGATCGCCCGCAGCCGGCATCCTGAGCTGACCTTCATTCTGGGCGACGCGGAGGATCCGGCCACGCTCGCCGCCGCCACCGGCCCGTTCGACGTCATTCTGGTGCTCGACACCATTGGTTCGCTCGATGACTGCCAGCAGTTCATCGAGCAGTTGCACCCCTTGTGCACGCGCGAGACGCGCCTCGTCATCGGCTACTTCTCGCACCTCTGGTATCCGCTGCTGAAGGCTGCGGAGGCACTGGGCCTGCGGATGCCGCAGCCGGAGCAGAACGTGCTGTCGCCGGCCGACCTGCGCAATCTCGCGGAGCTTGCCGATTTCGATCCGGTGAAGTCCGAGCAGCGCGTGCTGTCGCCGCTGCGGCTCTACGGCCTCGGCCGTTTCGCCAACCGCTTCCTCAGCGTGCTCCCGATTCTACGCGCCTTGTCGCTGCGGCACTATCTGGTGTCGCGCTCGCTCCGCTGCGTGAGCGACGACGTCCGCTCGGCGACCGTCGTGATCCCCGCGCGCAACGAGCGCGGCAACATCGAGCCCGCGGTGCAGCGCATCGCCGCGTTCTGCCCGGACATCGAGATCATCTTCATCGAGGGCCACAGCAGGGACGGCACCTATGAGGAGATGGAGCGGGTGCGCCAGGCGTTCCCGGACCACGACATCAAGCTGATGCGGCAGCCCGGCAAGGGCAAGGCCGACGCGGTGTTCACGGCCTTCGACGCGGCACGCGGCGACGTGCTGATGATTCTGGACGCCGACCTCACCATGCCGCCGGAGCAGTTGCCGAAGTTCTTCGAGGCGCTGCGCTCGGGCAAGGGCGAGTTCATCAACGGCTCGCGCCTGGTCTATCCGATGGACGAGGGCGCGATGCGCTTCCTCAACCTCATCGCCAACAAGACCTTCTCCTATCTGTTCTCGTGGCTCTTGAACCAGCGCTACACCGATACGCTCTGCGGCACCAAGGTGCTCCGCCGCAGCGACTATGTCAGGCTCAAGGCCGGTAAGGCCTATTTCGGCGATTTCGATCCGTTCGGCGATTTCGACCTGATCTTCGGCGCCTCCAAGCTGAACCTGAAATCGATCGACCTGCCGATCCGCTACGCCGCGCGCAGCTATGGCGAGACCCAGATCTCCCGCTTCCGCCACGGCTGGATGCTGCTCAAGATGGTCGTGTTCGCGTTCTTCAAGATCAAGGCGATCTGAGGATGACGGGAGTTCGCGGTGTCCAGCCTCAGAGGAGGCTGCGCCGATCGTTCGCCAATCGACCTACGTCGTCAAGGCCGGGCTTGACCCGGCCTTCCACGCTTTCGTTCGCCGAGGAAGGACGACGTGGATGCGCGGGACAAGCCCGCGCATGATGAAGAAAACGATTACGAAAACATCGAATCCGCCTCGTGACGCCTTCGATCGCCTGACGCGCTTCGGCTGGCACGGCGGCGTCGCGGTCGCGCTGCTGCTGTCGCTCGTGTCGTTCCTGGCCGTCGGCTATTTCACCGTCTATTGGCGCAATGCCGACATGGACTTCATGATGATCTACAACGCGCTCGCCATCAATGATGGCGGCGCGCAGGCCTTCTTCGATCACCCAGCCTATCTCACCATCCTGTCGGTCGAGACCTGGTTCGCGTTGCTGCATCGGCTCGGCCTGCTCGACGCCTGGACATTGTCGGCGATTCCCGCCGATCACGCTGCCTTCGATGTCGCGATGACCGGCGCCGTCCATGCCGGACGCGTCGCCGCGCTGCTGATGGCGGCGGGCCTCATCCTGGCCTTTGCCTGGCTGGCGCGCCGGCTGGTGTCCGATTGGCGCATCGCCATGCTCGCCGTCACGGCCTTCGTATTCTCCGGCGGCGTGCAGATGCATCTGCGCATCCTGCGCAGCGAGATGATGGCGGCGTCGTTCTGCATTCTCGCGCTGATGATCCTGATCGTGGCGGCGCGCCGCGCCAGCCTCGCGCGTCCGCTTGCGATCGGGCTCGCCGCCACGCTCTGCACGCTCGGTCTGGAGAACAAGGTCCATGCGATCCTGTTGATCGCCGCGATCCCCGTGCTGGTGCTGCCGTTCGGCACGGCGACGAGCCGAAGCGTTGCGTTCTGGCAATCGCCGCGCGCCTGGGCGGCCGTGCTGGTCGCCGGGATCGCTGCGCTGCTCGCCATGAGCGCTGCCTGGCCCCTGATCGTCGCCGGCTTCGATCCTGTCAACGCAACGGCTGCCGGCCTCAAACCCATGCTGTTGGGCCGCTTCGGCGTCTATCAGCTCGCGCTGCTCGGCCTGATCGCGGCCTGCATGGTCGTCTTCGCGTGGCTGTGGCGCGTGAGCGCGGCCGAAACTGTTGCGGCGCTACTGGCGATGGTCGCCGGCGCCGCCATCGGCCTGCTCGCGCTGGATCTGAGCTACGACGTCAACGATGTCGTCGTCGTGCTCAATCCGCTGGAGAAGATGATCACCTTTGTCGACGCGCCAGATGCCGCCGGTAGCCTGAGCGGTGCGATCGGGCTGTTGTTGTCCGGGCTGTTCGGGGTCATCAGGCGCTACACCTTCGTGCTGCAAACTTCGGCGCGGCCCACGGTGTTCCTGACCTGGCTGATCATCCCCGGCGTCGTCATGGCCTGGCGCCGCGGTGAGCGGCAGGCGGCTATCCAGGCCATTCTCCTGATGCTCGCTGCTATCGGCATCGATACGCTCGGTGTCCGCCGCGGGCTGAAGGTCGAGTACTTCGTCTTCACCGATCCCCTGATCATCATTGCCGGCATGGTCCTGCTCGATCATCTGGCGGACCTGCGCTTCTCCCGCTTCGCCTATCCGATCGGCGCGGCGCTGCTCGCGCTCCATGTCGGCATCAGCCAGGCCGAGCCGGTCAAGATGGCCCTCAAGCGCAGGGGGCCTGAGGAGGTCTGCGCGTGGAGCGGCCACTACATGCCACGGATGGCGCTGCCCTGGTGCGCGCCGCCGAACAGCCCGCCGAGGACGTGACGGCCGACGCTCAGGAGCGTCAAGACAATCCTGATCGCACCCTGCGGCGTGGCTTGACCGGCGCAAAGATCGCCGCGAGATCCGCGCCGTCGGGCGCCGGGCACTCGTCGAGCCGCAGCCGGCCCTCGACATGCAGGAAGTGCTCGCGCGACACCGCGATCGCGCGCATCAGGTCGCGGTCGCGTAGCGCCGCGACGATCGCGCCGTGCTCGTCGACCGCGCAGATCGACTGCGCCGCCGGCTCGTACACCGACACCATCACCGAGGAGCGGCTGAGCAGGTCGCCGAGCATGCGCGACAATTCCGGATTGCCGAGCGCGTCGACCAGGTGGACATGAAAGGCGCCGGACAGCCGCACCGAGGTCGCGCGATCACCGCGCCGCGCCGCCGCGTGCTCCTCTGCCAGATGCGCATCGAGCCGGGCGAGCAGGAGATCATCGACCCGCAGCACCAGCTGGCTGAGCACGCCGGCCTCGAGCACGCGATGCGCCTCATAGACCCGTCTGATATCATCAAGCGTCGGCCGCGGCACCCGCGCGCCGCGGTTCGGAATCATCTCCAGCCGCCGCTCGGCGCCGAGCCGGTGCAGCACCTTGCGGATGCGCTCGCGCGACACGCCGAAGACCGCGGCCAGCGGCGTCTCGGCGAGTTTGGTGCCGGCCTTGAGCTTGCCTTCCAGCAGCGCGCGCAGAATGGCCTGATACACCGCCTCGTCCTCGGCGGGATTGGCCTTCCCGATTCGCTGCGCTCGCATCGCCATGCTCCGTAGCTAGGCCCAAAGCCGCGGCAGGTCACCTCCAAAAAATGTGCACATTATGCTCGCGGCCGGGGAGGAGGTCGGTCGAGAAGCGGATCGAGGAAGAGCTCAGAGCAATGATCTCGTTGATGAATCCAAAAATGTGCACATTTGGCACGGCGCTTGCTGATCCTCGTGACACGTCACGCGACAGCTCACACGGGATCCTCTCATGCACCCCTTCTCCCGCCGCAGCCTCCTGAAAACCGGTGCGGCCTTCGCCGCCACCCTTGCCGCGCCCGCGCTGGTGCGCGCCGCCCCCAAAGAGATCGTGATCGGCGGCCCCGCCGGTGCCGCCAAATATTTCAACGCCGATCTGTTTCCGGTGCTGGAGAAGAAGCTCGACTGCAAGGTGCTCTACGAGGGGACGAACTCGCTGACCAATCTGCAGAAGATGCAGGCCGACAAGGCCAGCCCGAAGATCTCCGTCGTGATCATGGACGACCCGGTGATGCTGCCGGCCGCGGCCGAAGGGCTGATCACCAGGATGTCATCGTCGGCGATTCCCAATCTCGGCAAGCTGGTCGACGACGCCGTGCACCAGGACGGGATGTGGGCCAACTACCAGAAGCCGTGGGTCGGCATCGCCTATTCCACCAGGCGCATGAAGACGGCACCTGGCAGCTGGGCCGAGCTGTGGGATGCGAAATACGAGTCCAAGATCGTCGTGCCGTCGTTGTCCAACACCGAAGGATTCTGGACGCTGCTCGCCGCCGCGCATCTCGAGACCGGCAAGCCCTACAAGGAAGCGCAATACGAGATCGACGCCGGCTTCAAGAAGATCAAGAGCCTGAAGGCCAATCTGCTGAACGTCTATACGAACGCACCGCAGGCGATCAATCTGCTGGAGCAGGGCGAGGCCTGGATGATCGGCGGCCAGTTCTCGGCCTATACCTTGATCCGCAAGGCCGACGGCTCGCCGGTCGATCTCGCGATTCCCAGGGATGGCGGCTTCTCGATGCCGTCGGGCATCGCCAAGGTGAGCGGCGCGCCGGCCGGCGATCTCGCCGACGCCGTGATCGACTTCTATCTCAGCCCGGAGGCGCAGACCATCCTGGCCAAGACGGCCTTCATCGCACCGACCAGCAAGGCGACGCCGCTGCCGGCCGGCTATCCGGATCCGGCCTCGCTGTTCGCGCCCGACTGGGCCTTCATCGCCAAGAACCGCGCCGGCTGGGTCGATCGCTGGAGCAAGGAGATGACATGACCGCCGCGCCGCATCTCGTCATCAGCGGAGTCTCCAAGCGCTTCGGTGCGGCGACCGTGCTCGATCGCGTCGATCTCACCATCCGGCGCGGCGAGCTGGTCACCCTGCTCGGCCCATCCGGCTGCGGCAAGACTACGCTGTTGCGCGCGATCGCAGGGCTCGCGCCGCCCGACACCGGCACGATCGCGCTTGCGGGCCGCGACGTCACCCATGTGCCGCCCCATCGACGCAATGTCGGCGTCGTGTTCCAGAGCTACGCGTTGTTCCCGCATCTCACCGTCGCGGGCAACGTTGCTTTCGGACTGAAGGTGCGCGGCACGCCCAAGGCCGAGACCGACCGCGCGGTGGAGCGCACGCTTTCGCTGGTCAAGCTCGGCCATCTCGGCGGCCGCCGCATCTCGGCGCTGTCGGGCGGCCAGCAGCAGCGCGTGGCGCTGGCGCGCGCGATCGCGGTCGAGCCCGACGTGCTGCTGTTCGATGAGGCGCTGTCGGCGCTCGATCGCAAGCTGCGCGAGGAGATGCAGGTCGAGCTGCGCCGGCTGCTGCAGGAGGTCAAGGCGACCGCGATCTTCGTCACCCACGACCAGGACGAGGCGCTGACCATGTCGGACCGCGTCGCGGTCATGAACAGGGGCCGCATCGAGCAGCTCGCCGCGCCGCGCGAGCTCTATGCCCGGCCTGCGAGCTTGTTCGCGCTCAACTTCGTCGGACTGTCGACGCGCATCGCGGGCCAGGTGGTCGGCGCGCATGACGGCACGGTGGACGTCGTGACGCCGGTCGGCCGTCTGTCGGCGCGCGGCGCGTTTCAGCCCGGCGCCTCGGTGATCGTCGCGACGCGGCCGGAGCAATTGCGTCTCGGCGCCGGAGACGGTGCCAACTCGGCGGCCGGACGGGTGCGCTCGGTCGTGTTCCAGGGCTCGCGGACGCTGGTCGACGTCGATGCCGGTGCCGGCGCCAATCTGCTCGCCGAGCTGTCGGGGCGCGAGGCCGAGCTGCCGCGCGTGCACGACGAGGTCCGCTTCGCATGGCCGGTGACCGAAACCTTCGCCTTCGCCGCCGAGGCCTGACCATGACCGATGCCGTGTTATCAGCGCCCATCGTCAAGCCCGCGCCGGATCGCGAGCGGCTCGCCGCGTTCGGCTTCGTCGCGCCATCGGCGCTGATCATCGCGCTGGTGTTCGTGCTGCCCTTGGCGCTGCTGCTCGGCGTCAGCGTGCTCGATGGCAAAGGCGGCGTCACATCGGCGCACTACGTCCGGCTGCTCGGCACGCCCTATTATCTTGGCGTCATCTGGAATTCGCTGCGGCTCGGCCTGCTGACGACGCTGATCGCCTTCCTCGTCTCCTACCCGGCCGCGTTTGCACTGGCCCGCGCCCGCGGCGCGCTGCGCTCGATCCTGCTCGCCACGCTGTTCCTGCCGCTGGCGGCTTCCGTCATCGTCAAGGCCTTTGCCTGGACCATCCTGCTACGCAGCGACGGCCTCATCAACGAAACGCTGATCGCGCTCCACATCATCGAGGATCCGATTCGCATGATCTTCACCCAGACGGCGCTGATCGTGGGCGCAGTCAACATCTTCCTGCCATTCATGGTGCTGCCGATCTACGCCGTGGTGGCGCAGCTCGATGGCCGCTATGCCGAGGCGGCGGCGACGCTCGGCGCTTCTCCGCTCGTGGTGTTCTTTCGCGTCATCCTGCCGCTGACCTTGCCCGGTATCGTCGCCGGGGTCGCGCTGGTGTTCTCGCTGTCGGTGTCGGCCTATGTGGTGCCGACGCTGTTGATCGGCGAGAAGTACCCGACGCTCGCGACCACGATCGCCAAGGCGTATTTGCTGGCCCGCGAGCCCGGCTTCGGCGCCGCTGCCGGTGTCGTGCTGCTCGCGATTGCCGTCATCGTCGTCGCGCTCAGCGCACGGCTGTCGCAGGAGCCGAAATGATGACGCGCATCGCCATCATCATCTGCTGGCTGCTCGCGATCGGCCTGGCGCTGTTCCTGCTGCTGCCGCTCGTCGTCATCGCCGCCGCGTCGTTCTCGCCGACCCCGGTGTTCGATCTGCCGCTGACGGGGGCATCGCTGCGCTGGTACGGCCGCATCGGCCGGCTCGACGGCTTCTGGCCGTCGTTGTTGCTGTCGCTGCAGATCGCACTGCTGTCGACGGCGCTGTCGCTGGTCGCCGGCACGCTCGCCGCGATCGCCATCGCCCGCGGCAGGCTGCCGGGTGCGACGGCGCTGGGGACGCTGCTGGTGTCGCCGCTGATGATGCCCGGCCTGGTGCTCGGCATCGCGCTGCTGCAATATTTCCGCATGATCGGCTTCACCGCGACCTGGAGCGCGCTGCTGGTGGCGCATCTCGTGGTGACCTTGCCTTATGTCGCGCGCACCATGATCGCCGGCCTGTCGCGCTTCGACTTCACCCTGATCGAGGCCGCGCGCACGCTCGGCTGCACCTATGCCGGCAGCATCCTGCGCGTGATGGTGCCGGCGCTGGCGCCGTCGTTCCTGATCGCCGGCCTGTTCAGCCTGCTGGCCTCGTTCGACAATTATCCGGTCTCGATCTTCCTCACCGATGTGCGCTCCAAGACGCTGCCGATCCGCATGCTGCAATATATCGAGGAAGCGCCTGATCCGACGCTCGCCGCGCTCTCCACCCTGATCCTCGCCGGCACCTTGGTGCTGCTGCTGATCAGCGATCGCGTCGTGGGCCTGCATCGCATGGCCGGAACCGCGGATTGACATGATGAGCGCTCAGCCTGCCTTTCGTCGCGATCTCCGGGGCTATGCCGGCCGTCCGCCGCATCCCCGCTGGCCGAATGGCGCCCGCGTCGCGGTGTCGCTGGTGGTGAATTTCGAGGAGGGCTCGGAATTCTCGGTGTGCGACGGCGATCCGAGCAACGAGGCGATCTACGAGGTCGTGCATCGGCTGGACGGCCCCGATCCCTGTATCGACAGCCATTTCGAATACGGCACGCGCGCGGCGTGGTGGCGTATCATGGACCTGTTCGACGCCCACGGCGTCAAGGTCACCGTCAGCGCCTGCGGCCGCGCCGTCGAGCGCTCGCCGGAGCTCGCCCGCGATGCCGTCGCGCGCGGCCACGAGGTGTCGGCGCATGGCTGGCGCTGGCAGAGCCATGCCGGCATGGGCGAGACGGAGGAGCGCCGGGTGATCGCGCGCACGGTCGAGACGATCCAGCGCGTCACCGGCCAGCATCCGCTCGGCTGGCATACGCGCTCGGCGGCGTCCGCGAACACGCGGCGGCTGCTGGTCGAGCAGGGCGGCTTCCTCTACGACAGCGATGCCTACAATGACGACCTGCCGTACTACGTCGATGTCGCCGGCCGCCCGCATCTGGTGCTGCCCTATGCCTTCGACAGCAACGACATGCAATTCTACAACGGCTCGCGCTTCCGCGGCGCCGACTTCGCCGACTACGTCATCGACGCCTTCGACTGGCTCGCCCGCGAGGGCGAGACGGCGCCGAAGATGCTCTCGATTGGGCTTCATTTGCGCATGATCGGCCGCCCCGGCCGGATCGGCGCGCTCGACCGCATCCTGTCCCACGTCACCGGCAGCGGCGTGGCCTGGATCGCGCCGCGCGCCGACATCGCCCGGCACTGGCTGGCGACCGTGCCGCCACCCGGCACGACCTGACGGACCTTGGCCTGGTGACGGACTGGCGCGGCCCGGCCTGGCCGCCTACATCTGCGCCATGATCGATCCTCTCGCGCTAAAATCCTTCATCGACAGCCACCACCGGATCGTCGTGCTCACCGGCGCCGGCTGCAGCACAAATTCCGGCATTCCCGATTATCGCGACAATGACGGGCAGTGGAAGCGCACGCCGCCGGTGACCTATCAGGCCTTCATGGGCAGTGAGGAGACGCGCCGGCGCTACTGGGCGCGCAGCATGGTCGGCTGGCGGCGCTTCGGCCGCGCCCAGCCGAACGGCGCGCACCATGCGCTGGCGCGGCTGGAGGCGCAGGGCCGCTGCTCGCTCCTGGTGACGCAGAACGTCGACCGGCTGCACCAGGCCGCGGGCACCAGCAATGTCATCGACCTGCACGGCCGGCTGGACCGCGTCCGCTGCATGGGCTGCGGCGCGACGCTGTTGCGGGCCCAGTTTCAGGACGAGCTGGCGGACGCCAATCCGCGCTGGCTGGCGCATGATGCCGCCGATGCGCCCGATGGCGACGCCGATCTCGACGGTGTCGATTTCGCTGAGTTCACCGTGCCGGCCTGTCACGCCTGCGGCGGCGTCCTCAAGCCCGACGTCGTGTTCTTCGGCGAGACCGTGCCGCGCGACGTCGTCGCCACGGCGCGCGGGCATGTCGATCAGGCCGACGCCATGCTCGTGGTCGGCACCTCGCTCATGGTCTATTCCGGCTTCCGCTTCGTCCGCGCTGCCGCCGACCGCGCCATCCCCATCGCCGCCGTCAATCTCGGCCGCACCCGCGCAGATGAGCTGTTGTCGCTGAAGGTCGAGGCGCCGTGTGATGCAGCGCTGGCGTTTCTGCTTGAGGGATAGGGTCGGCGGTCCTCTCTCCGCCGTCATGGCCGGGCTTGACCCGGCCATCCAGCTGCTTTGTCGCGGTAGCGATGGATGCCCGGGTCAAGCCCGGGCATGACGAGAAATCAAGTCCAGGGGGCCGCCTCACCGCGACTGCGGCTTCTCGCGGTTCTGGATGCGGTCCTTGTTGTTGACCTGCTCGCTCTCGGGCTTGCCGACCTCGACCGTCTTGCCGGCCTGGTTGCCTGGATTGTAGTGGAACTTGCCTTCGCGATGCTCGCCCGGCTGCTTCCGATCGGGATTGACATTGTCGGCCATGGAACTCTCCTGTCGCTGTGCCGGACAACGTCGCGGGCGTGATGCTTGTTCCGCGGCTGAGCGCCGCGGCCCCGTCCATGCGGCATCATCTCTCTGTGCGGACCGTCACGGAAGCAGCGCGCCCTGACCGTCATGATCCTCGCATGGGCTGCAGGGGCAGCCTCAAGCAACGAGGGACAAGGTCATGACGTCCAGCATTCGTCTTTTCGCCGCCGCCATCGTCGCCGGCGCGGGCCTGCTCGCATCCGCATCGACATCGCCGGCGTCTGCCGGCTGGGAATGGCTGGGCAACAAGAACTACATCAACTGCCTGCAGCTGTTTGCGAGCGGCAACTTCCTGATCCCGGCAAACGCCACCCCGGCCCAGCGCGCGGCCAAGCACGAAGCGGGCCGCCGCTACTGCAATCGCCAGTACTACGGCCACGACTGAGCATGGCGGCACATGCGCAAGGCCGAGGCCGATCGCGGCCTCGGCCTTCGCTTGCGAGGCTCACGCCCCCGTTACGCGCCAGATGCAGTTGCCGACGTCGTCGGCCACCAGCAACGATCCGTCCGGGCCGATGACGACGCCGACCGGGCGGCCATAGGAGAAGCTCTCGTCCGGCGCCAGGAAGCCGGAGAGAATGTCGCGCGCCGGACCCGACGGCTTGCCGTTCTCGAACGGAATGAACACGACCTTGTAGCCGGACAGCTTGCTGCGATTCCACGAGCCGTGCTGGCCGATCACCATGCCCTCGGGGAAGCCGGGCAAGGTGCCCGCCGGCAGCCAGCACAGGCCGAGCGAGGCGGTGTGGCCGCCGAGCGCGTAGTCCGGCGTCAGCGCGGTCGCGACCAGGCCTGCGTCCTGCGGCACGCGGTCGTCGACCGTCCTGCCCCAGTAGCAATAGGGCCAGCCATAGAAGCCGCCCTCGCGCACCGATGTCAGATAGTCCGGCGGCGTCTCGTCGCCGAGCCCGTCGCGCTCGTTGACGACGGTCCACAGCACCCGCGTCTGTGGCTCGAACGCCAGCCCGACCGTATTGCGCAGGCCACCTGCGAAGATGCGGCTCGCGCCGCTCGCGATGTCCAGCTCATAGATGCAGGCGCGGCCCTGTTCGACCTCGAACCCCAGTTCGGCGATGTTGGTGAGCGAGCCGACACCGGCATAGAGCTTGGTGCCGTCGGGGCTGACCAAAAGACTGCGCGTCCAATGGCCGCCGGGCTTGAACGTGGTGAGGCGCTTGCCCTGCGCCGTGATGCGCTCCGCGCCCGCGGCATAGGGGAAGGCGACGATGCCGTCGGTGTTGCCGACATAGAAGGTGTCGCCGACCAGCGCCATGCCGAACGGCTGGCTGAGATTCTCCATGAAAGCATTGCGGCGCTCGGCTGTGCCGTCGCCGTCGGCATCGACCAGCCGGGTGATGCGGTTGGCGCTGACGCCGAGCGCTGCGGCGCGGCGCATCGTGGCCTGCATCGCATAGCCGAACATGTTGCGCACCGGGCTCGGAATCTGCGTCGCCTCGGCGATCAGCACCGACTTGTCCGGCATCACATAGATCCACCGCGGATGATCGAGCCCGGTGGCAAACGCATTCACCTTCAGCCCCGCCGCCGCCACCGGCTTCTCGCCGTCGCGCCAGCCCCGCGCCGTCGGCATCTTCAGGGTCGGCAGCAGACCCTGCGGCTTCGCCACCGGGATCTGCGGCTGCGCCCCCCACGCCGGCTGCGGCGTCTCGCCCTGCAGCTTGCGCCACTGCAGCGCCGCATTGCCAACCAGCGCGACACCGCGCGCGACGATGGAGGAGAGGGTCATGAAACGTCCTGTGGGATGAGACAGAGGCAGGGTGTGATGGTCGAGGTCCATAATACATCTCGCCGTCGCGGCTGATGTGACGATTCTGCGGAGCGGACGTGCTTGGCCTGCGTGGCCTGCATGCGCGGCGGAACGGACATGGCTCAGGGCGCGCCATCGCTCCAGGGGTTGAGGAGCGGGACGCCAGTGGCGGCGAAATCGGCGGTGTTGCAGGTGACGACGGTCAGCCCGTGGACCAGCGCCGTCGCGGCGATCAGCGCGTCGCGCTCGGGCCGCGGGTCGGGCACGTGCAGGCGCGCGCAGTGCTGCGCCACCGCGGTGTCGACGGCGAGAATACGGCCGTCGAAATGCGTCAGGATGTGCTGGTCGATCCAGGTCCGCAGCGCAGCGCCTTGGGCCGCATCTCGGCGCGCGATGCGCTGCGCGCCCAACTCGATCTCGAGGATCGAGATCGCCGAGAGGAAGACGCTCGCGGCGGGCCGCGCTGCGGCCCAGGCGACGACGTTGCGGTCCGCCCTGTCGCGGCGCCTGAGCTCGGAGACGACGTTGGTGTCGAGCAGGAACATCAGTCGAGGTCGGCGGGCCGGCCGATCGGCCCGGCGATGCGCGGTGGCTCGAAATCGAAATCGGCTCCCGGCTGCGCCAGCGCGTCGGCGAGGCTCATGCCGCCGCCGGCCAGGCGGAGATAGTCTTCGATGGTCAGCAGCACATGCGCCGGCCGCCCGCGGTCGGTGATGAACACCGGCCCGTTGGCCGCTTCTTTCTTAGCGCGGCCAGTGTCCTGGTTGAACTCGCGGCTGGTCAGCGTGGTCATGGCCGGCCTCCTGGCAGTGGTCGTTATCCCTCTGACGGCAGAGCATATGTAGAGACGTTACTACATTCAAGCGCGATGGTGACGGCGACTGGCGACGGGCGTGTTGCTCACGCTGCCCACCGCCGGTCGCACCCGGACATCCGCCGTCGGATTCGACCTCTCACCGCGAAGCCGATGCGCCCCCTCCCCCTTGCGGGGAGGGGTCGGGGGTGGGGGTAGCCCAGCCGTGCGCTGGTCATGATCGATCGAATGAATGCTCGCTCTTCATCGTGCAACATCGCATCGGTGATTGCGGCGGAGGGGGCGCGCTGAGAAAGCCGCCAACACGCACGACATCGCCGCAGCCGTGGCGCCGTCATTGAATTGCACTACAGTGGTGTCACATGCTGCCGGCGCGTCGGCTGCGGGCGACAACGGAAGTCAGGAGGATGCACGGCATGATGGGGGTGATCAATTCAGGCGCAGCGCAATCGTCTGCGTCAGGTGTCGCTCTCACGCGCGGACTCTCCCGATGACGTCGCTCGACAAGTCCGCCTTCACGCCGCACGCGCTGCGCGAGAGCGTGCTGAACGAGGTGCATGCGCGGCCGTTCACGCCGCTGACGCAGCCGGTGCTGGTGATCCGCTTCGCCTTCATGGCGAAGGGCGACAGTCCGGCGGTCGACCGCGCCAGCCTCACCGCGTTCTGCGCGCAGCATGGTGCGCTGCCGCCGGAGCCGGGCGTGAAGCATCACCAGGTCGATCTCGGCCCGGTCAGGCTGCGCTTCGAGCAGCATTCGGAATTCGCCACCCTCACCTGGATCTGGAGCCCGCCGGCCGGCGCCGGCCCGCGCCGCTTCGGCGCCATCGCGCCCGAGCTGCAGGCGCTGATCGCGGCGCTGCCGCAGGCCGGCGAGCTGCTGGTGGCGGTCAAGCTCGAGGTCGAGAACGCCGCCGATCCGGTGGCGCGCGCCGAGGAGATCTTCGACAAGAGCAGCCTCGCCATCGTTGCGATCAAGGGCAGCGCCGGCGCGGTCGCCTCCGACTTCCGCCTCGACGACGACGGCTTCACCCGCATCCTGGTCTGCGCCGATGGCCCGACGCCGGAGCGGCTTGGCGCGCTGGTGCAGCGCGTGCTGGAGCTCGAGACCTACCGCACCCTGGCGCTGCTCGGCCTGCCGGCCGCGCTGGCGCTGGCGCCGGACGTCGACCGCATCGAGCGGCGGCTGGTCGAGGTGCTCGCGGAGATGCAGGGCGCGCAATCGTTCAAGCTCAACAACCATTTGCTGCGCGAGCTGACCGAGCTCGAGGCGCTGCTGGAGCGCGGCGCCACCGGCAGCCTGTTCCGGTTCGGCGCCAGCCGCGCCTATTACGACCTGGTGCAGGCGCGCCTAGCGGTGATCGAGGGCGAGCCGATCGCGCCGTATTCGAGCTGGTCGTCGTTCCTGGCGCGGCGCACCGCGCCGGCGATGCGCACCTGCAACGCGCTGGAGGGGCGGCAGTCGAACCTATCGCTCAAGCTGGCGCGCGCCGCCGATCTGTTGCGCACCCGCGTCAATGTCGAGCTGGAGCAGCAGAACCGCGATCTCCTGCGCTCGATGAACGAGCGCACCAAGCTGCAGTTGCGCCTGCAGAGCACGGTCGAAGGCCTGTCGGTGGCCGCGATCGGCTATTACGTCGTCAGCCTGTTCGGCTATCTCGCCAAGGGCGCGCATGACAGCGGCCTGCCGGTCGAGCCGACGCTCGCCACCGCCGCCTTCGTGCCGGTCGCCATCGCGCTGATCTGGTTCACGACCCACCAGATTCGCAAGCGGCATCTGAAGGAGGACCACGAGGCGGAGAAGACCGAGCACGAGTGACGCGCGGCGCTTGCCAGCGCGCGGCGAGGCGGCTAAGCGGCGGTCTGACGGGACAGAGGCGATGAGACGATGAGCGGCACGACAATCGAATTCCTGGTTCACGCAGGCGGCGGGGCGACGCGGCAGCAGATCACGCTGAGCCGCCTTGTCATCGCCGGCTGGACCGGGCGCGATCCGGTCGCGCGCGACAAGCACATCGCCGAATTGGAAGAGCTCGGCATTCCCCGGCCGGCGACGACGCCGATCTATTACGAGGCCGCGGCCAGCCGGCTGACCACATCCGACAGCATCGAGGTCAGCGGCGGGGAGTCCTCCGGCGAGGTCGAGTTCGTGCTGGTGAAGTCCGGCGGGCGGCTGTTCGTCGGCGTCGGCTCCGACCATACCGACCGCAAGGTCGAGACCTACAACATCACCGTCTCCAAGCAGATGTGCGACAAGCCGGTGGCGCCGGAGCTGTGGCTGGTCGACGACGTCGCCGCGCATTGGGACCAGCTGATGCTGCGCGCCTACGCGACCATCGGCGGCGAGCGCGTGCTGTATCAGGAGGGCGCGCTGAGCGGCATGCTGGCGGCTTTCGACCTGATCGCGCGCCGCTATGGTGACGCCGACCTGCCCGAGGGCACCGCGATGTTCGGCGGCACCTTTGCCGCCAGGGGCGGCATCCGCCCCGCCGACCGTTTCGACTTCGAGCTGGTCGATCCCGTGCTGAACCGCGTGATCCGCCATGGTTATGCGATCGAGCAGCTCGTCATCGCCGGCTGATCGGGACGCGCGATCACGATCGTGTGCGGCGAGGCTGGACCGGGTGAGCGTCCGCTACGGCAAGGGCCTGTTAAGCAAGACGGCCTAGGGTGTCGGAGTGTGCCGAAGCGGGACCGCCGCGCATCAGGCGTTCGCGTCCGGCACGATCCTGTCGCGACATGAGACGCGGAGCGGCTGGCAAATCCTTAACCGATCCCTACCTGATCATGGCTTATTCGACGGGTCGGAGGACAAGGGCGATTAACTAGAAGTTTAGGAATTGGTTGTGCGCGTCGATACCTCCCTTAAGGGTTTTATTAAATACCCCGGGAATTGGGAGAGTGCGATGCGCGTCGCGATCGTCCACGATTGGCTTTACGTTCTCGGCGGCGCCGAGAAGGTCCTGCAGGAGATCTTGCGCTGCTATCCCGGCGCCGACGTCTTCACGCTGTTCGACCTGCTGCGTCCCGAGGACCGCGCCAAGCTGGGATTCGAAAAGTCGCACACCACCTTCCTGCAGAAGATGCCGCTTTTGCGAAAGTATCACCGCTCCTACCTGCCGCTGATGCCGCTCGCGATCGAGCAGCTCGACTTGTCGAGCTATGATCTCGTGATCTCCTCGAGCTGCGCGGTGGCGAAGGGCGTGCTGACCGGGCCGGAGCAGGTCCACGTCGCCTATGTGCATTCGCCGATGCGCTATGCCTGGGACCTGCAGCACCAGTATCTTCAGGAGAGCGGCTACGCCACCGGCGTCAAGGGCCTCATCGCCCGCACGTTGCTGCACAAGATGCGGATCTGGGACGCCCGCACCGCGCACGGCCCCGACGCCATCTTCACCAATTCGCAGTTCGTCGCCCGCCGCATCAAGAAGATCTACGGCCGCGACGCCAAGGTGATCTATCCGCCGGTGACCATCGCGCAGCGCGATGCGATCCTGCCGGTCGGCAACCACTTTCTCGCCGCCAGCCGGCTCGTGCCCTACAAGCGCATCGAGCCGATCGTGCGCGCCTTCAATACCATGCCGGACCTCGAGCTGGTCGTGGCCGGCGACGGCCCGGAGGCGGCGCGTCTGAAGTCGATCGCAGGACCCAACGTTAAATTCGCCGGCTTCGTGCCGGACAAGCAATTGCGCGATCTGATGACCACCGCCCGCGCCTTCGTGTTCGCCGCGGAAGAGGATTTCGGCATCATCCCGGTCGAGGCGCAGTCCGAAGGCGCGCCGGTGCTGGCGCTCGGCCGCGGCGGTGCACGCGAGTCGATCCTCACCACGGGGCCGCGGCCGACCGGCATGTTCTTCGGCTCGCCCGAGCCCGCGGCGATCGCGGCCTGCGTGCGATCGTTCGTGGCCAAGGAGAAGTCGATCTCGCGTCTCGATTGCCGCCAGCGCGCCGGCTTCTTCTCGGCCGAGCGCTTCCGCAGCCAGTTCGTCGCGGCGGTCAACGAGGAGCTCGAGCATTTCCGCGCCGGCCATCAGGGCCGCGCGACACGGCTGATTGCGTAACGTTCGGATGTGGTGCGGGTGCAGATCATGAGGCAGGCGGGTCTTACGGAAGCCTTGTCCGGCCTCGACGCGTTGGGGCGGATCTGGCGCCGTCGCGGCGTGTTCGCCATCGTGGCCGGCGCCGTCCTCGCGATTGCGGTGATCGCCCTCGTCGTATTGCCGGTGCGCTATCTCGCCACCGCCTCGGTGATCATCGCCGAGCAGGAGCCCGGCGCCAACACCTCGGCGGCGTGGGCGCAGAAGGTCGGCGACCCCGCCGACATGGAAAGCCAGCTGCTCGTGATCCGCTCGCCGCGCCTGCTGCGGCAGATCATCTCGTCGCCGGGTGTTGCCGACGCGGTCGTCAGCGAATGCGAGCGCGGCCGCCTGCTCGGCTCGACGGATGCGTGCCAGCGTCTCAAGACGGATGTCGGCGCGTTCATCGACCACGTCGAGAGCCGTTTCAGCGTCGCCTCCGCCGGCCGCTCGCGCGTCATCAACATCTCCTATCAGTCGGGTCTCCCCGACGTCGCGCAGACGCTCGCCAACGCACTGACGCAGACGTTTCTCGAGGATCAGCGTACCGAAGGCGCCAACAGCCGCGAGGTCGCGAGCTCCTGGCTGTGGCAGGAGCTGAAGCAGCTCGATCAGCAGCTGCGCGAGGCCGATGACAAGATCCAGAAGTTCCGCCGCACCAAGGGGCTGATGCGCGGCGCCAACGCGCCGATCTCCTCGGAGCGGCTGACGAGCATCGGCCAGCAATTGTCGCAGGCGGAGGCCGCGCGGGCCGAGGCTGCGGCGCGGCTGCAGGAGATCAAGTCGGAGCAGGAGCGCGGCCCGACCGATGCGCCTTCGGTGCTGCAGAGTCGGACCATCGCCGACCTCAAGCAGCAGCTCACGACAGTGAGCGCGCAGCTCGCGAGCGCCGCCGGCGTGCTCGGTCCGAAACACCCGTCGATCCTGGCGCTGACCCGCGAGCAGGCGAGCATCCAGCAGCGTCTCGTCGAGGAGATGCAGTCGATCGCGGCCAGCGCGCAGAAGGCGTTCGATGCCAACACCGCGCTGGTCAATTCGCTCAAGAAGCAGATGGAGACCGCCAAGGCCGAGGCCGGCTCGGCCACGCTGGATGAGGCCTCCATCGAGAGCATGGTGCGCGACACCGAGATCAAGCGCCAGCAATATGCCGAGCTCTACAAGAAGGCGAGCGAGCTCGAAACCGAGCGGCGCGTCCTGCGCGGCAGCACGCGGCTCGTCAGCCTCGCCGAGCTGCCGAGCAAGCCGTTTTTCCCGAAGAAGATCCCGTTCCTCGCCGCCGGCATGACGCTCGCGTTGATCTTCGGCGTCGGCGCTGCGCTGCTCGCCGACAAGCTCGGCGCGCGCCTGATCAGCCCGCCCGTGCCCGTCACTCCGGAAGCGCCGGCCCAGCAGGTCGAGGCGCCCGCTGTCGACGAAGCTCCGGCCATCGTCCCTGAATTGGCCGAGGGTGTGACCGCACCGGAGACGGCGACGCCACCGGCCGCGCCCGAACGAAGCTCTCATCTCCCGAGCGTCGCCGACGTTTCGATCCTGGCCTGCTTGCCGCGCCTGAAGAGCCTGCGCGAGATGTCGGCGCTCGGCGCGATCCTGCAAGGCCATCAACCGCTGGCGATCCCGCGCGTCTTGCGCCTCGCCTCCGAGGACACCGATTTTCAGCATGCGCTGCATGATCTCGTCCACGAACTCGGCTTGAAGCGGTCCGCGCGATCGCAGCGCATCGTCGTGACCTCTCCCGATGCAGGAGATGGCAAGACGACCACGGCCTGTGCGCTGGCAGAGCACCTCGCGGCCGCAGGCCGGCGCGTGCTGGTCGTCGAGTGCGACGTCTCGCATCCCGCCTTTGCCGAGATCATGGCCCTGCCGGCAAGCCCCGGATGGCTCGGTGCGCTGGAGCGCGGGACGCCGCTCCGGGACATGATTCTGCCGACCGCGCATCCCTCGCTCGACGTGCTGCCGGCTGGCGAGGCGACCGGTCCGGTCGGCGACATTCTCGACGCGATCAGCCTCGACCGTCTCCTCGCTGGTCTCGATGGCTATGATGCCGTGATCGTCGACACACCATTGCCGTCGCAACGGAACGACTTCCTTGCCGGTACGGACTGGGCGATCGTCTGTGTGCGCAGTGACCGGTCGTTGATCGAGCCGGCGGTCGTGACGGTGAACAGGAGCAGGGCACTCGGAGCCCGTGATGTCGGCATCGTCGTCACCATGACCGACGTCGAGCACCGCAGCACGCCTGTGGTCCAGACCGCGCCCGTGGCAGCCTACGCCGGAGCCGGGTGATGTCGACCGAGCGTGTCCTGTTCGTCGATCACACCGGGCAGATCGGCGGCGCCGAGTTGATCCTGCTCGATGTCGTCCAGGGCCGCAAGAATTCATCGGTGTTCCTGTTCGAGCCGGGCCCGCTCGGCCAAGTGCTGGCTGAGCGCGGCATGTCGGTCATCACGTCGCGCTGGGGCCGCGGCCTGGGGCAGTTCAGACGCGACAGTTCGTGGTTCGAGGCGCTGCCGCTGTTCGGCAGACTCGCGGCGATCACCGCGGAGCTCGCGCATGTCGCACGTAAGCATGACGTCTTCTATGCCAATTCGCAGAAGGCCTTTGTCCTGTCGGCCATCGCCAACATCGCGGCACGGCGGCTGTTGATCTGGCATCTGCACGACATCATCAGCCCGGCTCATTTCGGCGCGCTGCAGCGTCGCATGCAGATCTTTCTCGCCAACCGCTTCGCGGCGAAGGTCGTCGTCCCCTCCGAAGCCGCCGCAGCCGCCTTCATCGAGGCCGGAGGTCGACGCTCTCTCGTCGAGATCGTGCCCAATGGCCTCGCCGTCGAACCCGTGCCCGCATCGCGGCAGGAGCTGCGGCAGCGACTCGGCCTGCCGTCCGCACCTCTGGTCGGCGTCTTCAGCCGGCTCGCCCAGTGGAAGGGCCAGCACGTCCTGATCGAAGCGCTGGCCAAACTGCCGGGTGTTCACGGCATCATCGTCGGAGATGCCCTGTTCGGCGAGCAGGACTACGCGGCTGAGCTGAGACGGCTGGTCGCGGAGCTGGGCCTCGGTGATCGCGTTCACTTCCTTGGACATCGCAGCGACGTGCCGCTGCTGATGCAGGCGGTGGACGCGATGGTGCATCCGTCGATCGATCCCGAGCCGTTCGGCCGCACCCTCGTCGAAGCCATGCTCGCCGGCGTGCCGGTGATTGCCACTGACGCTGGCGCTGCGCCGGACATCCTCGACCATGGCCGGGCCGGCCTGCTCGTGCCGCCTGGTGATGCGCGTGCGCTGTCCGAGGCTTTGGACGCGGTGCTGGCTCAACCCGAGATCCTCGCGCCACAGCTCGACTACGCGTCGCGCCGCGCGCGCACCCATTACAGTCTTGCCCGCATGCTGGACTCGATCGGGCTTCTGATCCGCAATGTCGGTGCGGGAGCGGCGGTGTGAGCACGATCGTCACACCTGCCCCGTCCTCCGAGCGGTGTATGGTCAATCTCGTCGCGGACTACGATCCGCTCGGCCCGATGTTCGCCATTCTCGCGCCGGTGCTGTCGTGGCCGAAACTGCTCGAGGACGGACAAGTCTCTGCGCGATGGAAAGGGCCGCCGGCCGTGTCGGAGGAAGCCGCATGAGCGCCTCCGGCCCTTCGCTCAAGCGCTTCAGTGCGCTGCTGATCAGCGGTGCGCTGGCGAGCAAGATGCTCGGCTTCGGCCGCGAGGTGCTGATGGCGCATGTGTTGGGTGCCTCGCTCATCGCCGACGGCTTTCGCGCCGCGATGGCGGCCGTGCTCATCCCGCTCGCATTCCTGCAGAACGAGAGCGTGCCGGCGATCATGATCCCGATGCATCGCGAGGCGCTGCAGCGGCCGGATGCCGCGCGCAGCCTCGGTGCGCTGACGATCGTCATTGCCATCGTGTCGAGCGCGGTGACCGCGATCATCCTGCTGCTGGGCGAGCTCTGGGTGAACGCCGTCGTCGGCGGCTTCTCGGCGGAGGGGCGTGAGCTCACTTTGCATTTCGTGCGCATGATGGCGTTCGGCATGCCGGCGTCCGCGGTCCTCAACGTGCTGGCGGCCGGCGAGATCGCGCTCGGGCGCACGCGGCTGACCAATGTCCGCGCCAGCCTGCTCAACGTCGCAGTGATCGGCGGAATCGGCCTGCTTGTGCTGACCGGCGACGCCTACATGCTCGCCTGCGCCTTCACCGTTGCTTTCAATGGCCTCGCCGCCTGGGGTCTGTTCACGCTGTGGCGCGAGGGCGCGCTGAGCGTCTCCGGCCTGACCGCCGGCATGGTGATCGACAAGGGTGTCGAATTCTTCCGCCGGCTGCGCGTCCTGCTTGCGTTGCCGCTGGCCGAGCAGGGCAATGTCTGGATCGAGCGCTTCACGGCGTCGCGGCTGACGACGGGCGCCGTCGCCTCGCTGGACTACGCGCGCTCGCTGACCGAGAGCGCGCTGCTGCTGATCAGCCAGCCGCTCGGCATGGCGGTGCTGTCGCAGCATGCCCCACGCGATCCGCGTGCGCAGACCGAGGCGCTGCTGCGGCCGCTGCTCGCGCTGACCTTGCCGGCCTCGGCGTTCCTGCTGGTCTTCTCGACCGACATCGTCCGCCTGATCTATTTCCGCGGCGCGTTCGGCGACGAGGCCCTGCTGCTGACCTCGCATGCGCTCAAGGGCATCGCCTGCGGCGTCTGGGCCGCGACCCTCGGCTGGATCCTGATCCGTCTGCTCAATAGCGCGGGGCGCAACGGCGTCGCTGCGGTCATCATCGTCTCGGCCTATCTCGCCAACATGGGCTTCAACCTGCTGATGCCGCTGTTCGATCCGTCGCCGGCGGCCGGCATGCAGTTGCTCGGAGTTGGCGAAGCGATCCGCAGCCTCGTGCTGCTGTCGGGCGTGGTGTTCGTGCTCGGCGATGCGCGAAAGCTCCTGCTCGTGATCGGCTTGGCCCTGCTGCCGACCGCACTGATGGCCGTGCTCGGCCTGATGATTCAGACCTCCGTGCCGGGCCTGCTGCCGCGCCTGTTCGCCGGCGGATTGGCCTATATGCTCTGCCTGGCCTTCGCGATCGGCATCCTGCTGCCGGCCGTGGTGGGCACGGCGCTCCGCCATGTTCGTCGTACGTTCAAGATGAAGGGAGAGCTGAGTTGACCCTGTTGGCCCTCGCTGCCGCCAAGGCCATGATGGCATCCGGTGCCTTCGTCCTTCCGCTCGCCAAGGCCGCCGATCGTGTGCTCGGCCCGCGCGGCTGCTGCCTGACCTTCCACCGCACCGCGCCCGCGGAGCAATGGGAGCGTCTGCCCAATCGCGACTTCTACGTCGATGCCGACTTTCTCGATCGTTTCCTCGGCTATGTCCTCGACCAGGGTTGGGATGTCGTGACGATCAGCGAGGCGCTGCGCCGGCCGGCAAGCGCCGAGCCGCCCGGCCGCTACGTCAACTTCTCGATCGATGATTGCTACCGCGATACGTGCGAGCTGCTGGTGCCGGTGTTCCGCAGGCACAAGGTGCCGGTGACGCTGTTCGTGACGACCGGCATTCCCGACGGCACTTTGCCGCTGTGGGCCGCTGGCTTGGAGGATGCGCTGCTGCACAGGGACCACGTCACGGTCGACGATGAGCGGATCGCGCTGTCGAGCGCCGAGCAGCGCCGCGCGGTGTTTGCGCAGGTCGCCTCGCGCTGGGATGGCCCGCAGGCCGCGAATCGTTACGCCGCGTTCTGTGCCGCCAACGCCATCGACAGCGATGCAATGCATTGGAAACATGCGATCTCCTGGGACATGCTGGAAGCGCTGGCGGGGGATCCCCTCATCGAGATCGGAGCCCACACCGTCTCGCATGCGCGCATCTCGTCGCTGCCTCCGGAAGCCGCCCTGCGCGAGCTGGCCGGCGCGCGGCTGCGATTGAACGAGCGGCTCGGCATCGACGTCCGGCACTTCGCGTTTCCTTACGGGCGCGCCGCCGATTGCGGGCCGCGGGACTTTGCGCTGGCGCGGCAGGCCGGATTCGCCAGTGCTGCGACCACGCGCAAGGGCCTTGTCAAAGCCGGGCAGGATGCGTTTTCGATTCCGCGCAACACCATGAACGGCGCGCATCGCACGCTGGCGGCGATGGAGCTGCATCTCACCGGCTTCAGCGGGACTGCAGCGAAGGTGATGGGCCGTGTCTAGCAGGGGCCGCTTGCGGATCGTCTCGATTGCGCATCCTGCCACCAGCAGCGAGGCCGGCCGGCTGCGCTACCGCCATCTCGCCTCCCGGCCCGACGTCGATCTGCATCTTGTGATGCCCGAAGTGTGGAAGGAATTCGGCCGCACCATTACCGCGCCTCACTCCAACGAAGGGTTTCCCGTCCATCGGCTTCCGATCCGGCTGCCGAACGCCGGGCCGATGAAATGGTACCTGCACTTCTATCCAGCACTGCGTCGCCTGCTGCGCGAGCTCGATCCGGACGTGATTCATCTTTGGGAGGAGCCCTGGAGCATCGTCGCGCTGCAGGCGCAGATGCTGCATGGTCGTGCGGCGCTCGTGCTCGAGGTCGACCAGAACATCCTGAAACGGCTGCCGCCGCCGTTTGAGGCGATCCGCAAATTCGTCCTCGGCCACACCGCTCACATCCTGTCGCGCAGTCCCGACGCGACTGAGGTCGTGAGGGCGCGTGGCTACACGGGTCCGGTGACCCCGATCGGCTATGGTGTCGATCTCGCGACCTTCATGCCGGCGGATGATCCGTCGAATGCGACGACCGGCTCGCCGCTGCGGCTCGGCTATGTCGGCCGGCTGGTGGTCGAGAAGGGTCTCGACGATGCGCTCGATGCGCTCGCACGGAGCAAGTCGGCGGCCACGCTGAGCATCATGGGTGAAGGTCCGCACGAGCCGCATCTGCGCCGGCGCGTGGCCGAACTCGGCTTGAGCGGGCGCGTCACGATCCAGGGCTGGGCTTCACCAGCCGCGGTCGCGGCCTTCCTGCGCGGCCTGGACGCATTGCTGCTGCTGACGCGAACCACGGACGCGGTGCGCGAGCAGTTCGGCCGGGTGATCATCGAGGCCCAGGCCTGCGCCATTCCGGTGATCGGATCAACCTGCGGAGCGATTCCGGATGTCGTCGGCGACGGCGGCTGGATCGTGCCGGAGCAGGATCCCGGCAGCCTGTGTCGGCTCATCGATGAGCTCAGCGGCCAGTGGGCGGAGCTCGCCGTTCGCAGTGAGGCGGCCCGCGCAAACGTGCTCCGGCGCTTCACCTATGATGCGGTCGCGGCGGCGATTGAAACGGCATGCCGTGCGGCCCATCAGTCGAGAACCGCATCCCGCCTCGCCCGCCCACAGCGGCTGCAGACGAATTAGCTAGGCCTTCAGCGGCAGTGCAATCACTGCGCGGCCAGGCTGTCGCTTGGCGGCATCGATCTGCTTGAGCAGCTCGATGTATTGCAGCCCGATCTGGTCCCAGCCATAGGTCTGCGCGGTCGCATGGGCGCCGTCCTGCAGCCGGCGCATCAGTGCGGGATCGGCGAAGACCGCCGCGAGCTTGGCGGCGATGTCGTCGGCGTCGGCCGCGATGCGGAAGCCGTTGACGCCGTCGTGCAGATAATCCTCGATTCCGCCGACCGGCGTTGCGAACACCGGCACTGCGCAGGCCATGGCCTCCATGCAGACCAGCGAGAACGTCTCATAGCTCGTAGGTAGCACGAAGGCATCGGCCGCCGAGTACAGCGCCGGCATGTCCGAGCGTGAGCCGGCGAAGATCACGCGTTGCTGGGCGTTGCGCGTCAGTCTGCGGTAGGGCGCGGGATTGTCCGAGCCGACGACCAGCAGCCAGACGTCGTTGCCGAGCCGATCGAGCGCGCCGATCGCATGCGCCAGTCCCTTGCGGTTGAATTCGTGGCCGGCGAACAGCAGCAGGCGCGCGTTCTCCGGGATGCCGAACTCACGCCGGATCGCCTGGCCGCTGGTGGTATCGCGGTTGAATCGCGCGAGATCGATGCCGTTGGAGATGACGTGGATGCGGGCGGCCGGCACGCGGAAGAAGCGCTGCAGCTCCGCGGTGACGCGGGAGGACACCGCCACGAACGCCTGATACCGCAGGCCTCCGATCATGAATCGGTCGCGCAGCGCGACCCACAGATGCATCGGGTTGAGCATCCAGCGCCAGCTGCCGGCGGCGCGCTTCTCGGCCAGGCTCTGCGCATTGACCGCATGCACGATCAGCACGTCGCCCTTGAGACCATCGCCGTGGCTGACGACGACGGCATCGGGGTGCCGCGCCAGCGCCCGTGTCGCGGCGAGCGTGAACAGCGGCACGACCACGGCGCGGCCGATGTGCCGAAACAGTCCGCGAGTCGGAATCCGCGCCAGCCATGGCGCAACGCGCTCGACCCTTATCGTGTGTTCGAGATTGTCCGCGACGGCGCTCGCGAGCACGACGTTCGATAAACCATTCCGGCCGAAAACGCGCGCCAGCTCGATAGCAACGGTTTCCACGCCGCCCGCATTGCTTATCTCTTGAACGATCTGGACAATCTCAAACGTCATAACGGAAATCTAAGGGATCAGACATTGCGACTTCGTTCCAATCTGCTGGTCATTAGCACAGCCCTGTTAACGTTTGTCACGTCGCCATGGCCGAGCGCCGTTCGCGCCGGCGAAACGAACGCCTCGGCGTTGCGGATCGACGAGCGCATCGGCGGCGGCAATCTGGTCACGCATCTGGCCGGCGAGGGCACGCAGATCTATCAGGCGCTGCACGGTGTCGGTGCCAGGATGGGCCGAATGGATTCCTACGGCTGGCGGACGTTAGCGCGGGTGCCCACGCCGCACGACTTCGATGCCGCCATGCTGGAGGCGCACAAGAACGGTATCATGCCGCTGATCCTGCTGGAGTACGAAGGCAGCTATCAGAGGTTGGATCCGCCGCAGCCGATCGGATCCTATCAGGACTGGTTCGCCGCCGGGCAGGCGATGGCGAGACGTTTCCGTCCCGGTGGCGATTGGGGCCGCGAGAACGGCATTCCCGATTGGGGCGCAACCGTCTTCACCGCGATCAACGAGCCCGACGTGCAGGCCACGATCCCGCGCCAGGACTATCACGACGCGCTGGCTGGGCTTGCGGACGGTGTTCACAGCGTCGACCCCAAGCTGCGGGTCGTTCCCGGCGGCTTTGCCACCTGCAACTCGCATGGCGATGCGACGTTGCGCGGCTACGGTCCGGCGATCGCCGATCTGCTCGAGGACGGCCGTCTCGACGGCATCGACCTGCATACCTACTACAATGATAAATGGTATCCGATGACCCGCGGCCGCGAGTTCTCGGTGCAGACCTGCTTCGACCGCATCAAGCAGGCGATGGGGCTGAGCCGCGACATCAACTTCTACGCAACCGAGTTCAACGTCGCGCGCGCCGGCGCGTGGGACAGCGATACGGACGCGGCGAGATTGTTTCTCAATGCGATCTGGGACCAGCTTGCGGTGGTCGGCAAGGATGGCAGCATGCCGGTGTCCATGCTGGCGTTTCCTTGGAATCTCGGCGACACGCCCGATGTCGACGGTGTGGCCTATGCAATGGCGACGGGCAAGGATCCCTGGACCCCGGAGGCGCGCAGCCTCGTGGTGAAGACGGTGCTGCAGCTCGCCGGTCACATGAGGATCGTGTCCATCGACCGGCGGCTGGCGCTGTACACGCTGCGCGGACCGGATGCCGATTTGATCGTGTGGCAGAACATTGCCGGCTGGACCGACCGGCCCGGCCGCGCGGTCGAGCTCGAGCTGCCCGCATGGACGCGCAGCCTCGAGGTCTGGGGCTGGGATGGGCTGCGGCGCCAGATCGAGGCAAAGCCCGGACGCTTCTTCGTCGACGGCCTCAATGCCGATGAAACCTACATGTTTCGCGTGCCGCGGCCGTGAGTGACGACGCCAGTCGCGAAGGTCCCCGTGAGGGGGCGAGTGACAACATCTCGATGTGGTTCGCGAATCCCGTTAACTGAAAAGTAAGGCCAGCGCGACGTGGTTCACTGCCACCTGACCTTTTTACGATAATTGCAGCCACGACAATCCCGCCGCGCGACGGGTGACGCGCTGGACCTCTCTCGGGTGATGCTGGAATGCAGCCGATCAAAAAGGCCGAGATTGCGAACGACAGGCCGGTGCCGGCGCAGGCCGTGACCGGGGTTCGCATCCGAGAGATCCGCTCGGCGGATCTGCCAGCGGTCGCCGCGCTGCTGACGCGCGGATTCGCCTTTCGCAGTGAGGCCTATTGGTTGCGCGGACTCGAACGCCACGCGGCGCGCCCGCGGCCGGCCGGCTTTCCGGCATTCGGCTATTGTCTCGACCATGGCGACGTTCCCGTCGGCGTGATCCTGCTGCTGTTCTCCGAGCTCCACAGCGGCGGTAAGCCGATCGTCAGGGCCAATGTCTCGAGCTGGTATGTCGAGCCGGCGTTCCGTGCTTTCAGCTCGATGCTGGTGCGCGCGGCGACGCGCGACAAGACGGTGACTTATTTCAACATCACGCCGGCCCCGCACACTTGGCCGCAGGTCGAGGCTCAGGGCTTTTCGGTCTACTGCAAGGGACAAGTCTACGCTGCGCTGGCCCTGTCGCGATCGCGCTCGGATGTCCGTATCGAAGAATTCTCCGAGGACGATGTGCATGGGCTCTCTCCCGACGCGGCCGATCTGTTGCGGCAGCATGCGCAATGGGGGTGTCTCAGTCTCGTCGGGCGCGAGGCCGATGCGGCGTATCCGTTTGTGTTTCAGAAGCACCGGGTGATGAACGCGCTGCCGGTGTATCGCCTGCTGTATTGCCGGGATGTCGCCGACCTCGTGCGCTTGGCCGGCAACATCGGCCGGTTCCTGCTGCGGCGGGGCGGCCTGCTGGTGCGGCTCGATGCGAACGAGCCCGTTGCCGGGCTGGCCGGCTGGTACTCGGACAAGCGCGGACGCAAATATGCCAAGGGTCCGCATCCGCCGCGTCTCGGCGATCTCGCCTTTACCGAGGCCGCGCTGTTCGACGGCTGAGAGGTGGCAATCGATTGGGTTGCATGGTCCCACTGCGGCGGCCGGGATGTGACGGCACGCACAGTCTGAGCTTCCGGCCTGCGCCATCCTCCTGGCAACGGAGGTGGTCATCCATGTCTTACATTTTCGAACTCGCGCTGGCGGCGATGCTGCTGTTCTTCCTGTTCCTGCCGATCACCGATCGCAGGACGGTCATGATGAAGCTCTGCATGATCATGGCAGTCGCCATCCTGTTCACGGTTACGCTTGCCGTCCCGCATGGCGTTGCACCCTCCGCCCAGGTTCTGCGGCTGACGGCGAACTGATGTGGCGCGGGTGAGCTCGGGCCTTGCCGCTCCAGCATGAAGTTTGGACGGGGCAATCCGGACTGTACGGCTCGCAGACCGAACGGCCGGCGGTTGGCAGTCCGCCCCTCATCGTGTAGCACCGGCTGAACGTCACGCCACGCTCAGGGGATCCGGATGCCTGCTCTTGCCCATGCGCTGCTCGCCGCCCTGAAGGACCACGGCGCCCGCGAGATCTTTGGCATTCCCGGCGACTTCGTGCTGCCGCTGTTCAAGGTCATCGAGGAGAGCAACATCCTGCCGAGCTTCACGCTGAGCCATGAGCCGGCGGTCGGCTTCGCCGCGGATGCGGCCGCGCGCTATCATGGCGGCCTCGGCGTCGCCGTCGTCACCTATGGCGCCGGCGCCTTCAACGTCGTGAACGCGGTCGCCGGCGCCTATGCCGAACGCTCGCCGGTCGTGGTGATCGCGGGCGCGCCCGGCGCGCGTGAGCGCGTCTCCGGTTTTCTGCTACACCACCAGGCCCGCACCGTCGACACGCAGCTCGCGGTGTTCAAGGAGATCACCTGCGATCAGGCGGTGCTGACCGATCCGGCCACCGCGCCGGCCCAGATTGCGCGCGTGCTGCGCAGCGCGAAGGAGATGTCGCTGCCGGTCTATCTCGAATTTCCGCGCGACATGGTCGATGCCGAGGTCGAGCCGGTGGTGCCGCTGCCGCCGCGGCGGGCCAGCCGTGAGGCGCTCGACGAATGCGTCGAGGAGATCCTCGCCCGCATCGCGCAGGCGGAGCGTCCCGTGATCGTCGTCGACGTCGAAATCCGGCGCTACGGCGTCGAGGACAGGATCGCCGCGCTCGCGCGCAAGCTGGGCCTGCCGCTGGTGACGACCTTCATGGGCCGCGGCCTGCTCGACAGGGCCGACGATGTCGTCGCCGGCACCTATCTTGGCGCCGCGGGCAACCCGGCGATCACGGAGCTGGTCGAGAATGCTGATCTCGTGCTGATGCTGGGCGTCATCCTGTCGGACACCAATTTCGCGCTGTCCAACCGGGCGCCGGACCCGCGCCGCATGATCCTGGCCGCCAGCCGTGAGGTCCAGATCGGCCATCACGCCTATCGCGACATGCCGCTTGGCGATCTGATCGATGCGCTGGACGAGCGCGCGACGCCGCGGGCCGCGGCGTCCGGCCTGCCGCGGCAGCGCTCGGCCTATCCGCGCGGTCTCGCGGCCGATGGTGCGCCGATCGCGCCTTCGGACATCGCGACCGCGATCA
This sequence comes from Bradyrhizobium sp. SZCCHNR1051, assembly GCF_032489615.1. Classification (NCBI taxonomy): domain Bacteria; kingdom Pseudomonadati; phylum Pseudomonadota; class Alphaproteobacteria; order Hyphomicrobiales; family Nitrobacteraceae; genus Bradyrhizobium; species Bradyrhizobium sp. SZCCHNR1051. The sequence goes on along the minus strand of NZ_JAUEYJ010000003.1, from coordinate 222,937 downwards.
ATGACATGTTCGATCGCCATGGCCGGATGCCGATGACCTCCGATATCGGCGACTGTCTGTTCACCGCGATGGAGATCGACAACACGGCGCTGGCCGCGCCGGGCTACTACGCCGGGATGGGCTTCGGCGTGCCGGCCGGCATCGGCGTGGCCGCGACCGGCCTTCGTCCGCTGATCCTGGTCGGCGACGGCGCATTCCAGATGACCGGATGGGAGCTCGGCAACTGTCGCCGCTACGGCCTCGATCCGATCGTCGTGCTGTTCAACAATTGCAGCTGGGAGATGCTGCGCGTGTTCCAGCCGGAGTCGCGGTTCAACGATCTCGATGACTGGCACTATGCCGACATCGCCAATTCCATCGGCGGCACCGGCGAGCGCGTCGCCACCCGGAGCGAGCTCGTCGCTGCGCTGGAGCGCGCGGTGCATCGGCGCGGACGCTTCTCGCTGATCGAAGTGATGCTGCCGCGCGGCAAGACCTCGGACACGCTGGCGCGCTTCGTGGCAGGCTTCAAGTCGGCGCGCGAGCGCATGGCCCAGGGATAGGATGGCCGGAAGGGCGCTTTGAACGCGCGGCCGTCAACCGGTTGCCGACCGCAGCACCGTCTTGATCGCGTCACGGCCCTTCCAGGCGAAATAGGTGAGGCGGCCGCCGAACGAGCGATGGCTGCGCAGCCTGTTGGAGCCGAGCACGTGCCCAACTTCTGCGGGGAAGCGCTTGACCTCGGCCTGCACCATTCTGTCGGTATTGGCCATGATGGCGTTCAGGCGCGTGCCCCACTCGGACTCGTCGATGCGATCGATGCGGACCTGGATCGCATACTCGATGTCATAGATGCTGGTGAGGATTTCCTTGGCGGTCACGACGCGGTTGTTCTTCAACGCGACACGAAGCGCGAGCCGCTTGTCCTCGAGCTGATCGAGCACCATCGGCACGGTCATGGCGTAGGGCGCCGCGATGACATCCGCGACGTTCTTCGAGCGCGCCGCCTTGGTCGCCAGCCGCAACACCTGCCAGGGCTCCTTCAGACGCTTGGCGACCAGCGTCAACGCAAAGGGCACGGCTTCCGGCTGCCTCTTGCGCAGCGCATCGAGCAGCAGCACCATCTTCTTCACCTGCGGATCGTCGAACTCAACGATCCGGTCCGGCAGCGAATCGGCGAACTTAGCGAGTTCCTCGCGGGCGCGCAGCGCCTTCAACAGCTTGACGACGTCGTCGAACACCGACGGCGAGGCCGTATAGGCCTTCAGCTTGCTGCGGACCTGCTCGATGCCCTCGGCGCGCGCCAACGTGCCTTCCAGCGACTTCGTCACCTTGGTCTGGAACGCGCTCGCGACCTGGCGGATCTCGCGCTGCTTGTCCCCGGCGATCAGGTCCTTCATCTGCGCGTTGTAGTCTCGCGCCATGGTCGGCAGCAGATCGCGCGAGATCCATTCCCAGATCGGCGTGAGGGAGCCGCGGGCAATGCGGCCCTCATTGGCATGCTCCGGCGAACCGTCGATGAGAAGCTGCTCGACGGGCATGAAGAAGTAGCGCGAAGGATTGATGGTGCGGTGGCCGCCGGCGCCATTGTTGTTGCGGATCTCGGCGCGCAGCCGGGCCTGGAGGTCGGCGGATCCCGGCATGTCGACGCCGCTCAGCTCCAGCCGTTCGAGCTCGCTGAGCAGGCAGCTTCGTGTCAGCGGTGACAACCGCTGCAGGAATTCCCAGATCCGGTCGACCGGTCCCATTGGCGTCAGGCTGTCAGCTATATGTCAAGGTCGCTCGTCTCCACGGACGAGCACGGAGCTCATCGAAGCACGAAACAGTTGGTGCGAAATTAATGTCAGGAAACAATCGTAGCATTGCACGACATCGTGGACAGGCGTCGCGGCACGCGCCAGGGACGGGTCTCCCGAAGCACGGCATCACGCCCGGCTTAACCATTTCAGATTGTAACTTTTGGGAAAATTAGCGGCGGTTGCACGAGTTGTCGGGAAAAATCCCGTATTGCTACGGACGGTATAATTAACCATGTTAAAGCTGCCGCCGCGTCAGAATGAGGCATGGCACAGCTGAACAACAGCCTTTCCGACGCTCATGCCGCACCTGCTCCGGGCGGCCAAGGAGTTAACGACCCGGACCTCCTGGCGACCCGTTCCGGCACATCTGCGCCGCTCGCGATGGGACGTCACGACGACCAGGCCACGCTCGCTTTGGCGCGTCAGCTGAACGGTTCGCTCACCGCCCTGATGCTCTACATGGAGGAAATCAAGCAGCGCAGCGACGAGATCGCCAGGACGCCCGGCGAGCGCCGGCATGTCCAGGTGGTCGTCGACAACGCGTTGCTGCAGACCGAGCGGATCTGCGCCCTGGTCAACCAGATGTCCGGCGCGCACGGGCAGTTAAGACCGCTGTCGCGGACGGTGCCGGCTCACGAGCAGGGCGCGGCGCCCGCGCGACCACCCGGCCGGGCCAGCAAGTCGCTGACCCCGCGCGAACACGAGGTTCTCAAGCTGATCAGTGAGGGGCATTCGAACAAGGAGGGCGCCTTGCGCATGGGCATCAGCCCCCGCACCTTCGAGAGCCATCGCGCCGAGGCCATGCGCAAGGTTGGCGCGCGCAACACAGCCGAGCTCGTTCGCGCAGCACTTCTCAACCAGATCGGATGACGGCGGACGAGCGCGAATGCCGCGCTCGCGCTTTCGACCCCCGCAGTGCCCCGCGCTGCAGGCAATGAAGATCGGCGTCCGACCGGCTCGGTCGAACGCGCTGAGCGGGACGCGGACGTCCGTGCTGTCAGAAATAATCCTCGGCGAAGGGGCGAACCCGGGAGGTCGGGCGCAGCGGCGCCTGCGCCTTGGGCGGTGCCGGCACGATCGTAATGGTCCAGCGCGGCGGTACGCTCGCTTCGTTCTCCATGACTGAACGGACGTGGCCGGTGATCGTCGATCCGCCGGATTTCACGGTCGCGGTCCGGCCGTTGAACTGCGCAATTCGGAAACGCCTGACTTCCTTCTGGTCGGCGGTTTCAAAAGTAAACATGGGACACATCTCCTATGTGACCCCGAGTCTCGCAGCTCATGATTAGTTGATTGTGAAAATCGTGAGCCGTAGAAGTACGGCGTCAACTTATTGTAAGGGAATATGAAGATCAGGTTCAGCGAATCCGCGTCGTGAAGGTCCCGTTTGCCATCTCGGTCGTCCGAGCCCGTCGCGGCGGTGCGGCGTGCGAGACGCCGATCGGATTGCGCCATGGAGGCCTGCGGCCTCCCCCGCTTTCAATATTGCAGCTCCTGGGCGCGGGCGGCGGCGTAGGCGGCCTCGATGTTGTCGAGCAGCTCGGCATACTCCTTGGCGGACAGGCGTGGCGCGCTCTTCTCCAGCGCGAGCGCGTAGGTCGCAAGCCGGCGGTACCCGAAGGTTCCGGCTGCGCTCTTCAGCGAATGCGCCTCGCGGCCGATCTTGATGCGCTCGCCGTCGAGCGTCAGCTGGCGGAGCTGCTTCAGCCGCGCATCCGTCTCGCTGAAGAACACGTCGCGGATCTCCTCCGCGGCCTCGTCTCCGATCTCGCCGACCAGCTCGGCATAGGCTTCGCGGTCGAGCGCGGCTTCGGGAGCAATTTCGGTGTCGGTGGCAATGTCGGCGGCCCTGGCATCCGGCTGGGCCGGCACCAGCGGGGCGTCTGACGCCACGGTGTCCAGCACCGGCACGGGCAGGGGCAGCACGCGCAGGATGGCTTCCACGAGCGCTTTCTTGCGGGCCGGCTTGACGACGAAGTCGTTCATCCCGGCTTCCCGGCAGGCCCGAATATCCTCCATGAAGGCGTTCGCCGTGAAGGCGATGATCGGCACGTTGGAACGGCGCTCGCCTCGCGCGCGAATGGTCCGGGTTGCCTGGAAGCCGTCCATCTCCGGCATGCGGACGTCCATCAGGATCAGGTCGTAGTTGAAGCGGCTGGCGGCGGTGACGGCCTCGGCGCCGTCGCAGGCCGTGTCGGTCTGGATGTCGAAATCCTTGAGCATCTTGGTCGCGACCAGGCGATTGGTCGGATTGTCGTCGACCACGAGGACGCGCAGCGGCCGGCCGAACGCCGCGATCCGGTTCTGCAGCGAGGTGTAGATGCCGTCGTCGTTCTGCTCTGGCACCGCGATGGTCTCGGCAATCGGCAGCGTCAGGCGGAACGAGAAGGTGGATCCGCTGCCCAGCGTCGAGGTGACCTTGATGTCACCCCCCATCTGCTCGATCAGGCGCTTGCAGATCGCAAGCCCGAGTCCGGAGCCGCCGAACCGGCGGCTGATCGAATTGTCGGCCTGGACGAAGTTCGCGAACAGCGAGCCGATCTTGTCGGCGGCAATGCCGATGCCGGTGTCGGTCACCGTCCATTCCACCGTCGCCTTCTCGTCATCCTTCTCGATGCAGCGCGTCGTGACGACCACTTCGCCGGACGAGGTGAACTTGACCGCGTTGGACACCAGGTTGAGCAGGATCTGGCGAATGCGGCCGGCGTCGCCGACCAGCGCCGGCGGCACGGCCGGGTCGCTGACGCTCCTCAGCTTCAGGTCCTTGGCGGAAGCCCGCGGACCGATGATGCTCAGCGTGTTGTGGACCAGGGCCTCGGCGGAGAACGCGATGTCCTCGAGCGAGAGCTGGCCGGATTCGAGCTTGGAGAAGTCGAGAATGTCGTTGAGGATCTCGAGCAGATTGTCGCCGGCATTGTGGATCGCCACCACCGAGCGGCGCTGCTCGGGATCGAGATTGGTCTCCAGCAGCGTCGTGGCGAGGCCGAGCACCGCGTTCATCGGCGTGCGGATCTCGTGGCTCATCATCGCGACGAAGGTGGACTTCGCCGCGTTCGCGGCCTCGGCGGCCTCGATCAGGTGCTCGTGGCGTTCCCACCAGCGTGAGATCAGGACGGCGGCCGCGAACACGGCCATCGCGCTCACCAGGGACACGATGACCAGAAGCGTCGCCATGTCGCGCCAGGCCTTCAGGACGTCGTGCTCGAACACCGACACCACGATCATCGCGGGATAGTTCGGCAGCATCTTTGCCGCCCGCAGGCGCATCTCGCCGGTTCGTGCGGAGGGTTCGCGCAGCACGCCGCCGGCCGACAGCGCGCGGTGACCGAAGCCGGAGGTCGGCTTGCCGATCTCGCTCGTAGGCGGAAAATGCGCGAGCAGCGTACCGTCCTCGCGGATCAGCGACACCGCGGCATCGAGACCCTGCGCGGTGGAGCCGAAGAAGTTCTCCAGATAGGGCACGGACATGGCGCCGAGCATCATGCCCATGAACTCGCCATTGGAATCGTCGAGCCGGCGGGCAAAATAGATGTTCCAGGTGCCGTCGCCGCGATTCTGAACCGGCGTGCTGAGGAAGGTCCGCAGTGCAGGGTCGGCCTTCAGCGCCTTGAAATAGTCGCGGTCGGCGATGTTGACGTCCGGGATCGGCCAGTAGCGCGAGAAGTTCAGGAGCCCGCCTTGTGCGTCGATCAGCGTCACCGCATCGATCTGCGGCAGTCCCGCGATTTTCTCCTTGAGCAGGAGGTGGGTCTGATGGTCTGACGCGACCTTGCGAAACGCTGCAGCGTCGATGGCGCCGCCGCGCACCAGGTAGTCGCGCACGCTGGTGAGCACGAGGTCGACCGATTTCACCGAGCGGTCGGCGTTCTCTGCAAGCGTGAGGCTATGGCGGCTGAGATCTTCCTCGGCGTGCTGAAGCGCGTTCTCGCGCAGGTTGGTGAGGAAGAACAGGTTGCTGCCGGCAATGACGCAGATGAGGATCAGCGCGATCGCTGCAGGCGCTCCCAGAAAGCGTTTCTTGTTGCTCATCGCTTGCTACCAGCCCGCCGCTCTGACCAGCCGCCGGCAATCGGTCTCCTGCGCGATCTGCTTCAGAGTCTGCCGGAGCCGCATCAGATCGATCGGCTTCCAGAAGGGAGAATCTATGTTCAGCTCGAGAACCTCGGTGCCGGGGCGGTTGTCCAGCGAGAGGTCCGGCATGACGCAGTCCAAGTTCCTCTTCTGCAGGACGATCGAGGCTGCGTCGACCGGGCTCACGTCCGTCGTGTTGAAGCCGGCCTGTGCTGCAATCTTTCGCAAGATGGAAAGATGCACGGCGGCATCTTCGATCACGAGGAGTTCGTTGCGCATGAATTCCCTGTCCCGTTGCCACCCTGACGCGGTCATCGGCAAGCAGGATTATGCCTATCGGCCGGCTCTGACCCCCTCGTAAATTTTGGTTTCCGTACGACTACGGGAGGGCACGGCGATGTATGCGTCCTGCCGTCGTCAACCACGCGGAGTTCGCCCGCCAAAGAGAAAGCGGCCGAACACCGGTCCGGCCGCCGCGCAGGACATTCCCACGGAGCTCGGCTATTCGGCCGGGCCGAACACGGCTTCCATCTTGGTCTTGAGCGTCGCCGCGTTGAACGGCTTGACGATGTAGTTGCTCACGCCGGCCTTCTTGGCGGCGATGACGTTTTCGGTCTTCGACTCGGCTGTGATCATGATGAACGGGGTCTTCGACAGCTCCGGGCTGGCGCGCACCTCCCGCAGCAGGTCGTAGCCGGTCATCGGTTCCATGTTCCAGTCGGAGATCACCAGACCGTACTTCTTCGCCTGCATCTTCGAGAGCGCGGCCGATCCGTCGCTGGCGTCGTCGACGTTCTCAAATCCGAGCTGCTTCAGCAGGTTGCGGATGATCCGGATCATAGTGGCGTAGTCATCGACCACCAGGATCGGCATCGACAGATCAAAGGCCATGTCATTACTCCGCGCGTTTGGTCAAAAGCCGAACACGGGCGAGGTATATCAGCACGAAGATTATTCGACGCCTCTTGGAACTCGCGCTCGTCAGCACGTCGACAATTATCAGCGCCCGTTGAACAGCGCGTTAATTCCAGCGGTGCCGACGATGGGGATCATGCCACGGGCCGTAGTTGTACGGAGGCAAGGGCGCTCGGCGAGGCAACGGCGCGCGACGAGCGAGGGCCGGAACGACGCCTGCTCACGGCACGCTGCGTGGCCGGACCAGATTCTCGTAGTGGGCCTTCACCGTACCGTAGCACTCGCACGCCGTCTTCTTCAGCCCGTCCAGATCGATGATCTCGATATGGCCGCGGCTATAGTGGATGAAGTCCGCCTGCTGCAGCGTGCTCGCCACCAGCGAGACGCTGTTGCGCCGGGCGCCGATCATCTGCGCCAGGGCCTCCTGGGTGATGTAGAGCTTGTTGCCGCCTGAAAGGTCATGCGTCTGCAGCAGGCAACGGGCGAGACGCGACTCGACGGTGTGGGCGGCGTTGCAACCGGCGGTCTGCTGGCTCTGCACGTAGATGGCGAGTGCGTGGCGCAACATCAGCGCGCGAAACGAGGGGCTCTGTTCGGCGGCCGCCCGTACCTTGTCGATGTCGACGACCGATGCAGCACCGGGAACGAGGACCGCCGCGCTGTTCAGCACCACCGGATCGCCGCCCGCGAGCAGGGACATGCTTCCGAAGAGACTATCGCGACCGATCATCGCCACCTGAACACGCTCTCCGCGCGCGAGGTTCACGACCAGCGAGATGACGCCGCGATGAGGAAAGTAGATGCGCGAAAGCTTTTCGCCGACCTCGGCGAGAATGGTGTCCTGCACCAGATCCACGGTCCGCAGATAGGGTCGGATCAGCTCGAAGTCATCGTCGGTCAGTGACGACAGGAAGCCGTTCGGAGAACGCAAGCTGGGGTCCAAAGCCATCTCCTGCATTGCAGTAACGGAGCCTCGCAGATCTCAATGCACTCATGGTTCCATAGAACTGCGTCCCATCCGCTGACAAGAAGAATCACGGGTAATATTCCCAGTAAAGGCCATTCGTTCCTGCTGTGCTCGTTGTCGTGCAGACGGGCGCGGATGCGCGGTTGCGCATTTGGCCATCAACATGTGTGCGATGTGCTGATCTGATAGCGCGCTGTTGTATACAGTCGGCACGCATCAGCCTCGCCTCGGCTGGTGAAAGCAGCGTAACGCGCTTGCGGCGAGCCTCCTTCTTGCTCCGGCCGCCGCAGCTCCGGCGGGCACGAACACCACGTAGCATGCGGCCGCATTGACAGCGGACATCTTGAAGCCAAAATCGCTAATAAGCGCGCTGATTCGTTGACGGATCTTTTCCTGTCGGATGCAACCCTCGTCGCGAGTGGAGGCATCGGCCGGTGTTTTGCGACTGGCGGTGACGAGGTTGTCGTCATTGCAGGAGCAGGAGTCCGCCTGATGCTGCATCCAGCTGGAGCGCGATCGATGGTCAGCGATGAGACTGAGCGCCACGACGAAGCTGAACGTTGCAGCGGCGTCCGTTCGTTTGCGTCCCGGTAGCCCCGCCGTCCTCCCCCCCAACAGGTAATGCAGGATTCATGGCCTCTTCCACCTACCAGCGGTCCAACCAGTCGTTGCCAAGCGCGGGCGTAGACATTCCGGCCGCAGCGACGCCGGACATCCACCCAGGAATGGCGATCGTCGGTCAGGTTGCCGGTGGCCTGCTGCACGACTTCAACAACATTCTCACCGTGATCACGGGGACCATCGACATTCTCGCCGAAGCGGTCGAGGACAAGCCCGAACTGGCGGCCGTCGCGCGTCTGATCGACGAGGCTGCGACTCGTGGCGCTCGATTGACCTCGCAGCTTCTGTCGTTCGCAAGAGGCCGGCCGCCGCTGCCATGTGCGGTGGAGTTGAACGAGCTCCTGATCGACGTCGCTCGTCTGCTTCGTCCGACATTGGGCACCGAGGTCGAGGTGACGACATCGGTGGGCGCGGACGTGCCGGCCGTCTTCGCCGATCCGGGACAACTGATGGCGGCACTGCTGTGTCTTGCGATCGGGGCCCGACATCGATTGGAGCATGGCGGCCGCATCGACATCGAGGCAAGGCGCATGCGTGCGGACGCCTCGGGTGCCGACGGCATTTCCTCCGACGTGCTGATCGTGTTGACGGCGTCAGTGAGCGCGGCGGATGCCTCTCCGGCCGATCCCGCCTTCTCGGAGATCCGCATGGTCGAGGATTTCGTCAGGCGTTCGAACGGACGTCTGGAGCTCAAGGAGCCGCGCGGCCGGACCGCCGGCGTCGAGATCGTCCTCCCGCGCGCGGACCGCGTCCCCTCGTAGTCGGCCGCTCTTCCGCAAGCTCATAGTTAGCGCTGCCTTAACGGTCACGCCGCGCATCGGCGCACGCCGACCGCGAGGCCGTGTCAGCGCGCCATTTTACCGCGAGTCTCTGCGGTCTGCGCGCATTTGATCGAACTGATTAGCGGCCAATTAGGATTAACGGCGGGGGCGGATGCCGCGCGCGGCCGTTCCGGGATCAATTTAACGAACGGGTAGGATTCCGCGGACCAGTCTGCGCCATCGCCGACAGAACGGTGCGGCGATGTTTACTCATGTTCATCCAGAAGGGAATGACAATGTCAGGTATCGTCCTCTCCGCGTCGGTTCGCCAGAACCTGCTCTCGCTCCAGTCGACGGCTCAGCTCCTCGCGACCACGCAGAACAACCTCTCCACGGGCAAGAAGGTCAACTCGGCGCTCGACAATCCGACCAACTTCTTCACCGCCCAGGGTCTCGACAACCGCGCTTCCGACATCTCCAATCTGCTCGACGGCATCGGCAACGGCGTGCAGGTGCTGCAGGCCGCCAACACCGGCATCACCTCGCTGCAGAAGCTCGTCGACAGCGCCAAGTCGATCGCCAACCAGGTGCTGCAGAGCGCGGTGGGTTACTCCACCAAGTCGAGCGTGACCTCGGCGGCTCTGACCGGCGCGACCGCCACCGACCTGCTCGGCTCCAGCTCGACGGCTGTGACCGGCTCGGTCGTGAACAACGACAATACCTCGAGCGCGGTGGCGATCACCGGCTCGACCAAGCTGTCGGGTACGGCAGGCACCGCGTCGAACAACCTCGCCACCGGCATCACCTCCGGTGAGACGCTGGTCGTCAACGGCACCACCTTCACCTTCGTCACCGGCACCTCCTCGTCCGGCACCAACATCGGCATCGGCGACAGCGTCAGCAACCTGCTGTCGGCGATCCAGACCCAGACCGGCGTGACCGCGTCGATCACCGCGGGTGCGATCACCCTGACGCCTCCGGCGGCGGGATTGACGCTCTCGGGCAGCACCGGCACCTTGGGCAAGCTCGGGCTGACTGCCGTCGGCGATGGCTTGTCAGGCCAGACCTTGACGGTCGGCGCCACAGGAGGTGGCACGGCGACCAGCATCACGTTCGGTCTAGGGACAGGACAGGTCAAGTCGCTGAACGATCTCAACGCCAAGCTCGCAGCCAACAACCTGCAGGCCACGGTCGACTCGTCCACCGGCAAGATCTCGATCACCACGACCAACGACGCGGCTTCGGCCACGATCGGCGCGATCGGTGGTACGTCGGCTGCGGCCAGCCAGGCCTTCAATGGTCTGACGGCGGCGGCTCCGGTGGCGGATGCGACCGCGCAGACGCAGCGCGCAAGCCTGGTCTCCCAGTACAACAACGTGCTGGCGCAGATCAACACGACCGCTGCTGACGCTTCGTTCAACGGCATCAACCTGCTGAACGGCGACACGCTGAAGCTGACCTTCAACGAAACCGGCAAGTCGACGCTGTCGATCACTGGTGTCACGTTCAACTCGGCGGGCCTCGGCCTCTCGACGTTGACCTCGGGCACCGACTTCCTCGACAACAGCTCGGCGAACAAGGTCATCGGCGTGCTCACCACCGCGAGCTCCACGCTGCGCAACGAGGCCTCGACGCTGGGTTCGAACCTCTCGGTCGTGCAGGTTCGTCAGGACTTCAACAAGAACCTGATCAACGTGCTGCAGACCGGCTCGTCGAACCTGACGCTGGCCGACACCAACGAGGAAGCGGCCAACAGCCAGGCGCTGTCGACCCGCCAGTCGATCGCGGTGTCCGCGCTGTCGCTCGCCAACCAGTCGCAGGCGAGCGTGCTGCAGCTCCTGCGCTAAGGCGCGGGCGGCACCCACGAACATCGGAGGCGGCGGGGCTTGCCCCGCCGTTTTCGGCTCTAGAATAATCGAAGATTGACGTCGCTCGGCTTCGGCGTCTGCGGCGCCGGATCAGCCGGACAGCGAGCACGAGAGCAACGTCGTGTCGACGCGAATGCAGCCTGCCGACGACGCCGCTCCCGAGAGGAGACTCCCGAGAGGAGCCTTCTGAGAGGAGAGTTGGGTCATGCCCCTGCGGGTCGAGCTGAAGCCTTTCGAGCGCATCGTGATCGGCGACAGCGTCATCGTGAATTCGAACACGCGCGCCCGCTTCATCGTCGAAGGCGACGCGCCTATACTCCGCGAACGCGACACCGTCACCGCCGAGACCGCCGATACGCCGGCCAAGCGCCTCTATCTCTGCGTCCAGACAATGTATCTGAAGAACGACGCGATCCGCTATCGCGCGTCCTATCTCGCCTGCATGAACGAGTTGCGCAGGGCGATTCCGGAAGCCGCCGGCCAAGCCGAGACGGTGGATCGTCATGTCACGGAAGGAGCGCTGTACAAGGCGCTGAAGGAGATCAGGGCGCTGATCGAGCGAGAGGATCGCGCAGTCGCGCCGGCCGAAGCGATGCCTTGACATTCCGGCCGCCGAAGGGGCCGGGCTCGCCGCAGCCTGAGAGGTTGATGCTACGTCCGTATTAGCACGGACAATAAAATTAACGGGACGGATAAAAGCCCCACCTAACGATGGCACGGACAGAAAGTCTGTTCAGCCCAGTCAGCGAGGGCCGGGTATCGATCCGCGCGGCTGGTGAAGGCTGGGACCGACCGTTGCTCTGACAGGGATCAGCGGTCGCCCCGTGACCGCGGCGCCAATTCTTGGAAGGCCAGTTTCATGGATGACCTGTTGCGTGAGTTCCTGACGGAGACCAGCGAGAGCCTGGACACCGTCGATAATCAATTGGTGCGGTTCGAGCAGGAGCCGAACAACGCCAAGATCCTCGATAACATCTTCCGGCTGGTGCACACGATCAAGGGGACCTGCGGCTTCCTCGGCCTGCCGCGGCTCGAAGCGCTGGCGCATGCCGCCGAGACCCTGATGGGCAAGTTCCGCGACGGCATGCCGGTCACCGGCGAGGCCGTGACGCTGATCCTCACCACCATCGACCGCATCAAGGACATCCTCGGACAGCTCGAGGCCAACGAGGCCGAGCCCGAAGGCGAGGACCGCGACCTCATCAGCGAGCTCGAAGCCATGGTCGAGCGCGGCATGGCGGCAATGGCCGCGTCGGCGGAGCCGATCGCGATGGCCGGCGAGACCGCGCCACCGCTTGCGCCTGCAGCGCCGGCCGCGCCCGCGGTCACGCACGGCTCGCTGATCGACCAGACGCTGGAGCGTCCGCTGCGTCCGGGCGAAGTGTCGCTCGACGAGCTCGAGCGGGCCTTCCGCGAGACCGCGATCGAGTTGCCGCCCGCGCATGAGAAGGCGCCTGAGCCCAAAGCCGCTGCCCCGGCGCCGGTTGCCAAGGCCGGGCCTGCCAAGGCGGAAGCAGAGGCCAAGGCCGAGGCGCCGAAGAAGGCGGCGCGCGCCAAGGCCAATGCCGATGGCGAGGTGCACGAGAACGACAAGGTCGCCAACCAGTCGATCCGCGTCAACGTCGACACGCTCGAACATCTGATGACGATGGTCTCGGAGCTGGTGCTGACGCGCAACCAGCTGCTCGAGATCGCCCGCCGCAACGAGGACACCGAGTTCAAGGTGCCGCTGCAGCGGCTGTCCAACGTCACCGCCGAGCTGCAGGAGGGCGTCATGAAGACGCGCATGCAGCCGATCGGCAATGCCTGGCAGAAGCTGCCGCGCATCGTCCGCGACCTCGCCACCGAACTCGGCAAGCAGATCGAGCTCGAGATGCACGGCGCCGACACCGAGCTCGACCGCCAGGTGCTCGACCTGATCAAGGACCCGCTCACCCACATGGTGCGCAACTCCGCCGATCACGGCCTGGAGACGATGGCCGAGCGCGCCGCGGCCGGCAAGGCCGAGCAGGGCACGATCCGGCTGTCCGCCTATCACGAAGGCGGCCATATCATCATCTGCATCGCCGACAACGGCCGCGGCCTCAACACCGAGCGCATCAAGGCCAAGGCCTTGGCGAACGGCCTCGTCACCGAGGCCGAGCTCGAGAAGATGACGGAAGCGCAGATCCACAAGTTCATCTTCGAGCCGGGCTTCTCGACCGCGGCCGCCGTCACCTCGGTCTCGGGCCGCGGCGTCGGCATGGACGTGGTGCGCACCAACATCGACCAGATCGGCGGCACCATCGACATCAAGTCGGTGCTCGGCGAGGGCACCTCGGTCACCATCAAGATCCCGCTGACGCTCGCGATCGTCTCGGCGCTGATCGTCGAAGCCGGCGGCGACCGCTTCGCGATCCCGCAATTGTCGGTCGTCGAGCTGGTGCGCGCGCGCGCCAACTCCGAGCACCGCATCGAGCGCATCAAGGACACCGCGGTGCTGCGCTTGCGCAACAAGCTGCTGCCGCTGATGCATCTGAAGAAGCTCTTGAAGATCGACGACGGCTCGTCGACCGATCCGGAGAACGGCTTCATCGTGGTGACGCAGGTCGGCAACCAGACCTTCGGCATCGTGGTCGACTGCGTGTTCCACACCGAGGAAATCGTGGTCAAGCCGATGTCGACCAAGCTGCGTCACATCGACATGTTCTCGGGCAACACCATCCTGGGCGACGGCGCCGTGATCATGATCATCGATCCGAACGGTATCGCCAAGGCGCTCGGCGCCGCCGGCTCGGCCTCGCAGGCGGTGTCGGACGAGCACGCCGCGCATCACGCCATCGGCGGTGAGCAGCTCACCTCGCTGCTGGTGTTCCGCGCCGGCACGGCGCAGCCCAAGGCGGTGCCGCTGGCGCTGGTCACGCGCCTGGAGGAGATCGCGGCCGACAAGATCGAGATCTCCAACGGCCGCTACATGGTGCAGTACCGCGACCAGCTAATGCCCTTGGTGCAGATGGAAGGCGTGTCGGTGCAGACGTCGGGCTCGCAGCCGATCCTGGTGTTCGCCGACGAGACCCGGGCGATGGGCCTCGTGGTCGACGAGATCATCGACATCGTCGAGGAGCGGCTCAACATCCAGGTCTCCGGCGCCAAGGACGGCATCCTCGGCTCGGCGGTGATCAAGGGCCAGGCGACGGAAGTGATCGACGTTGGCCACTTCCTGCCGATGGCGTTCGCCGATTGGTTCATCCGCAAGGAGATGGCGACCGAGTCGCAGACGCAGTCGGTGCTCTTGGTCGACGACTCGCCGTTCTTCCGCAACATGCTGGCGCCGGTGTTGAAGTCGGCCGGCTACAAGGTGCGCACGGCGGCGTCGGCGATCGAGGGCCTCGCCACGCTGCGTTCCGGGCACAGCTTTGACATCGTCGTCACCGACATCGAGATGCCGGAGATGAACGGCTTCGAGTTCACCGAGGCGATCCGCGCCGACCAGAACCTGAACCAGATGCCGGTCATCGCGGTGTCGTCGCTGGTGTCGCCGGCGGCGATCGAGCGCGGCCGCCAGGCCGGGCTCTACGACTACATCGCCAAGTTCGACCGTCCCGGCCTGATCGCGGCGCTGAAGGAACAGATCGAGGAACGGGCGCGCGCCGAAGCCAACCGGCGGGCCGCGTGACAGCAAGCGGACAGGAGTAGCGTGCGATGAGCAGCAAGATCGAAACCACCGAAGGCGCCGCCGTCGAATACGTCACTGCGATGATCGGCGGTCAGCTGTTCGGCCTGCCCATCTCCCGGGTGCAGGACGTGTTCATGCCGGAGCGGGTGACGCGGGTGCCGCTGTCGTCGGCGGAGATCGCCGGCGTCCTCAATCTGCGCGGCCGCATCGTGACCGTCGTCGACATGCGGGCGCGGCTCGGCCTCGCCCGTGCCGAGGACGGCAAGCCGCCGATGGCGGTCGGCGTCGATCTGCGTGGCGAGTCCTATGGTCTCCTGATCGATCAGATCGGCGAGGTGCTGCGGCTGCCCGAGGAGAGCCGGGAGGAGAACCCGGTCAATCTCGACCCGCGCATGGCGAAGCTCGCCGGCGGCGTGCACCGCCTCGACGGTCAGCTGATGGTCATCCTCGATGTCGATCGCGTGCTCGAGCTCCTGCCGAAGGCAGCAATCGCCGCCTAGTCCGTCAACCGTCCCATAGGGGAGACAACAATGAAGAGCTGTCTGGTCGTGGATGACTCCAGCGTCGTGCGCAAGATCGCACGCCGTATCCTGGAGGAGCTGGGCTTCTCCGTCGTCGAGGCGGAGGATGGCGAGCGGGCGCTCGAGATCTGCACCAAGAGCCTGCCGGACGCCATTCTGCTCGACTGGAACATGCCCGTCATGGACGGCTATGATTTCCTCGGGCGCCTGCGCCGGCTGCCGGGCGGCGAAGGCCCGAAGGTGGTGTTCTGCACCACGGAGAACGACATCGATCATATTTCGCGCGCGCTGAACGCTGGCGCCAACGAATACATCATGAAGCCGTTCGACAAAGAGATTGTCGCCGCCAAATTCCAGGAAGTCGGTCTCATCCAGGCGCTGTCAGCCGAATCCGCCTGATCCCTTCGTCTGCCCAGAAGAGGCCGTCCGTGAACCAGCCTGATTATGAGTTCCTGCGCAAGCTGCTTCGAGACAAATCGGGTCTCGATCTGTCTGCCGACAAGCAATATCTGATCGAGAGCCGCCTGCTTCCGCTCGCGCGCAAGGCCGGTCTCGCCAGCATCAGCGATCTCGTCCAGAAGCTGAAGGACGGGTCGAGCGCCCTGATCAGTCAGGTCGTCGAAGCGATGACGACCAACGAGACGTTCTTCTTCCGCGACAAGGTCCCGTTCGATCACTTCCGTGACGTGATCATGCCGGAGCTCCTCAAGGCCCGCGCCAATCGCAAGTCGATCCGGATCTGGTGCGCCGCGTGCTCGACCGGCCAGGAGCCGTATTCGCTGGCGATGTCGCTCAAGGAGATGGGATCTGCGCTCAGTGGATGGCGCATCGAGATCATCGCCACCGATCTCTCCCAGGAAGTGCTCGAGAAGTCGAAAGCGGGTCTCTACAGTCAGTTCGAGGTACAGCGCGGGCTGCCGATCCAGCTTCTGGTCAAATATTTCAAGCAGGCAGGCGAGCTCTGGCAGATCAATTCCGACGTGCGCGGCATGGTCCAGCATCGGCAGCTCAATCTGCTGCACGACTTCTCCCAGCTCGGCACGTTCGACGTCGTATTCTGCCGCAACGTGCTGATCTATTTCGATCAGGACACCAAGATCAACATCTTCGGCCGGCTCGCCAAGCAGATGGAGCCGGACGGCTTCCTCGTACTCGGTGCTGCGGAGACCGTCGTCGGCCTCACCGACGTGTTCAAGCCGCTCACGGACCGGCGTGGCCTGTATCGCCCGAGCGGGATCGCTTCCGCGGCGAAGGCGCCCGCTCCGGGAATGCCCAGGATCGCGGCCGCGGGCAACTAGATGTTCCCGCAGCCCAACAGAGCAGGACGCGAAGATGTCTGACGAGAACAAAGGTACGGAGCGCGTCACCTTCAGCCGCGGCTACGATGTTTGCATCATGGGCATCGACGGGACCTGGCGCAGGGACTGCCAGCTCAACGCCATCTCGGACAACGACGCGGTGCTGACGGTCGAAGGATCGATCCAGGGATTGAACCTGAAGGAGTTCTTTCTGCTGCTGTCCTCGACGGGGCTCGCCTACCGCCGCTGCGAGTTGGTCCGGGTCAACGGCTCCGAGATGGACATCCAGTTCATCAAGGGAAAGAACAAGAAGAAGCGTGGCAACGCTTCCGGCGGCCAGGAAGCGACCGTCAACTAATTCGCCTTCCGGCAGCGCGGCGCATCGTTCGCCCACCGCTCGGGAAGCTTCCGCGCGCGAAGCGACGAGGAGACGCGCCGCCCCGGATCCTGCGCAAGTCCTAAGGCCGGGAGCCAGTTTTCGGAGAACCGCTTTACGCCGCCGCAGGGTCGGGCGTGTATGACAATGACCTCGGTCAAATTGTCCAGGAACGACCAATGCCGGTCATGAGTTCGGAACTTGCACCTAGCCGGCCGGAGCGCGCGGACGCTGATCGCGCTGGCGGCCAAGCAGGCCGGCCATGCCGTGACGGTCGCGGCCACCTGCAGCGACGCGATCCGCGAGGTGCGCAACAAGCGCTTCGACTGCGTGACGCTCGATCTCATGCTCGAGGATGGCGACGGGACCGAGGTCCTCAAGGTCATCGCAGATACCCGCTTCGCCGGTTCCGTGATCGTGATCAGCGGCATGGATGCGGCGAAGCGAATTGAGGCCCGGCTGTTCGCGCGCTCGCTCGGGATCGACCTGCAGAGTCTGCCGAAGCCGGTCGATCTGGCGGCGCTGCGCATCTGCCTTGCCAATCTCGGCAAGACTGCGCTCGGCCTGCCCGTGGTCCACACCTGGGGCGGCGTCGCAGCCGAAAGTGTTGCCGCGAAGCATCGGTCCTGAGAGACCTGCATCGGCACAAGCCGCGGTCCAGAGTGCACATCCTGTGCAACGTCCAAATCGCGCCGATCTCTGATCAAGACGAGGGCAAGGCTGGCTGACGGCTGCACGTCTTGTGTCAAATGCCGTGCAGATTTTCGTGGCAAGAGCCGTGCAATAGTCTGGCACCGAGCATGCCCGTTCGGCGTGGTGCAAGCCGGCAACGCCGATGCGATCAGAGCTTGATGTCGATCATGACGCTGTCGACGTTGATGTGTTTTGCAGAGCAGCATGCCGCTCACGACGGCTGCCTTGAGATCGTGTCCAGATCGTGGTCTCGTGAAGGCGGTCACCGATCTGCAGCTACTACTTGTGGGTTAGGACCATAAACCGTACAAATACGGGTGCCCAAAGCACCCGACGAGTATGGTATCATAACACGCGCTTTCATTGTTTCTTCTCCTTTGCAAGAGCAATCGCCCATGGCCGAACAAACAACTTCTCGCGGTGAGATCTTTGTCGTCGATGACGATCCAGCCGTGCGTGACACCCTCTCGATGGTCTTGTCGGCGGGTGGGTATGAAGTGATCTGTTTTGCGGACGGCGCCGCGCTCCTGGCGGTGGCGCGGAGCAGGACACCGGCCTGTATCCTGCTCGACGTGCACATCCCCGGAAAGTCGGGTCTCGACATTCTCAGGGAACTGCACGGCGAGGACTATCCGGCTCCGATCTTCATGATCTCGGGCCAGGGCGACATTCCGATGGCCGTGAATGCGATCAAGAACGGGGCGCTCGACTTCATCGAGAAGCCGTTCCGCGGCAGTGAGATCGTGGCCCGTCTGAACGAGGCGATCGGCGCGTTCGCGCGGCGGCAGAAGGAGAACGCCTCGCCGAAGATCGGCTCGCTGCATTTCCCCGGCCGCGAGCCGCTGACGCGGCGCGAGCGCGAGGTCCTGGAACAGTTCACGGCGGGGGCCTCGAACAAGGAGGCGGGGCGCACGCTGGGCATCAGCCCGCGCACGATCGAGGATCACCGCGCCAACATCATGAAGAAGCTCGGCGCGCGCAACGCGGCCGATCTGATCCGTATCGTGATGACGGCGTCGCGCGCCAATTGAGCCGATGGCCGGGCCGCCGCAGGTGGCCTCGCTCTGGAGCAGCGGCAATGGCAAGCGCCAGGCCACGTTGGTCAGGCCGCATGGTCAAGCCGCATTGCTCAAGCCGCATTGCTCAAGCCTCGGTGGCGGCGAGCGCCTTGCGGATCATCTTGGCGAGCTCGGATTTGCGGTACGGTTTCGGCAGCAGAAGAATTCCCTCGTCGAGCCGACCGTGATGCACCACGGCATTTTCGGTGTAGCCGGAGGTGAATAGGACCCGCTGCGCCGGGCGAATCCGCTGGATCTCGGATGCGAGCTGGCGGCCGTTCATCGTCCCCGGCATGATGATGTCGGTGAAGAGCAGATCGAACGGCTCCCCGGCATTGGTGATCGCCAGCGCTTCGGCGGCATTGGCCGCCTCCAGCGTCGCATAGCCCAGCGCATGGAGCTGGGCGAGAACGTAGCCGCGCACCAGCCGATCGTCCTCCACCACCAGGATCGTCTCCTGGCCGCCCTGGATCGCCGGCGCGGCGCCCGATGGCTGCGTGACGGCCTCTTCGCTGCCCGGCGGCAGGTACATCCGGATCGTGGTGCCGTGGCCTTCTTCGCTGTAGATCCTGATGTGTCCGGCCGATTGTTTCACGAAGCCGTACACCATCGACAATCCGAGCCCCGTCCCCTTGCCCGGCCCCTTCGAGGTGAAGAACGGATTGAACACCTTGTCGATGATGGCGGCCGGAATGCCGCTGCCACTGTCGCTCACCGCGATCATCGCGTAGCGACCGGGCCGCACGTCGTCGTAGAGACTTGCGTAGTTCTCGTCGAGGTCGGCCCAGCCGGTCTCCAGGATGAGCTTGCCGCCATTCAGCATCGCGTCGCGGGCATTGAGCGCGAGGTTGATGACCGCCGTGGCGAGCTGGTTCGGATCGACATGCGCCACGCAGGTCTCGTCCTGGAAGACGGACTCGATCTCGATCTGCTCTCCGAGCGTCGGCCGCAGCAGCTTGGCCGTGTCGATCATGAGCGTGTTGACGTCGACCTCGCGCGGCTGCAGCGGCTGCCGGCGCGCAAAGGCGAGCAGATGCTGGGTGAGATCGGCACCGCGCGCGGCGGCCTCGTCGATCATCCTGGTGATCGCGGCGAGCTGCGGCTCCTTGGCCACGGCCGCGGCGAGAATCTCGATTGTGCCGGTGATCACGGTGAGGATGTTGTTGAAGTCGTGCGCGATGCCGCCGGTGAGCTGGCCGATCGCCTCCATCTTCTCGGACTGGCGGATCCGCTCCTCGGTCGCGATCTTGTCGGTGAGGTCGCGGAAGAAGCCGTTCAGCACGAAGCCGTTGCGGGTCTTCAGCGCGGTCACGCTGAGCTCGGCCTTGAACTCGCGGCCGTCGCGCCGCTTCACCATGACCTCGCGCCGACGGCCGACCCCGAGCGCGCTCGCTTGTCCGGTCATCAGGATGCGGCCGAGCGCCTCGCGCAGCTCCTCGCCGACGTCCCCGACCGTGATCACGTCGAACACGTCCTTGCCGATGATCTCGGCGCGCGACCAGCCGAAGATCTTCTCGGCCTGGGAGTTCCAGTTGAGAATGGCGCCGTTGTCGTCGACCTGGACGAAGGCATCGAGCGCGGTCTCGATGATGTTGCGGGCGAGCTGCTCGCTCTCCCGCAGCGTCTCCTGCGCCAGCCGGCTCTCGGTCATGTCGCGCCCGATGAAGAAGTGGCGCTGCACCGGCTCCGACCAGTTCGAGGTCCAAGACAGAGTCACCACGCGGCCGTCCTTGTGGACGTAGCGGCAATCGGAGGTGCGTGCGCGCAGGCCGAGGCGCGAGGCGCGAAGCTCCTCGCGTGCTTTGAGCAGATCGCCGGAGTGGATGAAATCCGCGCCGCTGCGGCCGATCATCTCGGCCGGCGTATAGCCGAGAATCGTCTCCACGCTCGGTGAGACCTGGACCAGGATGCCATTGCGGTCGGTGATGAGGATCAGGTCCCGCGACGTCTCGAAGATGCGCCGCCGCTCCTCGGTCTGCTGGCGCAGCGCCAGCTCGGTCCGGCGGCTCTCGGTGACGTCGCGTGCGATCTTGGAGGCGCCGATGATCTGGCCCGTCGGTGATTTGATCGGCGAGACGCTGAGCGAGACCTGGACCAGCTCACCGTCCTTGCGGATCCGCACCGTCTCGAAGTGCTGGATCCGCTCGCCGCGGGCCATGCGCGCCAGAATGTCCTGGGCCTCGGCCATGCGCTCTGGCGGCACGAGGAAATCCGCACGGCGGCCCACGGCCTCCTCGGCGGAGTAGCCCAGCATGGCCTCGGCTGCCGGATTCCACGCAGTGATGGTGCCGTCCAGCGACAGCGTCACGATCGCGTCGTTCGACGATTCCACCGCTGCACTGTAGAGCCGTTCGCGGGCGGCGAAATGGTCGCGCGCCGCTTCGGTCAGGTAATGCTCCTGGACTTCGCGCTCGAGCTCGGCGGTCTTGGTGCGAACCTCGTCCAGCACGCGGGCAAAGGCGCGCGCCAGCACGCCGGTCTCGCCGACCGCTTCGAGCGGAATGTTCACCGCCTCGCCGCGGCCCACGCCTTCGACGGCCTGGGTCAGCTGGTTGATCGGTCGCGTCAGCGAGCGCGCGACCACGAAGGCGAGCGCTGCTGCGCACAGCATCGCGATCAGGCCGACCTCGATCGCCGTCTTGCGGATGGCGAGGGCGGGCGCCATGAAGGCGGTGTTCGGGATCGTCTCGATCACCGCCACCCATTCCTGTCCCGCGAGCAGCGCCGGAGCAAAGGCGACGCCGCCGGGACGATCGGCCTCGTCGTGCAGGATCCGCGCGAAACTCTCGGCGCTGCCCGTCGCGCCGGCGAGCGTCGGAAAATCGTCCTGCCATCGCGTCGATCGGCCGCGTTTGGAGGCGAATTCCCGGTCTGATTCGGGATGGAAGAGATAGTCGCCGCGGGCGTTCACCACGTAGAGCTGGGCGCCCGGCCGGGCCGCGGTGCGCAGATGCGCGAAGATCGGGCGCATGTCGAGATCGATCATCAGGATCGCGTACGGCTTGCCGTCCGGCGCGAACACCGGCGTGCCGACGCACAGCATCGGCACGCCTGTCTTGGGATCCGTCGTGTTGCCGTCGAGAATGATCGGCGAGAGCCGGATGCCGCCGGGCGGCAGGCTCAGCGTCTCCTTGATGTAGTTGCGCTCGCCGCGCGTGATCAGCTCGTCCTCCGGAACGATCCGCACCGTGTTGCCCGGCCCGAGCCGGTCGACCCGGATCAGCTCGCGATAATTGTTCTCGATCCCGACAAGGCGGATCATCGCGTAGGTCTGCTTGGCCTGCAGCTCAGCGAAGTAGCGCATTGCGACCCGCTCGCGCCACGACTGCGCCGGCAGCCCTTCGCGGGGATCGGGAGCCCCCGTCTTCAGCGTGCGTATCAACGTTGCCAGATTTGGCGAGGCGCGATAGCCGTTGATGTCGTTGCGGGCACCGCCGACATAGTTTTCGAGCTCGGTCGCCATCAGGCGCGAATGCGACTCGATTCGATCGAGCGCGCGCGGCAGCAGCGCCCGCTCGAGGCTGCGGTAGCCGAGCCAGCCGACGGCGAACACCGCGATCGCGACCAGCAGGATCATCGCGACAGCCAGTCGCGTCGTCAGCGTGATGCGGCCGCCGAGCCGCGGACCCTCGCTCGCGGGCTGCGCGCCGCTCAGCAGGGGCTCTTCGCTTCGGCTGTCAGGAGTTCGGAACAGCATCGTGGCCTGGCCTGGGTCGAGTAGCCTGATCGCCTGCCGATGCCAGGCAATCGGAAACCATCGTCAGGAGGGCTGCCGGCTTGAACGGCTTGGGCAATGCGGAAACCGCTCCCAGCTTGGTGGCCATGGCAAGATAGTCGGGCTCTGACATCGAGGTCGGGGTGTGGGGACGTCCCGAGGTCATGATGATCGGAACACCCGGCGTTTGCTTGAGGATCATGCGCATCGCCTCCAGCCCGTCCATGCCCGGCATGAAGATGTCCAGGATCACCAGGTCGAAGCTCTCGCTTTTGAAGCGGACGAGCGCCTTCTGGCCGTCACCGGCGATTCCGACGACGTGACCGGCGCGTTCGAGCACGCGCTGAATTGTCAGCTGCATGAGCGGATCGTCGTCCACGACCAGAATCTTCGCCACGCTCCGCATCTCCCGATTGGCTGGCAGCAAGACCAACGGTCAGTTGTAAAGGTTTTGCCCAATTCGCGGCGCGCCGCAAGCGCTTCGCCGCGCAAGTCACATGCAGGATGGGACGCGGTGATCGATGTCCCGTGCGGGCGAAGGGTGGACCATCCGGGCGCCGTGCCTGCATTCGAGGCGCTCGCGCCGTAGTTGCAGGGCGCGGAGCGCTTCACAATCGCCTCGTCCCGGCGAGGGCAGTCGCGCTGAATGCACAATATTTGAGCACATGTCTAAGGTCGACGATCCCGGGCGGCGCGACGGGTGGGAGACGATGCGGACCTGCACGGGACGGAGTGGCCACAGGAGCGACGTGCCGGGGTGCGGCGTGACACCGCTTATGTCCTCCGATTGGGCGGGCCGCTAGCCGCTGAGATAGTCCGGCCAGCGGCCGCGAATGGTCGCGAGGTCGCTCAGCGTGCCGGTCAGGTGCTCGCGCAGATGCGTCTGCGCCTCGTCCGGCCGGCCCGCGGCGATCGCGTCGACGATCTGCTTGTGGTGGCGCAGGATGGTCTGCGCCTTGCCGGGCGAAGGCAGATGCAGCCGGCGCAGCCGGTCGATGTGACCGCTGCGGCTGCGGACCAGACTCCACAGCTCGTGCTTGTCCGCGGCGGTGTAGAGCCGCTCATGGAATGCGTTGTCGACGATCGTGAACGAGGTGAAGTTGCCGTCCTTGGCGAACCGTCTCTGCTGGGCGATCAGGGCATGCAGCTCGTCGATCGGGGCCGCCGCCGGCGTCAGCGCGAGCAGCCGCACGATCTCGAGCTCCAGCGCCTGGCGCAGGAACTGCGCCTGCTGCGCGCGTGCCACGTCGATGCGGCTGACCAGGGTTGCATGCTGCGGGAAGACGTCGACCAGGCCCTCTTCGGCCAGCCGCATCAGCGCGTCCCGGATCGGTGTCGAGCTGAGGCCGAACTCGGCTTGCAGCGCCGGCCGCGACAATGGCGCTCCCGGCGGCAGCGCCAGCGCGATGATCTGGTCGCGCAACCGCTCGAAGACCTGCGGTGCCGCACGCCGGCTCGGATCGAGCCGTTCGGGCGGGAGAACCGCAGCAGGCGTCGCGGGCAATGCCATTTGGTCGGACGTCCGGCTCGAATGTCGCAGGGCAGAACAGCCCTTGTCAGAGATGCACTAATGCATTAGTGCATCTCTCCGCCGGCCGTCAAGAAGGAGCCGGCACGCGAGGAGGGATGTCCCATGTTCGAGAAGTTCGGGCGCTCGGCCGCACGAGCCGCCGGCCTGCTGGCCGCGCTGCTGGTCGCGGCGGCCTGGAATGACGCCGCACAGGCCCAGCAGAAGACCGAGGTCTCGCTGTCGCGCCAGCCCGGCATCTTCTACATGCCGAGCCACATCATCGAGAAGAACAAGCTGATCGAGAAGCATGCTGCCGCGCTTGGCGTGCCCGGCGTCACCACCAAATGGCTGACCTTCTCCGGCGGCGGCGCGCAGACCGATGCGCTGCTGTCGGGCAGCGTCGACATTCTCAACACCGGCACCGGCAATCTGCTGTTGTTGTGGGACCGTACCCGCGGCGGCGTGAAGGGTATCGTCGCGACCTCCGCACAGCCGATGACCCTGATCAGCCGCGATCCCAACATCAAGTCGATCAAGGACTTCGGTCCCACCGACAAGATCGCGGTGCCGACCGTCAAGGTCTCGACCCAGGCCATCGTGCTGCAGATCGCGGCCGCCGAGGCGTTCGGCGCCGACCAGTGGAATAAGCTCGACGCCAACACCGTGCAGCTCGGTCACCCCGACGCCTATACCGCGCTTTCGAACCCGCAGCACGAGGTGCACAACCATTTCTCGATTCCGCCCTATACGTTCCTCGAATTGAAGAACGTCCCCGGCGCGCACGTCGTGATGAATTCGCCCGACGTGATGGGTGGACCGCTCAGCCAGGCGCAGTTCTTCACCACGACGAAGTTCGCGGACGCCAACCCGAAGATCATCCAGGCGGTCCGCGACGCCACCAAGGAGGCGCAAGACCTGATCCGCAGCGATACCCGGACGGCGGTGGAGATCTACAAGGAGATCACCGGCGACAAGACCTCGGTCGAGGATCTGCTCGCCTGGCTCAAGGAGCCCGGCATGATGGAGTGGAACCTGGAGCCGCAGGGCACGATGAAGTTCGCCGCGCATCTCGCCAAGATCGGCACCATCAAGACCCAGCCCAAGGCCTGGACCGACTACTACCTGCCGGTCGCGCATGATCTGAAGGGCAACTGATGTCTGCGCTGCTCGATGTCGATGGCGTCACTTTGCGCTACAGGACCTCCAGCGCCGTGATCACGGCGACCGAACGCGTCGGCTTCTCCGTCGACCGCTCCGATCGCTTCGTGCTGCTCGGACCGTCCGGCTGCGGCAAGTCGACCCTGCTGAAGGCGGTCGGTGGCTACATCAAGCCGAGCGAGGGTCGGATGCGCATCAACGGCCGCGAGATCACCGGTCCCGGCGCCGACCGCATGATGATCTTCCAGGAGTTCGATCAACTGCTGCCGTGGAAGACCGTGCTCGCCAACGTGATGTTCCCGCTGCTGACGGCGCGGCGCATGCCGCGCAAGGAGGCCGAGAGCCGCGCCCGCGCCTACATCGAGAAGGTCGGGCTGACGCGCGTCGTCGATGCCTATCCGCATACGCTGTCGGGCGGCATGAAGCAGCGCGTCGCGATCGCCAGGGGCATGGCGATGGAGCCGGACATTCTCTTGATGGACGAGCCGTTCGCGGCGCTCGACGCGCTGACGCGGCGGACCTGCCAGGACGAGCTGTTGCAGCTCTGGAGCGAGACCAAGTTCACCGTGCTGTTCGTGACGCATTCGATTGCGGAGGCCATCAAGATCGGCAACCGCATCCTGCTGCTGTCGCCGCATCCCGGCCGGGTCAAGGCCGAGGTGATCGACGTCGACAAGGTCTCGGCCGAGGATGGCAGCGCGGCTCGCCTGGAGAAGCAGATCCATGATCTCCTGTTTTCTGAACCCGCAACGGCACATTGAGGGCCGCTCCCATGGCTGACGCAAAGATCATCCTGCGCGACACGGCTGCGGCGAGCGCGTCCCCGGCCGAGGTCGAGCGCAAGCTCGGCATGCTCGAGCTGCTGTGGAACGACGGCTTCGTGCGCAAGACGCTGATCATCGTCGTGCTGGCCGCGATCTGGCAGGCCTACGGCAGCTATCTCGACAATCCGCTGCTGTTCCCGACCTTCTCCGACACCATCGCTGCGCTCTGGGAGAAGGTCCGTGACGGCACCATTCCGATGCGCGCCTGGACCTCGCTGAAGGTGCTGTTCATGGGCTATGCCGCCGGCATTACGCTGGCGGCCATCCTGACCATACTCGCGATATCGACCCGCATCGGCACCGATTTCCTCGAGACCGTCACGGCGATGTTCAACCCGCTGCCGGCGATCGCGCTGCTGCCGCTGGCGCTGATCTGGTTTGGGCTCGGCAGCGGCAGCCTCGTCTTCGTGCTGATCCATTCGGTGCTGTGGCCGGTCGCGCTCAACACCCATTCCGGCTTCAAGAGCGTGTCCAACACGCTGCGCATGGTCGGCCGGAACTACGAGCTGAGCGGCCTTTCCTACGTCATCCGCATCCTGATTCCCGCGGCCTTCGGTGCCATCCTCACCGGCCTCAAGATCGGCTGGGCGTTTGCGTGGCGCACCCTGATCGCGGCCGAGCTGGTGTTCGGCGTCTCCTCGGGGCAGGGCGGCCTCGGCTGGTTCATCTTCGAGAACCGCAATTTGCTGGAGATTCCGGCCGTTTTCGCCGGCCTCTTGACCGTGATCGTGATCGGCCTCGTGGTCGAGAACCTGATCTTCCGCACCATCGAGCGCCGGACCGTGCTGACCTGGGGGACGCAATCATGAGCGAGCGCAGGCAACCCGATCAATTGCGCAGCGCGCGCTGGTTCGCCCCCGACGATCTCCGCTCCTTCGGCCATCGCTCGCGCGTGATGCAGATGGGCTACGCCCAGGAGGAGTGGAAGGGCCGGCCGGTCATCGCCATCATCAACACCTGGTCCGACGCGCAGCCCTGCCACATGCACTTCAAGCAGCGGGTCGACGACGTCAAGCGCGGCGTGCTGATGGCCGGCGGCTTCCCGATCGAGCTGCCGGCGCTGTCGCTGTCGGAGTCGCTGTTGAAGCCGACCACGATGCTCTATCGCAACATGCTGGCGATGGACGTCGAGGAACTGTTGCGCAGCCATCCCGTCGATGGCGTCGTGCTGATGGGCGGCTGCGACAAGACCACGCCGGCGCTGCTGCTCGGCGCCACCAGCATGAACCTGCCGGCGATCTATCTCCCCGCAGGACCGATGCTGCGCGGCAATTGGAAGGGCAAGACGCTCGGCTCCGGCTCCGATGCCTGGAAGTACTGGGACGAGCGCCGCGCCGGAAAACTGTCGGACGCCGACTGGAATGCGATGGAGGCCGGCATCGCGCGCAGCCATGGCACCTGCATGACCATGGGCACGGCCTCGACCATGACCGCGATCGCCGAAGCCATCGGCATGACCTTGCCCGGCGCCTCGTCGATTCCCGCCGCCGATGCCGAGCACATCCGCATGAGCTCGGAGTGCGGCCGCCGCGTCGTCGAGATGGTGTGGGAGGACCTGACGCCGTCGAAGATTCAGACGCGGCCAGCGTTCGAGAATGCGATCGCGGTCGCGATGGCGATGGGCTGCTCCACCAACGCGATCATCCACGTGATCGCGCAGGCACGCCGCGCCGGCGCCGATATCGGCCTCGACGATTTCGAGGCCGCGAGCCGCAAGGTGCCGGTGCTCGCCAATGTCCGGCCGAGCGGCGACACCTATCTGATGGAGGACTTCTATTACGCGGGCGGTCTGCCTGGCCTGATGAGCCGGATGAAAGAGCATCTCCATCTCGACTGCCTCACCGTCAACGGCCGCACGCTGGGCGACAACATCACAGGCGCCGGCGTCTACAATGACGACGTCATCCGCCCGCAATCCAACCCGATCTACCGCGAGGGCGCGCTCGCCGTGCTGAAGGGCAACCTTGCGCCGGACGGCTGCGTCATCAAGCCCTCCGCCTGCGAGCCGCGCTTCCTCAGGCACACGGGCCCGGCGCTGGTATTCGACGACTATCCCTCGATGAAGAAGGCGATCGACGATCCCGATCTCGACGTCACGGCCGATCACGTGCTGATCCTGCGCAACGCCGGGCCGCAGGGCGGGCCGGGCATGCCCGAATGGGGCATGCTGCCGATCCCGACCAAGCTCGTGAAGCAGGGCGTGCGCGACATGGTGCGGCTGTCGGACGCCCGCATGAGCGGCACCAGCTACGGCGCCTGCATCCTGCACGTCGCGCCGGAGGCCTATGTCGGCGGTCCCTTGGTGCTGGTGAAGAACGGCGACCGCATCACGCTCGACGTCGCCGCGCGCACCATCAATCTTGATGTGCCGGAGGACGAGCTGGCGCGCCGTCGCGCCGCCTGGACACCGCCAACGCCGCGCTTCGAGCGCGGCTATGGCTGGATGTTCGCCCGCCACATCAAGCAGGCCAATGACGGCTGCGATTTCGACTTCCTCGAGACCGGCTTCGGCGCGCCCGTGGGCGAGCCGGTGATCTACTAACTCCACAGTCGTTCTGGGGCGGGCGAAGCCTGACCCCGGAACCTCGAGATTTGCGACTCTGACTATCACCGCGACAAAGGTGCGCTCCCTCCCCCCTTGCGGGGGAGGGTCGGGGAGGGGGGTACCCCAAGCGACACCGTTGATGAGGACCCCCACCCCCAACCCCTCCCCGCAAGGGGGAGGGGAGAACTGCGAGCACCGACCGCATGACCAGACTCAGCACCTCCACCCGCAACAAGCTCAAGACCGTCTCGACCGCGACCGTCGCCACCGCGCTGTTCAAGCGCGGCCTGCGCATCCAATGCATCCAGAACGTCCACCCGCTCAATCCGGGGCAGCCGACCATGGTCGGCGAGGCCTTCACCCTGCGCTATATTCCGGCGCGCGAGGACCTCAACACCATCGAGGTGTTTCGCGACCGTGCCCATCCGCAACGCAAGGCCGTGGAGGAGTGTCCGCCCGGTGCCGTGCTGGTGATGGACAGCCGCAAGGACGCGCGGGCTGCCTCGGCCGGCGCCATCCTGGTGAGCCGCCTGCAGCAGCGCGGCGTCGCCGGCGTCGTCACCGATGGCGGGTTTCGCGATGCGGCCGAGATCGCCAAGCTCGGCATCCCCGCGTTTCATCGGCGCCCGAGCGCGCCGACCAATCTCACCCTGCATCATGCGATCGAGATCAACAGCCCGATCGCCTGCGGCGACGCGCCGGTGTTTCCCGGCGACGTCATCCTCGGCGATTCCGACGGCGTCATCGTCATCCCCGCGCATCTTGCCGACGAGATCGCCGAGGAGACGTTCGAGATGACCGCGTTCGAGGATTTCGTCGCCGAGCAGGTCGCGAACGGCCGCTCCATCCTCGGCCTCTATCCGGCGACCGATCCGCAGACGCCGGCGGATTTCGCCGCGTGGCGCGCGAAGAACGGCAGGTAACCGTCACACACTCCGCTGTCGTCCCGGCCTCGAGCCGGGACCCAGAAACACAGGCGGATGTGACTACGAAGAAAGTAGCTCCAGCCTGCCCAACAGCCGGGGACGGTGGTTATGGGTCCCTGCGTTCGCAGGGACGACACTGTTGGTCGGGCGAGATCCCGCTACACATCTCGCTGTTGCTGTCAGTCGCCGCGCTCACGCGCTTCTATCCGCCAAGCCCACCGCCCACAGCGCGAACGCATAGACGATCGCGACCTCATCCAGCCGGTTGAAGCGGCCGGAGGCGCCGCCGTGGCCGGCGCCCATGTTGGTGCGCAGCACGACAGGGCCGCCACCGGTCATGGTCGCGCGCAGCCGGGCGATCCACTTCGCCGGCTCCCAATAGGTGACGCGCGGGTCGGTGAGACCGGCCATCGCGAGGATCGCGGGATAGGGCTTGGCAGCGACGTTGTCGTAGGGCGAGTAGGACAGGATGGTGCGAAAATCCGCTTCGCTCTCGATCGGGTTGCCCCATTCGGGCCATTCCGGCGGCGTCAGCGGCAGGCTGTCGTCGAGCATGGTATTGAGCACATCGACGAACGGCACCTCGGCGACGATGCCGGCGAACAGCTCGCCCGCGCGGTTGGCGACTGCGCCCATCAGCATGCCGCCGGCGCTGCCGCCATGGCCGACGATGCGCTTCTCGCTCGTGTAGTTGGCGGCGATCAGCGCCCGCGCACAGGCTGAGAAATCGTCGAAACTGTTGGTCTTCTTCTCGCGCTTGCCGTCGAGGTACCAGCCCCAGCCCTTGTCGGTGCCGCCGCGAATATGCGCGATGGCATAGACGAAGCCGCGGTCGACCAGCGACAGCCGGTTGGTGGAGAACGACGCCGGCATGGCATGGCCGTAGGACCCGTAGCCGTAGAGCAGCAGCGGCGCGGCGCCGTCGGCCTTGAAGTCGCGCCGATGCAAGAGCGAGACCGG
Organism: Bradyrhizobium sp. SZCCHNR1051; assembly: GCF_032489615.1. Classification (NCBI taxonomy): domain Bacteria; kingdom Pseudomonadati; phylum Pseudomonadota; class Alphaproteobacteria; order Hyphomicrobiales; family Nitrobacteraceae; genus Bradyrhizobium; species Bradyrhizobium sp. SZCCHNR1051. The sequence continues at coordinate 192,717 of NZ_JAUEYJ010000003.1, read as the reverse complement.
CACCTCGGCGCCGTCGTCCGCCTTCGCCATGATGCGCGTGGTGACGTAGTCCGCCGGATTGTGCCCCGACGGGATTTCCTGGCGCTTGCGCAGCGTTCTAGCGCGCGTCACCATGTCGTAGTCCCACACTTCCGACGGCGTCGTCATCGACGAATAGGCAAAGCGCAGGTTGGTGGTGTCGAACTCGTAGGAGCCCATCGCGTCGAGCGAATAGGCGCCCTCGTCGAAGGCGATCGCGTGCTCCTCGCCGGATTTCAGGTCTCTGATCACGATCGACGGCAGCGCATTGGCGCGCTCCAGCCGCACCAGATGGCCGGCATAGAGATCGTGGTCGAGCACGTAGATGCCGGCGCGGTGTGGAATGAGGTCGCGCCAATTGGCGCGCTCGGGCGCGGCCAGCGGCGCGGTCACGATCTTAAAGTCGATCGCGCCGTCGGCATTGGTGAGAATGAGCAGCTCGTCGCCGCGATCGGCGATCGAATATTGCACGCCGTTCTCGCGCGCGGCGACCAGACGCGGCGGCGCATCGGGATGATCGAGATCGATCAGCCGCTGCTCCGAGGTCTCATGGTCGCCCCCGGCAATCACGCAGAACCGGCCGGAGGTCGACTCGTGCACATGGGTGAACCAGCCGGTGTCCTTCTCCTCATAGACCAGCAAATCGTCTGATTGGTTGGTGCCGAGCTTGTGCCGCCACACCTGCATCGGGCGGTGATTGTCGTCGAGCTTGACGTAGAAGAAGCTCTTGCAGTCACGCGACCACACCACGCCGCCGTCGGTCTCCTCGACGAGATCGACGAGATCGTTTCCACCGTCCCAGTCGCGGACGCGGATGGTGAAATATTCCGAGCCCTTGGTGTCGGCGCTCCAGGCGGCCAGCTTGTGGTCGTGCGAATGCCGGCTGCCGCCGAACTTGAAATACTCATGCCCGCGCGCCAGCGCATCGCCGTCGAGCCCGATGGTCTCCGCCCCGCCGTTGCGCGGCGTGCGGCAGAACAGCTCGTGCTGCCCGCCCTCGCGGTACTTTCGGAAGTAGGCGTAGGGCCCGTCCGGCGATGGCACCGAGGAATCGTCCTCCTTGATGCGGCCGCGCATCTCCGCGACGAGCTTCTTCTGCAGCGGTGCGGTGTGGCCGAGCACGGATTCCGCATAGGCGTTCTCGGCCTCGAGATAGGCGCGGATGTCGGCGTCGAGCAGCGACGGATCGTGCAGCACCTCCTGCCAGCGCGCATCCTTCAGCCAGGCATAATCGTCGCTCACGGTGATGCCGTGGCGAGTGAAGGAATAAGGGCGGCGCGGCGCCACCGGCGCACTTGTGCTGCTGTCGGTCATGTCGTCCTTTACGGGGTCACGCTCTCGCCGAGCCATTGGATCGCGGCGTCGAGGCCGCCGCGGCCATGCGGAATCTTCAACGCCACCAGCGCCATTTCGATCACACCGAGCGTGCCCAGCACCATCGGCGCGTTGACATGGCCCATATGGGCGATGCGGAACGCCTGGCCCTGGAGGTCGCCGATCCCGGTGCCGAGCACGACGCCGCACTGCTCCTTGCAGTAGGTCTGCAGCACGGCCGGATCATAGCCGCCGCCGACCAGCACCGTGGTCACGGTGTTGGAACGCTCCGCGGCGTCTGCGATATTGAAGCCGATCACCTGGCCCTCGCTCCACTTCGCCACCGCGCGGCGCACGGCCTCGGCGAGCAGGGCATGGCGGCGGAAGGCGTGCGGTAGCCCCTCGGCGAACAGCATGTCCATCGCCTGGCGCAGCGCGAACAGCAGATGCACCGGCGCGGTGCCGCCATATTTGCGATAGTGCTCGGCGCCCTCGCGCTCACTCCAGTCCCAATAGGGCGTGCGCATGTTGGCGCGCTTATGCGCCTCGAGCGCGCGGTCGTTGGCCGCGACGAAGCCGAGGCCGGGCGGCGTCATCAGGCCCTTCTGCGAGCCGGACATCGCGACGTCGATGCCCCAGGCATCCATCTCGAACGGCATGCAGCCGAGCGAGGCGACGGTGTCGACCATATAGAGCGCCGGATGGCCCGCGGCCTTGATGGCGCGGCCGATCGCCTCGACATCGTTGACGACGCCCGAGGCGGTGTCGATCTGCGCCACCACGATGGCCTTGATGGTGTGCTCCTTGTCGGCGCGCAGCCGCGCCTCGACCTCGGCCGGGCGCACCGCGCGGCGCCAGTCGCCCCTGAGAACCTCGACCTCGGCGCCCATCGCGCGCGCCGCATGGCCCCAGCCGATCGCGAAGCGGCCGCTCTCCAGCACCAGCAGCTTGTCGCCGCGCGACAGCACGTTGGAGAGCACGGCCTCCCAGGCGCCATGGCCGTTGGCGATGTAGATGTAGGTCTTGCCCTTGGTCGCGAACAGGCGGCCGAGATCGGACATGATGCCGTCGGTCAGCTCGACCATCTGCTTGGAGTAGATGTCGAGCGCCGGGCGGTGCATCGCCTGCAGCACCTCGTCCGGCATCGTGGTGGGTCCCGGGATGGCCAGAAACTCCCGGCCCGCGCGAACGGTCATTGTCAGTGTCCTCGGCGATGTGGTTTGGCGGTTGAGGGTGGTGGCGGGCTCTCGCACACGGCTGGCCCACGGTCGTTTTACGTGGCGCGGCGCATTAAGAAAAGCCGGAGAAGCCGGGGGGCTGGCATGCCCCGGCAGGCCGGCGCGTCAGGCCGTCAGCGCCTCGTCTCGCGGCAGCCGGCGGCCTCGGCCTCCTCGACCGAGCAGAACCAGCGCGTGCCCTTGGCGACGTGCATCTTGATCTGAGCGTACCAACGGCTCTTCGGCGTGTGATAGATGCACTCGCCGGCGCCGTTGACGTTGCCCTTGATGGTGCAGTCCGGTGACGGCGCGACCGGTCCCGAGGCCGAGGCGAGCAGGATGGCTTTCGCGCTGTCCGGTGGCTTGGTGGCGCCGAGGATCGTGGTCTTCTTGTTGCGCACCCGCCAGTCCCACGGCGCGATGAATGCACCCTGCCACATGCCGGCCTTGGCGGCGCGCGCCTCGGCCTCGTCGGGCTCGTAATCGTGCGAGATGGTGCGATAGGCCAGCGCCCAACCGCTGCGCACCAGCCATTTCTGGATGTCCTCGCCGTCGACGTCGCAGCGCGCGACCTGGCGACCGCGGCGATCGATCGAACGCGGATGACAGGTCCAACTCTTGCCGTCGGCGTGCTTGATCAGTTCGTCACGCGCGGCCACGCCGCAGGTCCAGCGCTCGCCGTTCTTGTTCAGGCAAAGCTGATCGACGGCGGGCGCGTCGATGCCGCCGAGCCGGATGCGCGTCGTGCCGATCAGCACGCTGTCGGCCTCGCGGACCTTGGCGGGACCGGTGATGTCGGCGGCATGGACGAGCGACGGGGCGAGCGTGAGCAGGAGAAGAAGTGCTGGCTTCATCGACATGAAAGGGCGCGGAACGTCCTTGGGATGGATTGATGGGGGCGATTGTGCGGCGGATCGGCCCGTGGTTCCAGCGCCGTGATTGCCTGAGCCGCTCAACTTCGCGCGATGGTGGGACGGGAGTTGCGACTCGAGCTATCACTACAACGGCGGTGCGCTCCCCTCCCCCTTGCGGGGAGGGGTTGGGGGTGGGGGTCCGCGGCGCTGAACTCAGCAGCTGTGTGAGATCGCGCCAAGCCTTTCGGCCACGGCCCTTGTGAAACGTAGAAAACGCTGACGCCCTCAGCGGCACACGCTGTCATCACTCAGAGCGCGACTCGTGGACCCCCACCCCCGACCCCTCCCCGCAAGGGGGAGGGGAGTGGACCGACACCGTCGACACAGAGCTTCGGCCTCACCGCACCACGACCCTTCGCGCCAGCGCCAGGCCCATCAGCACGAAGGCAGATGTCACCTCGGGGCCGCCGACCAGGATGCGGGTCGGGGTCTTCATCTTGTTCCATTCATAGGCGCGGTACGGATGCCGCCGGCCGCCCTCGCCGAACGACGTCACGATGCAATGCACCGCGGGCGCGAAGCTCGCCGCAGCGCCGCCGAGATGTCCGAGCGCAATCAGCGCCAGCGCGGCGTCGAACGGGTTCATCTCGCGGCCGATCAGCTCGTCCTCGACATAGCCGAGCACGCGCAGACGAATGAGCTCGAACGCGCCGTCGGGATCGATCGCCCGCCGCGCGGCGGGCGGCAGTGCCATGAAGGCGTGGTAGCAGCGGCCGAAATAGGCGCAGTACAGCTCCGGCAGATAATAGATGTGCGCGCGCGGGTCGGCGAAGGCGCCGCTCAGCACCAGCCGCTGCTGGAAGCCGACGATTCGCCTGACGACGTCGAGCCGGGCTTGCGTCTCCAGGACCTGCCAGCGTGCGAGGTTGCGGAACGACACTTCGAGCACGTCGAGATTCAGCGTCGGATCGAGATCGTTGCCGTAGGGCCGCTCGCCGGCCAGGCTGTCGATCCAGGTCGCGACGCCGCCTTCATAGTCGATGTTGTCGTTGATCGGCACCGTCACGCGCGGCTCGTTGCCGCCGGCGCGCACCTGGTAGCCGGCATAGAAATCCAGCAGCGGCTGGCTCAGCATCGGATCGTCCGAGCCGGCCTGCGTCGCCGCCGAGAACGAGCACGCCGTGGTGTCGCAATCCGGCACGTAGACGCCGAAGCCGAGGTCCTGCTTGATCTGGGTGAAGAAGCGCGAGAAGCGCGGATGCGGCGGCGGCGCCAGCGCGGTGACGACGTCGTAGCTCTTGCCGTCGGCGCCGCGCACCTCCTCGCGGCTGACGGTCAGGCAGAACTCGACCATGGCCGAAATCGCCGTGCGCGCCGCGGTCGCCTGCTCCGACGAGGCGAGGCCGGTCTCCAGATAGCTCAGCAGCGCCTCGGTGAAGAACGCGTCGTAATAGGCCGAGCGGTGGCGGATCTGCACCGGCTCCCACATCGGCTCGGCGATGCCGCGCCACGGCGGATTGATCACCGCGGCCGCCGGCGATCGCGCGATGAAGACGCGGGCGAGGTTGAACAGCAACGTCGAGTTCTTGTAGCCGCGCGCGTCCAGCCCCTGCAGCGCCATCAGCACCTCGCGGCCCTTCATGTCGGGATCGCCGATCAGGTTGAAGGCGGCATAGGTCGGGATGAAGCCATTGCGGCTGAACGAGCCGAGCAGGTCGGCGCCACAGGCCCGGATCACGCGGTCGATCTCGCCTTCCGGCGGCATGGCCGCCGCCGCGGTCCGGCGCGGCGGGGCAGGGTGATGCAAGGCGACGCTGTCGACCAGATCGGCGATCGGGCGGCCGACCTGCTCCCAGTCCGGCGTCGGATTGTCGCGGGCGAGAACCAGCGCGTCGCGCAGCGCATTGAGAACAGCGGGATCGTTCAACTCGGGCAGGCCGGCACGGCGCAGCAATGCGCGTAGCGCGGGGTTCCCCAGCGCGGTCCGGTAGAATTTCGACAGATGCGGGTCGCCGCTGCCGGGCCGGCGCAGGATGGGATCGCAGACCTCGTACAGCGAGGGCCCATCCTTCCGGGCCGTCAGTGCGCGGCAGGCCGCGCCGGCGAAATACTGGAAACTCAAGCGAGGACTCGCAGGTTGTCGGAGGCGGGACGGACGGCATGCGCTGCTCGAAACGCCCGGCAAACGGCGCGTCACGCGCATGCATGGGGCAAACTGACACGCTGGACGGCCAAAGACAACGTGACGGCGGTCACGGCGCGCGAGGCGGATCTGGCGGTATTATGGCTTCCCGGCGGTCCGCCCAGGGCTCTTTGGAGATCGGCGCCATGGTTAAATTTGCGTTTCTCTTCAAGTGCTTGAAAAGTCAAGGCTGTTCCGATGTTGCTTGGGATGCGGGTTCGGGTTAAGCCTTTCCTCGTTGCGGTGCCGCAAATTGCGCGCAATTCGACGACACATCGTCTCGCAACCCCTCAAACCTCAGAGGCGCCAGCGCGACCAAAGGGTGCGCCCCTTTGGTCACGCTTGGGCAGGCTCGGACCAGGATTGACGTGATGACCGCAAGGCAGCCTTCTCTCTCCCGCCGATCGGCCGTGATCGCCGCCGCGCTTCTCTGCACGGTGTCGCTCGCGATCGGTGCGCATGCTGCCCTCAACAAGCGTTCGCTCGAGGCGCCCAAGGCGGCAGCCTCAGAGCAGAGCAGCGTGGCGACCGGCAACGGCGCGCGCCTCGCGCTGGTCATCGGCAATGGTCATTACCCCGATGCGAATGCGCCGCTCGTCCAGCCGATCAACGATGCCCGGGCGCTGACCGGCGCGCTGCGCCGTGACGGCTTCGACGTCGATGTCGTCGAGGATGCCAACAAGGACGACATGATCCGCGCGGTCGAGCGCCTCAAGGCCAGGATCAAGCCCGACTCCGTCGTGATGCTGTTCTTCGGCGGCTACGCCATCCAGGCGGGACGCGAGAGCTACATGATCCCGGTCGATGCCAAGATCTGGAAGGAGGCCGACGTGCGCCGCGACGGCACCAGCATCGAGGGCCTGCTCGATACGGTCCGCGAGCAGGGGGCGCGCGCCAAGCTGGTCGTGATCGACGCCGCGCGCCGCAATCCCTATGAGCGCCGCTTCCGCGCCTATTCGCACGGCCTGGCGCCGATCAATGCGCCTGCCAATGCGCTGATCCTGTCGTCGGCGACGCCCGGCAAGGTGCTGGACGATCCGAAGGGCCAGAACAGCGTGCTGGTCGGCGAGCTGCTCAATCAGCTCGGCAAGAGCCCGAGCGCCGAGGCGGTGTTCAACAAGACCCGCAACGCCATCGCGCGCAGCTCCGACGGCGAGCAGGTGCCGACCGTGTCGTCCTCGCTGGTCGAGGACATCCGCTTCAGCGCCGACGTCGCCAACGCCGGCAGCTGAGGCGGCGGTTTTCCATCTCTCGTCCAACGCATCTGACGCTCGGAGCGTCTGCCCCGCTCTCACCAAGCTGACGGTCAGCTCCCCTCCCCGCAAGGGGGAGGGGAGCGGACCGCGTCTGGCGCGGTCTCCCCGCTATGTCCCGCAGGACTCGGCCGTGTCCGTCAATTGCTCGCCATCACCGGCCGCACCGGATCGCCTTCGCGCAGCAGCGCGCCGGCGCGGGTGACCACGACGTCGCCCTCGGCCAGGCCGTCGCGGATCTCGACCTGGCCGCCGGCCATCAGGCCGATCTCGACCCGCTTGGTCTCGATGCGCTGGGCGCGGACCACCTGCACCACCGTGCCGTCCGGGTCGTACAGCACGGCGGTCAGCGGCACCGCGACGCCGCAGCTCTGGCCGATCTTGATCACGGCGCGCCCGAACGAATTCACCAGCAGCCGCGCCGTGCCGGTGATGCCGATGAAGGCCTGGCCGAGCTGGCTGTTCGGCTCGACGGTCGGCGCGACCCTGCGGATCTTGCCCTCGACCTCGCCGGCCCCGACGATGCGAATCCGCGCCGTCTGGTTGACCGCGAGCTTGGCGAGCTGCGCGCTCGGCACCAGGCCGACGAGATCATATTCATTGCGGGCGAGAATGGAGAACAGCGCCTCGCCGCGGCCGGAGGCGAACGCGCCGATGGTGGCGCTCGACGACAGGATGCTGCCCGCCACCGGCGCCTGGATCATGATCGTGCCGCCCTCCGGCGGCGTCAGCCGCGCCAGGTTCTGTCCGGCCGTGACGGTGTCGCCGGCATCAACCAGCACCTCCGCGACCTTCAGTCCGGGACGGTCGGGCCTGACCGCGGTCTCGTCGCGCGCCAGCACCATGCCGGACACCTCGACGGTGTTGTCGAAGCAGGCCTTGGTCGCCTTGAGCACGCTGACCGCGGCGCCCCTCGGCGCGGTGTCCTCGGCCGCCGCCGCAGCCTGCATCATCGCCAGCAGGCCGGCGGCGGCAAGCATCGGCATCCGGCGCATCGTGGCGGCAATTGCGGCATGTCCCATGCGAAACCGATCCTCGCGAAAACCCATTCATTCAGCGGCCGCGGTCGGGATAGCAGACGCGCAGCCGCCGGGCCAGCCGACCCGCGTCCCTGGTAGTCGCGCCAGGGTGCCGCGACGTTCAGCCGACGGTGCCGAACTTCTCGGCCGGGTCCACGTTGACGCTGCCGAATGTCAGACGTCTTTTCACTTGGGACTCACGACCATGCTTCGGCTCTGGATACCGCTTCTGCTCTGCGTCGTCGTCGTCGCGCCTGCGGTCTCCGCCGAGCTCACCGCCGACGCCGTCAACGGCGCCGAGTTGCGCAAGCGGCCGCCGGCCGAGGAGAAGATGGATCCGGTGGCGATCCGCGCCCAGGTGCTGCTCGATCGCGCGCGCGTCTCGCCCGGCGAGATCGACGGCCGCTTCGGCGACAATGCGCGCAAGGCGCTCGCCGCATTCGCGCGCGCCAAGGGGCTTGTGGGCGATCAGGGCCTTGCCGGTGATGCGAAGCTGACGCCCGAGCTGTGGGATGCGTTGCTGCGCGGCGACCAAGCGCCTGCCATCGTCTCCTACACGATCACCCGCGACGATGTGAAAGGGCCGTTCCTGAAGAAGCTGCCGCAGCACATGGAGGACATGAAGGACCTGCCGGCGCTCGGCTACACCTCGCCGCGCGAGGCGCTGGCCGAGAAATTCCACATGAGCGAAGCGCTGCTGTCGGCGCTCAATCCGAAGGCCGGCTTCGACAAGGAGGGCGAGCAAATCTCCGTCGCCAATGTGATGAAGCCGGACGACGCCGCGCCGAAAATCATGCGGCTCGACATCAGCAAGGACGCCGGCACCGTGCAGGCGTTCGACCGGGACGGCAAGCTGGTGGCGGTATTTCCCGCCACGGTCGGCAGCGAAGAGAAGCCGACGCCGGTCGGCAGCTTCAAGGTGATCTCGATCGATGCCAACCCGAACTACCGCTATAACCTCGACTACAAGTTCAAGGGTGTGAAGGCGCGCAAGCCGTTCACCATCAAGCCCGGCCCCAACAACCCGGTCGGCGCCTATTGGATCGGCCTGTCGGTCGGCATCGGCTACGGCATCCACGGCACCGCCGAGCCGTCCAAGGTCGGCAAGTCGGAGTCGCATGGCTGCGTGCGGCTGACCAATTGGGACGTGCGATTCCTCGGCGACCACCTCGCGAAGAAGGCGAAGGTGGAGCTGCATTGAGCGGGGCGTTGCCGCTGCGATTTCCACCGGCCTTCAATGGACCCAAGCCGCATCGGCAACCTCCGCTGTCGTCCCGGCCTTGAGCCGGGACCCATAAACACAGGGAGAAGTTTGAGGCAGATGGGTCGCTGACACCGCGCCCCGACAACCGCTGCGGCGCGTGGCGGCCCTAGTCAGTGCCACGCCGCGCCATCGCGCGATGCTGCCTGCGGGACGACGGCTGAGCGCACCATGCCAGCCCTACGTCATTGCGAGCGCAGCACGTCATTGCGAGCGCAGCGAAGCGATCCAGACGATGTCCGCGGGGCCATTCTGGAATGCTTCGGCGCAACTGCGCCTCGCAATGACGACGCAACTCATGAGGAGACGGTAGCAAAGCCAAACAAGCACGCGCTACGCCGCCGCCCGGACATTGCCAACGCCCATCCAGCGCGCATAATCGCGTTCACCGCAACCGGAAAGCTGGCCCGAACATGACCCCGGAGCATTTGCGCGACCGCCTGTGGCCGCCGCCCAAGCCAGGTGTCGATTGGTCGAAGTGGATCGGCTCGCCGGTGGCGTGGCTGGCGCTGTTGCTATCGGCGGCGAGCCTGTATGCGACCGTGGTGAGGACCAGGGACGACCTCCGCGTGGTCATCAACAATATCCCATTCATGTCGGTGTCGTCGAAAGCGCAGGAGCTCAGCGGGCTGAGCCAAAATCTCGTCTTCGTCAACGCTGGCAACCGGCCTGTGGCGGTCACCAAGATCAACCTCACCGTCTGGTTTCGTCCCGGTAACGAGAGGCCAGAGCCGTCGTGCGATGAGCATGGAATGAAGGCGCTTTTGAACTATGTCTTCACGCCTCTGGTGATCAAGCCAGGTGAAATGAGTCTCCTCGCGCTCGACACGTTGGAGGACGGTGGCGCCGGCGCCGCCGCGTCGGGCTTTTCGGGCCCCACGCGCGCGATCAGCTACGAGGTCCGGGACGGCAGGTTAACCTCTTTCGATCTCACACCCGCGCCGAAGAACGGCGACCTCATGCTGGCCTGCCTGCGTTTCCACGTGATCCTGCCTGACAGCGAGTCACAGCAGAAGGAGGTCTTGATCGGCGCCGCACCGATGAGCAACGTCAGCGGCTCGCTCTATTCGGAGACGTACATGCTGATGCGAAACCCAGTTCCTCAAGTGCTCGTCAGTCGCTGACGGCCGCTTCGAGGGGGCGGTCGCCCCCGTTCAAAACGAAAGCCGATCATTTGACAGGGGGGCCCGCCGACCTCGCTTGCCGTTCGGGGGCGCGGCCGCCGCGCGCTGCGCGCGGATGCGCTCGAGCAGGACGCTGGCCGGCTCGTCGTTCGGGTCCTGCGGCACCAGCTCGACCTTGAATGCCTTGGTCAGGATCGCCGCCTCCAGCCGGTCGAGCAGCGCTCGTGCGCGCGCCGCCTCGGCTTCGAGGCGGTCGGCTTGGGTAAAGCTTGCTTCCAGCCGTCCGATCAATTCCCGCCGAACCTCGCCTGGGGGAAAGGGAAGGCGGATGCGACGGAATGCATCCTGACTGATGTTGCGCATCGAGCAGATTTCCGGTGGCAAGGCTCTCGATTTGATGTCGTCCTGCCGGTGATCTGAGAAACCACAGAATGCCCCCATCGCGGCCAAATCATCTCATCGAAATACCGCTCAATCCTTGGTCGCAAAAGACGAATTTGTCTAGCCGTTTCAAGCTGATTTGCCCTGTCCAGATGTTCGGTAAAAAAGAAATCGCTTGCGCCGTCGGGCAAATCGGGTGGAGATTTACGCCCGTCCCGCCTCGTTGAAGAGGGGCGCTTTCGCGAACGTCACGACGCGTTGGGGTGGGATGCGATGGCCGCGATGTGGTGCAGCGTGCTCGGCACGCCGACGTACGCCATGCTGCGGACGGTGAAGTCGCAGGGTCCTGGCCTCCCGACGCTGAGGTCCGCGCAATGCGCGTCATGCGCGCGTTGTCGCCACGGTGGCAAACAAGCCGGTCACCGAGGAGACTGCGTATAAATCGTAAAGCCATCGCGCAGGGAGGGCCGGGTCATTCCGGCTGTACCTGTGGTTCTGCCGCCTGCATTTTTTCTTGCAGGCGGACCGCAGGCCTCAGCCGAGGCCTGGCTCTCCCTGCGCCCTCTGCTTCAAGAGGGTGTCCCGATGATCACAGCTCGGACGCGAAACGCGCCGCGAGAACGCGGGGGCATATTTGTTTGCACAGCCCGCGCGCCGAATCAGGTGTCGGCTATGTCTCCGGGCTACCATCAAGCCGGACGATGACGGCGCAGCAAATCGGCAGCGCTTCGAGATGGCGGAAACGACGCTCATCGTGTCACGTCACCTGGTCCTGCCGCGCCACTATCTCGCAAACGACCGCGACGGCGCCACATGCAGTGCGTAGGCATCGGCCGCCTCGCTCACGCGCGGATAGAGTTCGGTCACCAGCGGATCGTGGCCAGGAATGAAGCGGTCGGGATGCCCGGCGAGGCGCTCGATGATCTCCCAGCCCTGGATCATGTCGCCGATATTGAGCACGATCGGAAACGGGCTGCGGCGCTGCAGGTTGGCGTAGTAGTGCGCGGCGTCGGAGGCGAGCACGACCGGGCCGCGCGCGGTGTCGACGCGCACCACCTGGAGCCCGTCGGAATGGCCGCCGACCCGGTGCACGGTGACGCCCGGCGCGACCTCGCCGTCGCCGTTGTGGAAGGTGACGCGGTCGCCATAGACGTGGCGCACCATGGTGGTGACGTGCTCGACCGTGAACGGGTAGCGCAGCATGCCGTTGCACATGCAGCGGCCGGTGGCATAGGCCATCTCGCGCTCCTGCAGATGAAAGCGCGCGTTCGGGAAGCGGTCGAGATTGCCGGCGTGATCGTAGTGCAGATGGGTCACGATGATGTCGCGGATGCCGCCCGCGTCGACGCCGAAGGAAGCGAGCGCGTCGATCGGATCGCGCGTCAGGGTGCGGTGGCGGATCTCGGCCTCCGCGGCGTTGAAGCCGGTATCGACCAGGATGTCGCGCCCGTCACGGCGGATCAGCCACACGAAATAGTCGAGGTCTTGCGCCATGCTGTCGTGCGGATCGGGCTGCAGGAAGTTCATGTGCGGCGTGCGCGGCGACATCGTCGCATAGCGCAGCGCGTAGATCTCGGCAGCGTTCCCCATGATGGCCTTCTCGTTGGTTGGGCACGGCCGCCATCGAGCCATCGGCAGGGATCGAGGTCAATCGCATCGAGGTCAATCGCGGTGCGCGTCGAACCGGACGGTGCGCTGCCGCGACACAGCGTGAGGCATCTCACATTTCAAGCCATTGGGATCGTTGCATGGTCCGCTCGTGTCATGACCCGCAGCTCGCAAGAGGCTCCTGCGGGCGGTCGCCGCCTCAGACGATTCTTCAACCTCTGCAAGCGGTTGACGTGCCGTCACGGCGATTTGATAATGCCTGACGCGTGGGATATGGTCGCCGCGGCGCAAGCTGGACGGCGCCTGATTGCTGACCGCTGGACCGCCATCGTGATGACTTTCCGCCTGCTGTTGCCGCTCGGCCTGATGTTCTCCGTCGCGTTCTCGGCCGTGGTCTCGGCCGTGGTCTCCTGGCCCGCGCACGCGGCCGGCGACCGCTTCGCGCTGGTGATCGGCAATGCAAAATATCCGGATGCCGAGGCGCCGCTCAAGGAGCCGGTCAACGATGCCCGCGATCTCACCGACGAGTTGAAGCGCGACGGTTTCAGCGTCGAGACCCTGGAAAATGCCGGCGGCGACGCGATGCGCCGCGGCCTCGATCGGTTTTATGGCAAGATCAAGCCAGGCTCGGTGGCGCTGCTGTTCTTCTCCGGCTATGGCATCCAGTCGAGCCGGCAGAGCTACATGATCCCGGTCGATGCGCAGATCTGGCAGGAGGCCGACGTGCGGCGCGACGGCATCGGCCTCGAGCAGGTGCTGCAGGAGATCAACAGCCGCGGCGCCGGCGTGAAGATCGCGCTGCTCGATGCCTCCCGGCGCAATCCCTATGAGCGCAGGTTCCGCACCGCCTCGGCCGGGCTCGCTCCGGTCATCGCACCGAGCGGTACTTTGGTGATGTACTCGGCGGCGCTGTCCGCTGTCGTGACGGATGGCGGGCGCGATCGCAGCCTGTTCGTGCAGGAGCTGCTGAAGGAGATCCGCGTTCCCGATCTCACCGCCGAGGAGACGCTGAACCGCACCCGCGTCGGCGTCACCCGCGCGTCGCGCAGCGAGCAGGTGCCGTGGATCTCGTCGTCGCTGGCGGAGGACTTCTCCTTCGTGCCGGGCAACGGCGTCAGGCCGACGCCGCCGGCCGAGAGCAGTGTCGCACCTGCACCTGCGCCTGCGCCGACCCCGACACAGGTCGTGGTGGCGCCGCCGGTGCCGTCACCGCTGCCGCCGGCTCCGCCCGCGCCGCAGCCGACGCCGGTGCAGAAGGTGGATACCCCGCCGCCCGCGCCGCCGGTTGCTCCAGCGCCGCCGGTGTCCGCGCCATCTCCTGTGATCGCGAACGTGGCGCCCGCCGCTCCGGCTGTGCCCGCGGCCCCCGCCGCTCCGGCAGCGCCTGCGCAGGATCCGTTCGCCGACGATCCGACGATCAAGAGCCTGAGCGCCAAGATCGCGGCCAATCCGGAGGATGCCGGCGCGCTGTACCGGCGCGGCCAAGTGTATGCGAGCAAGGGCGCCTACGCGCAGGCGATCCGCGATTTCGACGACACCATCCGGATCAATCCGAAGGACGTCGAGGCGCTCAACAACCGCTGCTGGGCCCGCACCGTCGTCGGCGAGCTGCAGCCTGCGCTGCGCGATTGCAACGAGGCGCTGAGGCTGCGGCCGAATTTCGTCGACGCGCTCGACAGCCGCGGGCTGGTCAATCTCAAGAGCGGCGCGGTCAAGAACGCCATCGCCGATTTCGATGCGGCGCTGAAGATCAATCCGCGGCTGACGTCGTCATTGTACGGCCGGGGCCTCGCCAAGCAGCGCAACGGCGCCGCGCAGGAGGGCGCGCTCGACATCGCCAACGCCAAGGCGATGGACCCCAACATCGTCCGCGAGTTCGAAGCTTACGGCGTGCGCTGATTTCTTGCGCGCGTCGGCCGGCCGGCTCGAACCATGCGGCAGGCCGGACCGACATAACAGCGGACAGCCGGGTGTCGCGAGCGGGCCTTCGCGACGGAGACCGGGATGATCAGTTCGCGTGAGGAGGGATGGCAATGACCGCACCGAAAACGAATTCGACCAGGACCGCCGGCCTGACGGCTCTCCTGGCCGTGACAGTTCTGAGCGCAGCCGCGTCGCTGAGCGCGACGCCGGCCTTCGCCGCCGATGATGTCAGCGAGGATCAGATCGTCCGCGCGTTGGCCGGGCCGAAGAGGCCGCTGACCCGCGGACTGTCGATGTCGCCGCCGTCCGAGGCCGCGCCTGCGGTCGCGCCCGAACAGGACAAGTTCCTGCAGAGCATTCGCGGCCGCTCGACGCGGTCGCTGTCCATGGCCGAGCGCGAGGAGATCGCCGCGGTCGCCAAGACCAAGCCGAACATCGACCTCGAGATCACCTTCGACTACAACTCCGCCAACATCAGCCAGAAGTCGCTGCCGTCGGTGCAGGCGCTCGGCCGGGCGCTGACGAACGCCGAGCTGAAGGGGTCGACCTTCGTCGTCGCCGGTCATACCGATGCCGCCGGTGGCGAGGCCTACAATCAGGACCTCTCCGAGCGCCGCGCCGATTCGATCAAGCGCTATCTGGTCGAGAAGTTCGGCATCGCCGGCGCCGACCTGGTGACAGTGGGCTACGGCAAGAGCAAGCTGAAGGATCCGAGCCAGCCGCTCGCCGAGGTGAACCGCCGCGTTCAGGTCGTCAACATGCAGAGCAAGACGGCGGCGGCCAAGTAGCGTCGCGTCCATCAAGCGCCGTCGGGGTCGCGTGGCCGGAAATCGAAGTGAACGGATGCGTCCCGCAGGATTGTGGGGCGCATCGCCTTGTCGGGGCGCCTCGCGCCAAATTCGCAGCATCCATAACCCGCATCTCGCGCCGACCGGATCCACCTGCCGATGAAGCTGCCAAAATCCCTCAAAACTGCGGCCAGCGCGGTCGTCTTCGTGGCTCTGTTCGCGGGCTATTACTGGTACGAGCATCGTTCCCATCACGCCGCCGAGGAGCCGCCGATGCAGGCCCAGGTGCTGGTGACCAAGGCGGTGAAGGCCTGCTTTTCCGATCTCGTGCGCGTCACCGGCTTCGTCATGGCCCGCCGCGAGGCGGTGGTCGGCGCCGACCAGGAAGGCTCGCGGGTCATCGACGTCCTGGTCAAGGAGGGCGACACCGTCACCGAGAACCAGGAGCTGGCGCGCCTGACGCCGCCACCGCCGCAGCCGGGAGCGCCGGCGGCGGCCGCGAACCGCCCGGTGTCGCTGCGTGCGCCGGCCGCAGGACTCGTCACCGAGGTCCGCACGATCGCCGGTGCGCCGGCCTCGCCGCAGGCCGGTCCGATGTTCCGTATCGCCGTCAACAACGAGCTGGAGCTCGACGCCGAAGTTCCGAGCATTCATCTCCTGAAGCTCGGCGCGGGCGCGCCGGTGCGCATCACCCGTGACAACCTTCCCGACATTGTCGGCCGCCTGCGCGTGGTGGCACCGCAGGTCGACCGGACCACCCAGCTGGGCCATGTCCGCATCGCATTGACCAGCAGTCCGTCGCTCAAGCCTGGCATGTTCGCGCGCGCCAATATCGATGCCCGGCGGAGCTGCGGCGTCGCCGTGCCCAACACGGCGATCGATCATCTCACCATCCAGGTCGTGAAGGGCAACACGATCGAGACCCGCCGGGTGCGGGTCGGCCTGGTGTCGGATACATCGAGCGAAATCCTCGACGGTCTGACAGAGGGTGAAATCGTGGTGGCCGACGCCGGCAGCTCGCTGCACGACGGCGACCAGATCAAGACCATGTTTGCCGAAGACATCGATCGCACGCGGGTACGCTGATGGCACTGAATATTTCGGCATGGTCGATCCGGAACCCGCTGCCATCGATCCTCTTCTCCATCATCCTGCTGATCCTGGGCTGGATGAGCTTCACCAAGCTCGCGGTCACGCGGCTGCCGAACGCCGACATTCCGGTGATCTCGGTCGCGGTGGCGCAATTCGGCGCGGCGCCCTCGGAGCTTGAATCCCAGGTCACCAAGATCATCGAGGACGGCGTCTCCGGCGTCGAGGGCGCGCGCCACATCCAGTCGCTGATCACCGACGGCCTGTCGGTGACGACGATTACGTTCGCGCTCGAGACCAACACCGATCGCGCCATCAACGACGTCAAGGACGCCGTGACCCGGGTGCGCTCCGATCTGCCGCAGAACGTCACCGAGCCGCTGATCTCGCGCGTCGACAAGATCGGCCTGCCGATCGTCACCTATGCGGCGATCTCGCCGGGCAAGACGCCGGAGCAGCTGTCGTTCTTCGTGGACGATGTGGTCAAGCGCGAGCTGCAGGGCGTGCGCGGCGTCAGCCAGGTCGAGCGCATCGGCGGTGTCGAGCGCGAGATCCTGGTCTCGCTCGATCCCGACCGGCTGCAGGCCATGGGGCTCACCGCGGTCAATGTCAGCCAGAGCCTGCGCGGCACCAATGTCGACGTCGCCGGCGGCCGCGCCGAGATCGGCAAGAACGACCAGGCGATCCGCACGCTTGCCGGCGCGAAAACGCTGAACGAGCTGTCCAACACGATGATTCCCTTGTTCGGCGGCGGCGAGGTCCGGCTCGCCGATCTCGGGACGGTCACCGACACGATCGCCGATCGCCGTACCTTTGCGCGCTTCAACGGCGAGCCGGTGGTCGCGCTCGGCATCAAGCGCTCCAAGGGAGCCAGCGACGTGGTCGTCGCGGCCGCCGTGCAGAAGCGCATCGACCAGGTGAAGGCCGCCCATCCCGACGTCGATCTGAAGCTGATCGACACCTCGGTCGAGTTCACCAAAGGCAACTACGAGGCCGCGATCTCGACCCTGTTCGAGGGCGCGATCCTGGCCGTCATCATCGTGCTCCTCTTCCTGCGCGACTTCAGGGCCACGGTGATCGCGGCGATATCGCTGCCGCTGTCGATCTTCCCCGCCTTCTGGGCGATGGACATCCTCGGCTTCTCGCTGAACATGGTCTCGTTCCTGGCGATCACGCTGTCGACCGGCATTCTCGTCGACGACGCCATCGTCGAGATCGAGAACATCGTGCGCCACATGCGGATGGGGAAGTCGCCCTATCGCGCCGCGCTCGATGCCGCCGACGAGATCGGGCTCGCGGTCATCGCGATCAGCCTCACCATCATCGCGATCTTTGCGCCGGCGAGCTTCATGTCCGGCATCGCCGGCCAGTTCTTCAAACAGTTCGGCATCACCGTCTCGGTGCAGGTGTTCTTCTCGCTGCTGGCGGCGCGCTTCGTCACGCCGATGCTGGCGGCCTACTTCCTCAAGCATCACGACCATGACGATCCGCCGCCGGGGTTCATCCTGCGTGCCTATCAGCGCATCGTGACCTGGTCGGTAAAGCACTACTTTGTCACGGTGCTGCTCGGCATCGGGATCTTCGCTGCCTCGATCTGGAGTACGACGCTGCTGTCGCAAGGGTTCTTGCCGGCGCAGGACGCGGCGCGATCGCTGCTCGCGATCGAGCTGCCGCCGGGCGCGCAGCTCGCCTACACCGAGAAGGTCACCGAGGACATCGTCGCGCGCCTGCGCAAGCGGCCAGAGGTCCGCAGCGTGTTCGTCGACGGCGGCCGGCTCCAGGGCGCGATGGAGGTTCGCCGCGCCGGAATGATCGTCAACTACACGCCGAAGACCGAGCGCAAGATCACCCAGAAAGAGCTCGAACTCGAGATCACCAAGGATCTCGAAACCATTCCGGACATCCGTTTCTGGTTCACCGACGAAAACGGTCTGCGCCCGATCAAGCTGGTGCTGACGGGCTCGGATCCCAAGCTGGTCGACAACGTTGCGAGCGAGCTCGCCTCGCAGATGAAGCGGATTCCGATCATCTCCAACGTGGTGTCGGACACTTCGCTCGACCGGCCGGAATTGCGGGTGCAGCCGCGCGCCGACCTGGCCGCTCGTCTGGGCGTGTCCACCGAAAGCCTGTCGCAGACGATCCGCGTCGCCACGATCGGAGATGTCGGACCGGCGCTGGCCAAGTATGACGCCGGCGGCCGGCTGGTCCCGATCCGGGTGCAGCTCGAGGATGCAGCGCGCAGCGACGTGAAGATCCTGGAACAGTTGCGGGTGCCGCTCGGCCAGTACGGCGAAAAGGGCGGCGTGCCGCTGGCGGTGGTCGCCGACATCAAGCTCGACCAGGGGCCGACCAGCATCAGCCGCTACGATCGCGGGCGGCAGGCGACCGTCGCCGCCGACCTCGTCGGACTGGCGGCGCTCGGTGACGCAACCAAGCAGATCGATGAGCTGCCGGTCAGAAAGAGCATGCCGGCCAGCGTCAAGCTGATCCCGTCCGATGACGCCGAAAGCCTGAACGAGCTGGCCTCTGGCTTCATCACGGCGATCACCGCGGGCCTGATGATCGTCTACGCCGTGCTGGTGCTGCTGTTCGGCACCTTCCTGCAGCCGATCACGATCCTGTTCTCGCTGCCGCTGTCGATCGGCGGGGCGATCGGCGCGCTGATGCTGACGGGCAAGCAGCTCACGATCCCGGTCTATATCGGCATGATGATGCTGATGGGCATCGTCACCAAGAACGCGATCATGCTGGTGGAGTTCGCGGTCGAGGCGATCCATGCCGGGATCAGGCGCGACGAGGCGATCATCGATGCTGGCATGAAGCGGGCGCGTCCGATCGTGATGACCACGATCGCGATGGTCGCCGGCATGATGCCGAGCGCGCTCGCGGTCGGTGCCGGCGGCGAGTTCCGCTCGCCGATGGCGCTGGCGGTGATCGGCGGGCTGGTGTTCTCGACCGTGCTGTCGCTGTTGTTCGTGCCGGCGATGTTCCTGGTGATGGACGATGTCGGCGCGCTGTTCGCCCGGCTCGGCCGCAAGCTGATCGTCTCCTCCGGCGATGCCGCCGACGAGGCGCAGTCCGGCCATGGGCCGGAGGCGGGGCATCAGCCCAAGTCGCCGCCGTCGGCGATGTCGCCGGCTGCGGAATGAGATGACGTGCGGGAACGAACTGTCTCAGTTCGCGGTCGAGGGCGTACGGCGGCGCGCGCTGAGATCGTGGGCCTCGCTCGGCGTGCTCTCGAGCGGCGCGGCGGTCTCAGGCGGAACGATCAGGGCAACGAAGCCCTGGCTCGCGCCCTCCAGGCCGAACAGCTTGGTCCGGAGCGTGAAATCGGCCCGCACCGAACGTCGCGCCTGCGCCGCCGCAGCTTGCATGCCCGAGATGCAGGAGATGTCGGAGTCGTAGCACAGCGCCGCCCAGCCTTGCGCGGTCAGCACTTTGGACGGAGGCTGCAGCTCGTGCGGGTGCACCAGCGCCATTTCATAGCGCGGATGGTCGGGACTGTAGAACGCGGCGGCAAAAGCAAGGCCGTCGTCGCCGCCGACGGCGGGAAGGACGCCGTTCGACGCCGTCCGCCACAGGCGGTCGAGCTCGGTCACGGCCGGCTCATAGAAGTTGCGGCCCTCGTTCAACGGAACGTAGTTCCGGTACAATGCATGGAGGGGCGCCACGACGGTGGCCGCGAATGCCGCGATCGCGATCGTCGCGGCGGCGAGATTGATCGTGATGTCGCGGGGAGCGTGATAGCTCGCGCCGCACACGATCACGATGACGAACAGGAAGATGCCCTGCAGGCCCCACAGCGGCGGCATGTCGGTGCCGAACACGACCGAGACCAGTGTGGGGAACACAACGGTCCCGATGCTGATTGTCGCCAGCAGCCGGAGCCCGGGTTCGAGGCTGAGCGCATCGTTCAGCACGCGGGTGGGGCGAGGCCGCGTCATGGCGAGCCATATGAGGCCGGGGATACCGGCGATGCCGGCCATCGCCAGCAGGAAACCGCTGCCCTCGACCAGGGCGGCCCCAGCGGTCTTGCCGACGTGATGCTCGATCGCATGCGAGAACGGCTGGGCGCCGGTCGTGGCCAGCCAATAGATGTGGGGTGCGAGCGCGGCCAAGCCGGACAGCGCCGCGATCCAGGGCGCGGACGAGGTGAAATAGGCGCGACGCTCGCCGTGACACAACGCTGCGACCGCAAAGCCCGCGATCAGGAAGACCGCGTAGTACTTGCCGAGCATGGCGAGTGCCGCGGTCAGGCCGGCCGCGACGGCCCAGCCGAAGTGACGCGTCTCGAAGGAGCGCAGGAAGCACCACGTCGCCAGCGGCCAGCTCGACAGCAGCACGGCGTTGGCGTTGAAGCGCTGCGCATGCAGTTGATAGACCGGCAGCAGCATGAGCAGCAGCAGTACGACAAGGCGCTTGTCACCGCGCGCGAAACGCCGGGTGATGAGGTCGACAGCCCAGAGGCCGACCGCGGCGTTGGTCAGCGCCAGCAGGTTGAACGACCAGTTGGTCAGCGGAAACACGGTGGTCCAGGCCCGCGCGGCCCAGCCCATCAGCGGCGGATGCTTGGTCGAGCCCCAGTCGAAGCTGCGTCCGAGCGACCAGGTTTCGATCACGTCCTGGTGGAGATCGCCTCCCAGATAGGCGATCGAGAAATACACCATCCAGACCGCGACGAACCCGACGATCAAGGCCGGAACGGCCCAACCATCCTCCACGGCGTCGATCCAGACCGCGAGAGCTTTGCGCCAACGGCCAACCGAACCACTGGCCTCGATCGCGATCGCCGGCAACGCAAGACTCATGACTTTACTTCCAACCACGCTCGCCTGGCGCGCAAAGCTCCACCCGCGCGCAGCCGCGCGCGAGCAAATGGAACTCTCCGCCGCCGGATTGAACCCTGTTAGAATTGTTAAAAAGAGTTCATGTCGCAAATTGTGAGGCGTGGTGGCCCAATTGCGATCATGTTTGGCCGATGCCGATACCAAACGATGCACGACGGGCGGTTCCCGCCATGGACCGGACCCGCAATCGACAAATTCGCGGTGAACGAAGCTGGGCGCCCGGCTTGCTACTCGTTGCGTGCGATCGTGTTCAGCTTCGTCAGGTCATGCAGCAGGATGCGGCCGCGTTGCAGATCCAGGATCTTGTCCTTGCGCCAGGCCTGCAACTGGCGGTTCACGCTTTCACGCGCCGCGCCGACGAAGACGCCGAGCTGTTCCTGCGAGATATGAACCTCGGAGCCGAAATCCTCCGCCAGCGCGCACAGCCGGCGTGCCAGCCGGACCGGCAGCGGCTGCAGCACCGATTCCTCCATTCGCTCGCTCTGCCAGCGGATGCGCTGGCACAGCAGCTGAATGATCCTGATCGCCACCTTGGGCTCGCGTTCCAGGAAGCTGAGGAAATCCTCGCGGCGAAGCACGAACAGCTCGGACGCTTCACCGGCCGTGGCGTCCGCCGTGCGCTCCTGCCCGTCGAGCACGGCGACCTCGCCGAACAGATCGCCGGGTCCCATGAAGTTGAGGGTCAGTCGGCTGCCGTCGGTGGCGCCGGTCTCGATGCGAATCTGGCCGCGCCGCACCCCGAACAGGGCATTGCCGGGATCGCCCTTCTGGAATAGCACCTCGCCCGACGACAGATGCTGGGTGTGGCAGAGGCTCGAGATTCGCTGCAGCTCGTCCGCGCCGAGGTCGGCGAACATCGGGTTCATCTTCAGAATGACCGCAAATTCGGCCTGCTTGCTCATCACTATACCTTCGGCAGTGGTTCAAAGCCCGAGTTACAGAATCCGCCCGGGCGGAAGTGTGTCATAAGTCACATAATGGCGCACGCGCTCACGACTATGTTGGTCGCTCTCGGAGCGGTCTTCGTTCCGAGAAAAATTCGGATTGAACCGGGTCGGCGTTGCCGCACGCTAACCCGTGGAGACCGCTCGCGCCTTGCGCTTGGGACATCGACATGAAGGCATTGAAGATCGCAGGCGGTTTGATTGGCGCCGTCATCGTCGTGCTCGCTCTGGCGCTCGCTTTTGGACTTCCGGCGAGCTTCCTCACGGTCGCCATCCAGGACCGCGTCGAGCGTGACACCGGCTATCGCCTGAGCATCGCCGGCTCGGCAAGCGTCAGCCTGTGGCCGTCGCTGCATGCGACCCTGATGGACATCACCCTGCAGGATCCGAAGGAGCGGGACGGCAACAATCGGCTGACGATCGGCAAGCTGCAGGCCGACGTGGCGCTGTCGAGCCTGTGGTCCGGCCGGCCCGACATCGGCGAGATCATCATCGACAAGCCCACACTCTATCTGCCGCTGCTGCGCGAACGGCTGCGGGACAACGCGCCGCGCAGCCGTGCCTCGGCGAAGTCGGAAGCGGCGCCTGCGGTCCGGATCGAACGGGTCACCGTCAGGGACGGCGCCGTCATCCTTTCCAACCCGCGCGACCGCGTCGAGAATCGGCTCGAGGGCATCGGCGCGACGGCGTCTCTGTCCGACGGCAAGGTCAAGATCACGGGCGCGGCCCGTGCCGGCGACCGCCCGGTGACGTTCGACGTCTCAGCGGCGGCGCCTGCGCTGCCAATTGACCGCCAGACGCTGCCAGTCGACTTCAAGATCGACGTGGCCAATGCATCTCGCGGAGTCCTTGCTGGCCGCGCCGACGTTCGGCTGAATGGCCCGGTGGTGATGATCAACGGCCTCAGCGGTACGCTTGGCGATGGCGATTTCAACGGCTGGGCCTCGGTCGATCTCGCGAGCAAGCCGCTGGTGAAGGTCGATCTCGACGTTCGCCGGCTCGACTTGGGAGCGCCTGCGGGGCAGGGCTCTGCCGGCGTGTCGGGATGGAGCACGGCGGCAATCGACTTGCGCGGTCTCAACTACGTCGATGCGCGCGTGAAGCTGTCGGCGACGGATGTCGTTCTCTCCGGGGCTCGCCTCGGTCCGCTCGATCTCGAAGCCTCGCTGGCCGGCGGCCTGCTGAAGGCGACCGTCGCCAATCTTGGCGCCTATGAGGGGCAGGCCAGCGGCGAGGTCGTGATCGACGCCTCCACGGGCAATCCGGCCTATGCGATGCACTGTGATCTCGTCGGCATCCGCGCGCTGCCGCTGCTCTCGAGCGTCGCCGGATTCGACAAGCTCGATGCGCGGATGCAGGGCAAGCTGGCCTTGCGCTCCAGCGGCGCCAGCCAGCAGGCTCTCATGAGCAACCTGAGCGGTTCGGCGTTCCTGCTGTTCCAGGACGGTGCGATCCGCGGCATCAACGTCGCGCAGATGATCCGCTCATTGACGGCCAATCCGCTGTCGGGATGGCAGGATTCGAAGGAGCTGACGACCGATCTTACGCAACTCTCGGCCTCGTTCCAGGTCGAGCGTGGGCAGGCCGCCACCAGTGACTTCAACCTGGTCGGACCGCTGGTCAAGGTCACCGGTGCGGGGACGATCGATCTGGGCAATCGGGCGCTGGCGATGCGCGTCGAGCCGAAGCTCGTGATGACGACCGAGGGGCAGGGTCGCACCTCGGAGCCGATCGGCCTTGGGATTCCCGTCGTCATCGACGGCCCCTGGAGTCAGCCGCGCTTCTACCCCGACATCGCCGGCATCCTCGACAATCCGGATGCTGCCTACGCCAGGCTCAAGCAGATGGGCCAGGGCCTGTTCGGCAAAGACGGAGCCGGGCTGAACAATCTGATCAACGGCATCGGCGGCCTCATCGGAAATGCTGCGCCCAACGCCGGTTCGAACGGCGCGCCATCGACGGTGGCTCCGAACGCGCAGGCCCCGGCGGCCGGCCAATCCGACCTGCTCGGCGGCGATCTCGGATCGGCGATCGGCAATCTGATTCAGCAAGGGCTGCAGCAGGGCGCGCAGCCGCAGGCCAAGGGCCGCGGCCGTACGCTGGTTGCGCCCCAGGGCGGCGCTGTTCCGCCGTCTTCGGGCGATGCCGGCCAGGGCCCGGCGGAGGCCGCCCCCGCCGAGCCTCGGCAGGACGGCGCGCAGGATAGCCAGCCGATGAACGACGTACTGAAGCGAATCTTCAATAGGTAATATAGAACCGCAGGCAACCGAATCCGCAGGGATCTCCTCCGAGCGGTGGAGGGGTTCAAGGCCAACCGCGCAAACAACGGGCGGCGCGGGTGCGCACTGCACGCGCGGCTCTGCTTGTCATTCTGTGCTAAACGGATGCCGGCGATGGACCGTCTCGCACTCGAGCGGTCCCGTCTCCGAGGTGTCGCTGCCGCGAGGACGGCAGCGGACGCGCTTGTCCGAGGCTGACCTCGGCGATGACGCGCGTGAGGGGTCCGGATGAACGAGGTCGAGAACAGAGGCTGGTCGTTGCGGCAGGGCCTGTTCGCCAAATACGTCGTGTCGCTGGTCGGGCTCGTCGTGTTCGTCCTGGCCGTGAATGGCGCGACCGAAACTTGGATCAGCTATCAGTCCACCAAAGCGAGCCTGACCGCCGCCATGGCCGAAAAGGCCGACGCCAGCGCCCGGCGGATCGATCAGGCGCTCTCGGATCTGCAGCGACAGATCAGCTGGGTGACGCGGGCGAGCGCCAATACGCTGGAGCTCCGCCGCGCCGACTATGTGCAACTGCTGAGTCAGGCGCCGGCCGTGCGGCAGCTGTATCAGCTCGACGGCCAGGGTCGCGAGCAGCTCCGGGTGTCACGCACCTCGATCGCGTTCTCCTCGGGCAACGATCTGTCGCGCGATCTGCGCTTCACCGACACCGTCACGCACGGCAGCAATTTCTCCGCTGTGACCTTCAAGGGTGCGCAGCCGATGATGTCGATCTCGGTCGCGCATTCCGGCTTCAATGCCGGTGTGACCGTGGCCGACATCGACCTCGACTTTCTCGAAGACTTCATGACCGAGGCGCAGATCGGCAAGGTCGGCACCGCCTACGTGGTGGATCCGCGCGGCCAGGTGCTGGCGAGCTCGGCGAGGGGGCCGGCGGTCGGTCAGGACCTCTCCAAGCTGCCGCAGGTCGCGGCGGCGCTCACGCCGGATGGCCAGCCGCTGGCCTCCGGCACGGACAGCGCCGGGCACGCCGTGCTCTCGGCGGTCGCGACGCTCCCCAAGCTCGGCTGGTCCGTGTTCTTCGAACAGTCTACCGCGCACGCATTGGCGCCGATCCGCGATCAGCTGTTGCGCGGGGCGCTGTTGATTGCGCTCGGTCTTGCCGTTGCGATCCTCGCGGGCTCGCTGCTGGCGCGACGCATGCTCGTCCCGATCACCGCGTTGCGCGCCGGCGCGCGCAAGCTCGGCGCCGGAGATTTCGCCCAGCGCATCGAGGTGAAGACGCATGACGAGCTGGAGGAGCTCGCCGATCAGTTCAACAGCATGGCCGGCCAGCTCGCGCAGTCCTATGCCGTGCTGGAAGCCAAGGTCGAGGAGCGTACGCGCGATCTGGCTCAGTCGATCAATGAGCTGAAGGTGCTCGAGGAGGTCGGCCGCGCGGTGGCCTCCTCGCTCGATCTCAATGCCGTGCTGCCGACGGTGGCGGCCCGGGCGCTGGAGATCACCAAGACCGACGCCGTGCTGATCTATTCCTATGAGGCCGCCGAACGCCGCTTCAGGCTGGTCGAGGCCAAGGGTGTCGACCGGGACGGCGCGCACAATGTGCTCGACGAGCGGACGAGCCTGCTCTCCGACTCCGTGCGCAGCGGTGAGCCGATCGCGATCGCCGAGCTCGAAAGCGCACCCGATCACCCGCTGCGTGACGTCGCGGTCGCTGCCGGTTTTCACGCCGTGCTGTTCACGCCGCTGGTCGATCAGCAGGGCGTGCTCGGCGCGCTCGTGGTGCTCCGCCGGTCGGCCGGCACGTTCCCGCCGAACCTGATCGGACTGATGCGGACGTTTGCCAACCAGGCCGTGCTGGCGATGCGCAACGCACGACTGTTCACCGAGGTCGATCAGAAGGGCCGCGAGCTCGCGCTGACCCACGCAACGGTGCAGCAGCAGGCCGAAAAGCTCACCGAGCAGACCGAGCAGCTGCGCGAATGGAACAAGTCGCTCGAGGAGCGGGTCGAGAAGCAACTGGCGGAGATCGAGCGGATCAGGCGGCTGGAGCGCTTCCTGGCGCCGCAGGTGGCGCAGATCATCGCGTCGTCGGACGGCCATGATGCGCTGCTGGAAAGCCACCGCCGCGAGGTCACGGTGGTGTTCTGCGATCTGCGCGGCTTCACAGCGTTTACCGAGACGACCGAGCCCGAAGAGGCGATGAACGTGCTGCGCGAATATCACGCCGCGCTCGGCAAGCTCATCTTCAAATATGAGGGCACGCTCGATCGCTATGCCGGCGACGGCGTGATGATCCTGTTCAACGCGCCGATCCCGTTCGAGGATCACACCATGCGCGCGGTGAAGATGGCGCTCGAAATGCGCGACGAGATCGGCCGATTGACGGAGCGCTGGAAAAATCGCGGCCACAGCCTGGGGTTCGGCGTCGGCATTGCACTGGGGTATGCGACGCTCGGCCAGGTCGGCTTCGAGCACCGGCTCGAATACGCCGCGATCGGCAGCGTCACCAATCTCGCCTCGCGGCTGTGCGACGAAGCCAAGGCAGGACAAGTGATCGTGTCGCGCCGGGTGTTCGGCGTGGTCGAACAGTCGGTCGACGCCAGGCCGATCGACGACCTGCATCTCAAAGGCTTCAATCACCCGGTGCTGGCGATGGAGATCCTGCGCTGGCGCGGGGAGGGCGCCGACGTGGTCGAAGTCGAGGAGCGGCGGCGATCGTCGGCGACTAACAAGTAGGGCGGGCAAAGGCGCGCGGCGCCTTGCTCGTCGTCGACGGCAGTCTCGCGCGCCCCCGTGCCCATCGCTGTCGTTTGACGAAGGATGGTGGGCACGGGTCGCCTTCGGCGCTTTGCCCACCGGACGAAGCTCGGCTCAATAGGCCTGCTTCGCATCGGCCTCCTCGCTGGTCTGGATCAGGTCCAGGCTCTCCTCGATCTTGCCGATCAGGCGGTCGAACGTCTTGCGCTCGTCGGCGGACAGGCATGCCATGATTTCGCGCTCTCGCTGCTGCAAACGCGGGATCAGCTCCTCGTAAAGCGTCTTGCCCTTACGTGTCAGGCGCAGACGGAACTCGCGGCGATCCTCGGCGTTCTCGACGCGCTCGATCAGCCGCCGCTCCAGCAACGACGTCACGGCCCGGCTTATGGTCGATTTGTGCGTGCGGGTGCACGCCGCGACATATTGCGCGCTGCAGGCCTCGCGGCGGAAGCCGAGCGTCGCGAGCACGCGCCATTCCGGAATGTCGAGCCCATAGCGCTCCCGATATTCGATGGCGAGCGCCGCGCTGACCTCGGCGGCCAGACGGTTGAGCCGGAATGGCGCGAACTTGAACAGGTCGAGCCGCTCGTCTTCCTGCGGCACTGCCGCATTTCGGTCATCCTCGACCGGCTTCGCCTGCCGCCTGGACGCCGCGGTGGATGGCTTCGCCAAAATCGCGCTCCGATTTTTGAGTTGACGCGGCCGAAGCCGTCGGCTTTAGAATAGTTGCAGGTGAGACTATCTGGCAAGACGGCCGAATGGCCTCACCCGAGGAAATGTCGGTCGCTTCGAAACTCCAAGAAAACCACAAGGCGAGCAAGCCATGGTGCAAGCCAATCCGGGGCGGGGCGCGAGCCAGGCGAAGGTTCAGTTCGGCTATCATCGGCACGAAGACCAGGATCAGGCCACGCCAGCCGCGCATCCGGTCGTCGTCGTGGGTGCGGGTCCCGTCGGGCTGTCGTTCGCGATCGATCTTGCGCAGCGCGGCCATGCCGTCGTGGTGCTCGATGATGCCGACCGTATCGGCGAGGGCTCGCGCGCGATCTGCTTCTCCAAGCGCTCGCTGGAATATTGGGATCGCCTCGGCGTCGGTGACCGGATGGTCGACAAGGGCGTGGTGTGGAACGTCGGCCGCATCTTTCACGGTCCGTCCGAGCTCTATCAGTTCAATCTGCTGCCGGAGCCCGGGCACAAGCGGCCGGCCTTCATCAACCTGCAGCAGTTCTACGCCGAGGCCTATCTGGTCGATCGCGTCAACGCGCTGCCGGAGATCTCGCTGCGCTGGCGCAACAAGGTGACGGCGCTGGAGCAGCGCAACGATCATGTCGTGCTGACGATCGAGACGCCGGATGGCCCCTATCGGCTGTCGGCGCAATATGTGATCGCCTGCGACGGCGCGCGCTCGTCGCTGCGCCAGATGGTCGGCGCGGGTTTTTCCGGCAAGGTGTTCGAGGATCAGTTCCTGATCGCCGACGTCAGGATGACGGCTGAATTCCCCACCGAGCGCTGGTTCTGGTTCGATCCGCCATTCCATGCCGGGCGCTCGGCGCTGTTGCACCGGCAGCCGGACAATGTCTGGCGCATCGACCTGCAGCTCAGTCGGTATGCCGATCCCAACGTCGAGAAGCAGCCGGAGAATGTGCGGCCACGGATCGCGCGCATGCTCGGCCATGACCAGTTCGAATTCGAATGGATCTCGCTCTACAAATTCCAGTGCCGGCGCATGGAGCGCTTCATTCATGGTCGCGTCGTTTTTGCCGGCGATTCCGCCCATCAGGTCTCGCCGTTCGGCGCGCGCGGTGCCAATTCGGGGCTGGAGGATGCCGAGAACCTGGCCTGGAAGCTCGATCGCGTGCTGCGCGGTACCTCGCCCGCGGCGCTGCTCGAAACCTATCATCTGGAGCGAAGCGCAGCGGCTGACGAAAACATTCGCGAGTCCACGCGGGCGACGGATTTCATGGCGCCGAATTCGCACCAGGAGGCGCGGCTGCGCAAGGTGGTGCTAGCGCTCGCCAGGGACACCGAATTCGGCAAGCGCATGGTCAATGGCGGCCGGCTGTCGGTTCCCTCGGTCTACCAGACGCCGCTGTCGACCGAAGACGACGAGGCTTGGCACAGTGGCCCTCGTCCGGGAACATCGATGCCGGATGCGCCGCTCGAGACGGCAGACGGACGGCACCTTCATCTCACCGATGCATTCAATGCTCAGGGCCGGCGTTTCACCCTGCTGTCCTTTGCCAATGGTGAGGCGATCGATGTGCCCGACGATGTCGGTGTCGTCAGCATCGGCGGTCCGAATGGACTTGCCGATGGCGAGGGTTTCGCGGGCAAGCGTTACGGAGCCGAACCCGGCACATCCTATCTGCTGCGTCCGGACGGCTATGTCGCGGCGCGCTTCCGGCACCCGCGCCGGGCCGCGATCGCGGCGGCGGTCGCACGCGCCTCCGGCCTGAGCTGAGGAGCCGCAACGATGACACTCTCGACCGCTTCCAATTTCGCCAAGCCCGACGATGCCTTTCGCGCCATCGTCGAAGCCCATCGGGGCCTCTCGGACCTCGAAAGCGCCGACCTCGATGCGGCATTGGTCCTGATCCTCGCCAATCACATCGGTGACATCGGTGTGCTGCGCGAGGCGATCACGCTGGCGAAACGCAGCATGGCCGATACCGGTCAACAGCAACAACAGCAGCAGCAATAGCCTGCTGCGCAGACAGGGAATGAACTGATGGCGAAGGGTTTCGCATCCACCACCGATCTCGCCGAGAAGAAGATCACTTTCTCCGAGATCGGCCCGGATCTCTATGCATTCACTGCAGAGGGCGATCCGAATTCGGCGGTCATCGTCGGCGACGACGGCTGCATCGTGTTCGATGCCCAGGCGACGCCGGCGATGGCCAACAAGGTGATCGAGCGCGTCAGGACGGTGACCGACAAGCCGATCAAATATGTCGTGCTGTCGCACTACCACGCCGTGCGCGTGCTCGGCGCCTCGGCCTATCATGCGCAGGGCATCGTCGCCTCGCAGGAGACGCACCGGCTGATCGTCGAGCGCGGCCAGCAGGATTGGGACTCCGAATACGGCCGCTTCCCGCGCCTGTTCCAGGACGCCGAGAGCATTCCCGGCCTGACCTGGCCGACGCTCACTTTCGATGGCGAGATGACGATCCATCTCGGCAAGCGCGAGGTGCAACTGATCCAGCTCGGCGCCGGCCATACGTCCGGTGACATCGTCGCCTGGGTGCCGGATGCCGAGGTGATGTTCTCCGGCGATCTCATCGAATATCACTCGGCCTGTTATTGCGGCGATGCCTATTTGCGCGAATGGCCGTCGACCCTGAACGAGATCCGCGACTTCAATCCCAAGGCGATCGCGCCCGGCCGCGGCGACGCGCTGAAGGGCGAGGCCACGGTGCGCGAAGCGATCGCGATGACGCGCGACTTCGTCTCGTCGTTGTATGGCGCGGCGGAGATGTCGGTCGCCAAGGGACGCAGCCTCAAGGAGTCCATGGCCGCCACGCGCGACGTGATGGATCCGAAATTCTCGAGTTTCGCCATCTATGAGCACTGCCTGCCGTTCAACGTGTCGCGTGCCTATGACGAAGCCAGCGGCATCGACGATCCCGTGATCTGGACCGCCGAGCGCGACCGCGAGATGTGGGCCCGCCTGCAAGGAGAAGGATGATGAACATCAACACATCGCCTGACCGGTTGCACCGCGCATCGGGACAGGTCACGCCGGGCTACATGTCCGGCTTCGGCAATTCGTTCGAGACCGAGGCGCTGCCGGGCGCGCTTCCGATCGGCCGCAACTCGCCGCAGCGCTGCGCCTACGGGCTCTACGCCGAGCAGCTGTCTGGCTCGCCGTTCACCGCGCCGCGCGGCTCCAACGAGCGCTCCTGGCTGTACCGCATCCGGCCCTCGGTGAAGCACTCCGGCCGATTCGCCAAGGTCGATGCCGGGTTGTGGCGCACCGCGCCGTGTCACGAGCAGGAGATCACGGTGCAGCAGCTGCGCTGGGATCCGACGCCGCTTCCGGCAGGCGATGTGACGTTTCTGCAGGGTGTGCAGACCATGACCACGGCCGGCGATGCCACGACCCAGGCCGGCATGGCGGCGCATGTCTACGTCATCACCAAGTCGATGGTCGACCAGCACTTCTACGATGCCGACGGCGAGCTGATGTTCGTGCTGCAGCAGGGCCGTTTGCTGTTCGTCACCGAGTTCGGCCGCATCGACGCCGAGCCTGGCGAGATCGTCGTGATCCCGCGCGGCGTCAAGTTCCGGGTGGAGATTCCGGCGGGACCGGCACGTGGCTATCTCTGCGAGAATTATGGCGGCGCCTTCACCTTGCCGGAGCGCGGCCCGATCGGCGCGAATTGTCTTGCCAATGCGCGCGACTTCCTGACCCCGGTGGCCTCGTATGAGGACAAGGATACGCCGACCGAACTCTACGTGAAATGGGGCGGCGCGCTGTTCAAGACCGAGCTCAGGCACTCGCCGATCGACGTCGTTGCCTGGCACGGCAACTACGCGCCGTATAAATATGACCTGCGCACCTTCTCGCCGGTCGGCGCCATCGGCTTCGATCATCCCGATCCGTCGATCTTTACCGTGCTGACCTCGCCGTCGGAAACCGCCGGCACGGCCAACATCGATTTCGTGATCTTCCCCGAGCGCTGGATGGTGGCCGACAACACTTTCCGTCCGCCGTGGTATCACATGAACATCATGTCGGAGTTCATGGGTCTGATCTACGGCGTCTACGACGCCAAGCCGCAGGGCTTCGTGCCTGGTGGCATGAGCCTGCACAATTGCATGCTGCCGCACGGTCCGGATCGCGAGGCGTTCGATCACGCCAGCAATGGCGAGTTGAAGCCGGTCAAGCTCACGGGCACGATGGCCTTCATGTTCGAGACGCGCTTCCCGCAGCGGATCACCAAGCACGCCGCGGAGTCCGGCACCATGCAGAGCGACTACGCCGATTGCTGGAACGGACTGGAGAAGCGTTTCGATCCGAACAGGCCTTGAACTGGGAGAATGCCGTCATGGCCGGGCTTGACCCGGCCATCCACGACATTCTCTGTGCGGTGAGAGATGGATGCCCGGGTCAAGCCCGGGCATGACGACGTAGTCCGGAGAAGCATTTTGACTCATCCCAACGATCCCTCGCTCCGCTCCTTCATCCCGGTCGATCCGGCCTCGGACTTCCCGATCCAGAACCTGCCCTACGGCGTGTTCTCCGCCGCCGATTCGCCAAAGCCGCGCGTCGGTGTCGCCATTGGCGAGTTCGTGCTCGACCTCGCCGTGCTCGAGGACGAAGGCCTGCTCGATCTGGCGCCGGCCTATGAGGTGTTCGCGCAATTCTCGCTGAATGCCTTCATGGCGCTCGGCCCCGCCGTGTGGTCGAAGACGCGTGCCGCGATCAGCGCACTGCTGCGCCACGACAATCCGCGGCTGCGTGACGACAAGCCGCTGCGCAGCCGGGCGCTGCTGCCGCGCCAGGACGTCACGTTGCATCTGCCGTTCGACGTGGCCGGCTACACCGATTTCTATTCGTCGAAGGAGCACGCCACCAATGTCGGCGTCATGTTCCGCGGCAAGGACAATGCGCTGCAGCCGAACTGGCTGCACATGCCGATCGGCTATAATGGGCGCGCGTCGACCGTGGTCGTCTCCGGTACCAAGGTGCGCCGGCCGCGTGGGCAGTTGAAGCCGCCGAGTGCCGATGCCCCGAGCTTCGGCCCTTGCAAGCGGCTCGATTTCGAGCTGGAGATGGGCGTCGTCATCGGCCAGTCGTCGCCGCTCGGCGAGATGCTGAGCGAGGCGCAGGCGGAGGCGATGATCTTCGGCTTCGTGCTGCTCAACGACTGGAGCGCACGCGATATCCAGCAATGGGAATATGTGCCCCTCGGCCCGTTCCAAGCCAAGGCGTTCGCGACCTCGATCAGCCCGTGGGTGGTGACGCGGGAGGCGCTGGAGCCGTTCCGCGTGTCGGGGCCAACGCAGGATCCAACGCCGCTGCCCTACCTGCAGCAGAAGGAGGCGCAGAACTACGATCTCTCCCTCAACGTGGCCTTGCGTGCCTCCGGCAGCAACGCCGCGCAGACCATCGCGCAGACCAATTTCAAGTACATGTACTGGTCGAGCGTGCAGCAGCTGATGCACCATGCCTCGTCCGGCTGTGCCATGAGTGTCGGCGATCTCCTGGGGAGCGGCACCATCTCCGGTCCGGAGAAGCATCAGCGCGGCAGCCTGCTGGAGATCAGCTGGAACGGCACCGAGCCGGTCGAGCTCCCTGGTGGAATCAAGCGCACGTTCCTGGAAGATGGCGATTCCCTCGTCATGCGCGGCTGGTGCCAGGGCAACGGCTATCGGGTCGGCTTCGGCGAGGTCGAAGGCACGATCGTCGCGGCCGAGTAGCCACTCCACCCACCGCCGTCATTCCGGGGCGGCCCGCAGGGCCGAGCCCGGAATCCATAACCACAGGCGGATGTGGTGACGCGAGCCGCCCGTGGCTAAGCCTTCCATCCAAAATCTCGATCGTGAGTATGGATTCCGGGCTCGCGCTGCGCGCGCCCCGGAATGACGGGGATAGAGATCAGCGCTCTTCCGGCGCCACGCTCTTGATACCAGCCACGAAGGCCGCGACGTCCTCGGCCGCATATTTCAGATGCACGCGCTTGTCCGATGGCACCTGCTTCACCGTGCAGACGCCCGGCCGCCATTCTCGCGCGGGCCGGATCGGCCGTGGCGCGAAGCCGCCGGCGCAGTTCGGGCAGACGTTGAACAGCTTCGTCTCGACACAGTCGGCGCAGAAGGTGCATTCGTAGGAGCAGATGCGCGCGTCCTGCGCCTGCGGTGGCAGGTCCTTGTCGCAGTACTCGCAGTTGGGGCGAAGCTGCAGGGCCATGGTCGTCTCGCGGGTAATTGAAACCCGGCGAGTGTCGCAGAGCGAGCGATGACGGTGAATGGCGCATTTCCCTCGATTTGCGCCACGGCGGCGTCAGCCATGCGGGAGCGACGCCAGCGGCAGCTTCGCGCTCTCCTTCAGGCGGTCGAGCACAATCGAGGAGCGGACATGCGCCACGCTCTGGTGCGGCATCAGCACGTTGTTGACGATGTCGGACAGGCTCTTGAGATCGCGCAGCACGACCTTGAGCAAATAGTCGGAATCGCCGGTTAGCGCGTAGGCCTCCTGGATGTTCTCGACGCGGTTCACCAGCGTGCGAAACTTCTGCGCATTGTCGGGCGAGTGCGTCGCCAGGGTGATCTGGATGAAGGCAATCAGCTCGAAGCCGAGCGCCCGGCTGGCGAGCTGCGCGCGATACCCCGCGATGACGCCGTCCTGCTCCAGCCGCATCCGGCGCCGCGAGCACTGCGAGGCCGACAGGCCGGCGATATCCGCCAGCTCCTGGTTTGTGAGCCGGCCGTCGTCCTGCAGCGCGGCCAGGATACGGAGATCGAAGCTGTCGACCGAAATCATGCGCCATTTCCTCTGAATGTACATGGATCGTGCATATTCGGGCGAAAATGACAATGGTTTGCATGCCCCGTGCGCGGGATTCGGGAGATGATCCGCCCATCAAGCTGAAGGAGCTTCCCCCGATGGGTCCGTTTCCGCACGATGCGCCGCCTGCCACCATCTCCGCCGACAACCCGATGGGCACTGACGGCTTCGAGTTTGTCGAATATGCGCATCCCGACGCGAGCGAGTTGCACGCGCTGTTCAAGCTGATGGGGTTTGCCGCGGTCGCGCGGCACAGGACCAAGGCGATCACGCTGTACCGCCAGGGTGACATCAACTACCTCGTGAACGAGGAGCCCGGCAGCCACGGCCACGAGTTCGTCGCCGCGCACGGGCCGTGTGCGCCGTCGATGGCGTTTAGGGTGGTCGACGCGAAGAAGGCCTATGCGCGGGCGATCGCGCTCGGCGCCGAGCCGGCCGACCTGCCGCCGGCCCAGAAGACGCTGGACGTGCCCGCACTCAAGGGCATCGGCGGCAGCCTGCTCTATCTCGTCGATCGCTACGGTGCCAAGGGCTCGGCCTATGATCTCGAATTCGGGTGGATCGGCGAGCGCGACCCGCGCCCCATCGGCTCCGGCCTCTACTACATCGATCACCTGACCCACAACGTGCATCGCGGTCGCATGGACGTCTGGGCCGGCTTCTACGAAAAACTGTTCAACTTCCGCCAGATCCGCTTCTTCGACATCGAGGGCCGCGCCTCCGGCCTGTTCTCACGCGCGCTGACCAGCCCCGACGGCAAGATCCGGATTCCGATCAACGAGGATGCCGGGGATTCCGGCCAGATCGAGGAGTACCTCAAGATCTATCGCGGCGAGGGCATCCAACACATCGCCTGCGGCGCCCGCGACATCTACGCCACCGTCGAGGGCCTGCGCGCGTCGGGCCTGCCGTTCATGCCGTCGCCGCCCGAGACCTATTTCGAGCGCATCGAAGCGCGCCTGCCCGGGCACGGCGAGGACGTCACCCGCCTCAAGCGCAACGGCATCCTGATCGACGGCGAGGGCGTGGTCGATGGCGGCCACACCAAGGTGCTGCTGCAGATCTTCTCGGCCAATGCCATCGGCCCGATCTTCTTCGAGTTCATCCAGCGCAAGGGCGACGACGGGTTTGGCGAAGGCAACTTCAAGGCGCTGTTCGAGTCGATCGAAGAGGACCAGATCCGCCGCGGCGTGCTGAAGGTGGAGGCGGCGGAGTAGGTGGAGGAGATGCGCCCGTCATTGCGAGAAGCAGAGCGACGAAGCAATCCAGACTTCCGTCCGCACCCTGGATTGCTTCGCTTCGCTCGCAATGACAGTGTGATTGGAGGCAGGATGTCGCCAACCCCTCAACTGTCGTCCCGGGCAAGCCCGACGACGCGCCAGCGGCGTCGGGCGCCGACCCGGGACCCATACCGCGTGATCTATCGATAGGGCATAGTCGCAGACGATTTTCGCCAAACTGCGGCCGGTGGTTATGGGTCCCCGCGTTCGCGGGGACGACACCGAGGGTGAGGCGCGGGCGTCGTCAACTCACTGGCATCGGGATTGTCGCGCAGCGTTGATCGGCGCGACCGCGCCGCAATCGCTTACCCGCCAGCCTTCCACGCACTCACGACAGCCCCAATCTCCACCACCTCCGGCTCCCGTATCGTCGACGGCGTGCGCGAGAAGCGTGGGGCGGGGGCGGGCTGGGTGATGCCGTGGCGCTCGACGAAGACGCCGCGGGCGGCCATGTGGGCGTGCTTTGGCGCCTCGGACATGGTGAGCACCGGCGCGAAGCAGATATCGGTGCCTTCCATGATCTTGCACCATTCTTCGCGCGTCTTGCTCTTGAACACCGCGACCAGCTTCTCCTTCAGCGCCGGCCAGGCGCGCGGGTCCATCTGCGCGTCGAAGGCGGGATCGGAGAGGTCGGCATGCTGCCGCAGCAGCGCGTAGAACTGCGGCTCGATCGAGCCGATGGAGATGAAGTTTCCACAGGCGCATTCGTAGACGCCGTAGAAGTGCGCGCCGCCGTCGAGGAAGTTGCGCTCGCGCCCCTCGGTCCAGCGGCCCATCGCGGTGAGGTCGAAGAACATCGCGAGCAGCGAGGCCGCGCCGTCGCACATCGCGGTATCCACCACCTGCCCCTTACCGGACTTCGAGGCTTCGAGCAGTGCGGCGAGCACGCCGACGACGAGATAGAGCGCACCGCCGCCGAAATCGCCGACCAGGTTGAGTGGCGGCACCGGCCGCTCCCTGGGTCCGATCGCGGCCAGCGCGCCGGTGATCGAGATGTAGTTGATGTCGTGGCCGGCCGCCTGCGCCAACGGTCCCTGCTGGCCCCAGCCGGTCATGCGGCCATAGACCAGCTTGGGATTGCGTGCGAGCACCACGTCGGGGCCGAGGCCGAGGCGCTCCATCACGCCGGGGCGAAAGCCTTCGATCAGCGCATCGGCGCCAGAAAGAAGGTCGAGCACCTCGGCGATCACAGCCTTGTCCTTGAGGTCGAGCTCGATCACCTTGCGGCCGCGGCCGGCCGCCGACTTCATGGTCTTGCGTGCACCGACGCGATCGAGCGTGACGACCTCCGCACCCATGTCGGCCAGCAGCATGCAGGCGAACGGTCCGGGACCGATGCCGGCGAACTCGACGATGCGAAAGCCCGCGAGCGGTCCGGTGGCGCGGGTCTGGCTGTGTGGTGCGGTCTTGTCGAGCACGTCCGTGTTGTCCCTGGCTTCTTTCATCGCGCTGCGATTGGCGTTTCCTGATGAGCCAATTGTCCCGCTTGTATTAGGCCAACGCAAGCGCGCTGTATGTCGCAAAGCAATACGGCGCGCATTGCTGCGCGCCGTATGGAATTTGTCCTGCCGTGATGCGGAATGATCTACGACAATCAGCCCGCGGCTTGCACCGCGCGCTGTGCCATCACCTTCACCAGATTGGCGCGGTAATCGGCGGAGCCGTGGATGTCGCTCAGCAGGCCTGCCGCCGAAACGCTGACGCCGTCGATTGCCGAGGTCGACCAGCTCGATTTCAGCGCGGCCTCGATCGCGGATACGCGCATCACGCCGCTCTGCGAGGCGCCGGTGGCCGCGACGCGGACGTCGCCGCCCTTCGTCTTGGTCACGAACACGCCGGTCAGCGCGAAGCGCGACGCCGGATGGCGCATCTTGGCATAGCCCGCCTTCTCCGGCACCGGGAACGACACCTCGGTGATGATCTCGCCGTCCTCGAGCGCCGTGGTGAACAGGCCCTTGAAGAAATCATCCGCCGAGATCGTGCGCTTGTTGGTCTTCACGGTCGCGCCGAGCGAGATCAGTGCCGCCGGGAAATCCGCGGCCGGATCGTTGTTGGCGATCGAGCCGCCGATGGTGCCGCGGTGACGCACGGCGGGATCGCCGAGCACCGAGGTGAGATAGGAGATCGCGGGGATCGCCTTCTTCACGTCGGCATTGGTCATGATGTCGTAATAGGTCGTCGCCGCCTTGATCACGAGCGTGTCGCCGGACAGTTGCACGCCGATCAGGTCCTTGATCTTGCCGATGTCGATGACATCGGACGGGCTGGCGAGGCGCTGTTTCATGACCGGAAGCAGGGTGTGGCCGCCGGCCAGGAACTTGGCTTCGCTGCCCTTGGCGAACAGCGCCGCCGCTTCGTCGACCGAGGAGGCGCGATGGTAGGTCGTCTCGTACATGGGAATCTCCCTGAATTTTTCATCGAGATCATTCCGGGGCCGCGCCTGCGCGCGCCCCGGAGCGATGATCAACCGTGGATCGCGTGCCAGACGCGGTCGGGCGTCGCCGGCATTTCCAGCTTGTTGTTGCCGATCGCATCCGTGATCGCGTTGATCACGGCAGCCGACGCGCCGATCGCGCCGGCCTCGCCGCAGCCCTTCACGCCGAGCGGATTGCCCGGGCACAGGGTCGTGGTGTGGCTCAGCTTGAACGACGGCACGTCATCAGCACGCGGCATCGCATAGTCCATGAAGGAGGCGGTGACCGGCTGGCCGTTGCTGTCGTAGATCGCGTGCTCGAGCAGCGCCTGGCCGATGCCTTGGACGAGGCCGCCATGGACCTGGCCCTCGACGATCATCGGGTTGATCAGCCGGCCGAAATCGTCCGCCGCGACGAAGTTGACGAACGACGTCTTGCCGGTGGCCTCATCGACCTCGAGCTCGCAGATATAGGTGCCGGCCGGAAAGGTGAAGTTGGTCGGATCGTAGAAAGCAGTCTCCTTCAATCCGGGCTCCATGCCGTCCGGCAGGTTGTGCGCGGTGTAGGCGGCGAGCGCGACCATCGGCAGCGCGATCGACTTGTCGGTGCCGGTCACCTTGAACTCGCCGTTCTCGATGACGATGTCGCCTTCCGACGCTTCGAGTGCGTGGGCTGCGATCTTCTTGGCCTTGGCCTCGACCTTCTCCATCGCCTTCAGGATCGCCGTGAGACCGACGGCGGCCGAGCGCGAGCCGTAGGTGCCCATGCCGAACTGCACCTTGTCGGTGTCGCCATGAACGATCGAGACCTGGCTGATCGGCACGCCCAGGCGTTCGGCGATCAGCTGGCAGAAGGTGGTCTCGTGGCCCTGGCCGTGGCTGTGCGATCCGGTGAGGACCTCGATGGTGCCGACCGGGTTGACGCGGATCTCCGCGGACTCCCACAGGCCGACGCCGGCGCCGAGGCTGCCGACCGCCTTCGACGGCGCGATGCCGCAGGCTTCGATGTAGCAGGACAGGCCGAGGCCGCGCAGCTTGCCGGCCGCCTTTGCCGCCGCCTTGCGGGCCGGGAAACCGGCATAGTCGATCGCCTTCATCGCCGCGTCGAGCGAGGCGTTGAAGTCACCGGTGTCGTAGGCCATGATCACCGGGGTCTGGTGCGGGAACTGGGTGATGAAGTTCTTCCGCCGGAGATCGGCCGAATCGACCTTCAACTGGCGCGCCGCCGTCTCGATCAGCCGCTCCAGCAGATAGCTCGCCTCCGGGCGTCCGGCGCCACGATAGGCGTCGACCGGCGTGGTGTTGGTGTAGACGCCCATCACCTCGGCATAGATCGCCGGAATGTTGTACTGGCCCGACAGCAGGGTCGCGTACAGATAGGTCGGCACCGACGACGAGAACAGCGACATGTAGGCGCCGAAATTGGCGTGGGTCTTGACCCGCAGGCCAAGGATCTTGTTGTCGGCATCGAACGCCATCTCGGCCTTGGAGATGTGGTCGCGGCCGTGCGCGTCGGTCAGGAACGCCTCGGTGCGGTCGCCGGTCCATTTCACCGGACGGCCGACCTTCTTGGAGGCCCACAGCGCCACCATCTCCTCCGGGTAGATGAAGATCTTGGAGCCGAAGCCGCCGCCGACGTCGGGCGCGATGACGCGGAGCTTGTGTTCTGGTGCGATGTTGTAGAACGCCGACAGCACCAGGCGCGCGACGTGCGGGTTCTGCGACGTCGTATAGAGCGTGAAATGCTCCTCGGCCGCATCGTACTCGGCGATCGCCGCGCGCGGCTCCATCGCGTTCGGTGCCAGCCGGTTGTTGGTCAATTCCAGGGTGACGACGTTGGCGGCCTTGGCGAAGGCGGCGTTGACCGCGGCCTCGTCGCCGATCGACCAGTCGTAGACGACGTTGCCGGGGGCTTCCGGGTGAAGCTGCGGCGCGCCGGGCTTCAGCGCGGAGGGCATGTCGGCGACGGCCTGCAGCTCCTCATACTCCACCACGACTGCCTCGGCGGCGTCACGTGCGAGGTTCTTGCTTTCGGCGATCACCACGGCCACGGCCTGGCCGACGAAGCGCACGGTCTCCGGCGCCATCGCCGGCCATGCGCCCATCTTCATCGGCGAGCCGTCCTTGGAGGTGATGGCCCAGCCGCAGATCAGGTTGCCGACCTTGTCGTCGACGATCTGGCGGCCGGTGAGCACCGCGACCACGCCAGGCATCGCCTCGGCGGCCGAGGAGTCGATGCTCTTGACCTTGGCGTGCGCGTGCGGGCTGCGGATGAAATGGGCAAAGGTCATGCCCAACAGCTTGACGTCGTCGACGTAACGGCCCTTGCCGGTGATGAAACGCTTGTCCTCCTTGCGGACGACGCTGGCGCCAATGCCTTCCATACCCATGCGAATCTCTCCCCTACCGGAGTTCTGTTGTCCCGCCGCGGCCATCGCGCGCAGCGGTCGTGGTCTCGGTATTGCGGTAAACGGCGGCTCTCGCCGGCCTCATTCGGCAGCTTGCGCGACCTTCATCCGTCCGGCAGCGTCGAGCACGGCCTTGACGATGTTGTGATAGCCGGTGCAGCGGCAGATGTTGCCTTCCAGCTCCTCACGCACCGTGCTCTCGTCGAGCTCGCCTCCGTGGCGGTGCACAATATCGATGGCCGACATGATCATCCCCGGCGTGCAATAGCCGCATTGCAGGCCGTGATTGTCGCGGAAGGCCGCCTGCATCGGGTGCAGCTCGTCGCCCTTGGCGATGCCTTCGATGGTGGTGACGTTGGCGCCGGCGGCCTGGCCGGCCAGCACGGTGCAGGATTTCACGGCACGGCCGTCGATATGGACGACGCAGGCGCCGCATTGGCTGGTGTCACAGCCGACATGGGTGCCGGTGAGGTTCAGATGATCCCGCAGGAGGTGAACGAGCAGGGTGCGATCCTCGGCCTCGACCGAGACCGCCTTGCCGTTCACCGTCAGTTTGACTGTCGACACGAGTAACCTCCCGATGAATTATTCTTATTCTGATTAGAAACAGCGCCCTCAGGACTTTGCAACTCGAATTTTCGTCTCCGATGTCATTGCGACGTCTTGCGCGCGGCATCGGCGATCCGGTCGCATGTGGCGCGCCACGCGAGCCGGCACCGGCGCAGGTGAAGCGCAGGCCGCAGGCCGACGCTGCCCATTTACCGCCCCTTAGCCATTGTGACGTAGTTTTGATCACGCTCTGGTGCGTTGCCGCCGGGCGGTTTGGTTTCTGGCCAATATTAAAGAATGGCGTGTCGGGGGTGGGAATGTCTGCGCAGCTTGCGCCGCAGTCGCGGCGTGCCAATTTTCTGACCCTGCGTTTTCGCGGCAAGATCGTCCTTGGCTTCGCCGTTGTGCTGGCGATCTCTGCTGCCAGCATCGGCTTCTCCTATCTGGGATTCGAGCGGGTCGCCGCGGCGGTGGCAGCCTATCGCGGCAGCGTTGCCGAAGCCGACACCACCCGCACCATCGATCGCGAGCTGGTCTCGTACCAGGCGCTCGCCCGCTATTATGCCCTGACCGGCAAAGCCGACGACGAGGCGGCGGCCACCGCTGCCCAGCAGGCACTCCAGGCCGCGATCGACAAATCCATGGCGGCGACCGGCGCCGAGCGGCGGGCGCAGGTCGGCAAGCTGCAGGCGCAGTTTCAGGCCTTCGCCAAGACATTCTCGAGCATCGTTGCTCTGACCCGCGAGAACGCGAAGCTGGCGACCGACCAGATCGGCCTCATCGGCAACAAGATCCGCTTCAAGTTCGATGATCTGGCAGACACCGCCGCGCTGGCCGGCCTGCCGTCGGTGCAGACCACGGCCAAGGACCTCACGGGCCAGTACCTGACCGTGTCCGCGCTGGTCGGGACCTACGTCGCCAAGCCCGATGCCAAGACGGCCGACGGCGCCATCGCGCGCACGCGCTTCCTGGAAACCTCGCTGGTGACGATCTATGCCAATGACGAGAAGATCACCCAGCGCGTCGCCGAGCTCGGCGACCTGATCAAGCAGTACCGCGCCGCCTTCATCAAGCTGTCGGAGAACATGAAGGCGCTCGGCAAGCTCGAACAGGAGATGAGCGTGGTCGGGACCGAGATCATCGCGCTGTCGAACGGGCTGAAATCCGAGGTCGCCTCCGACCAGCAGCGCATCGAGGCCGCGACCAACGCCACCATCGCGGACATCGAGCGGCTGATCGCAATGCTGGCGATCGGCGGGCTGACGCTCGGCGCCGTGCTGGCGCTGATGCTCGGCAACGGCATCTCCAAGCCGATGATCACGATGTGCAAGGCGATGCGCGAGCTCGCCTCGGGCAATTTCGACGTCCGGCTGCCCGGCCTCGGGCGTGCCGATGAGATCGGCGAGATGGCGGCGGCGGTCGAGGAGTTCAAGGTCCAGGCGGTGGCCAAGGCCGAGCGCGACGCTGCGACGCAGGACGCCCAGAACAGGGCGGCGGGCGCCGCGCGGCGGGCCGAGCTCATCCGCTTCGCCGACGAGTTCGAGACCGCCGTCGGCTCGATCGTGTCCAACGTCTCGACCTCGGCCGAGCACCTCGAGCAGGCGGCCTCGACCCTGACGCGCACCGCGGAGACCACGCAGTCGCTGGCGAGCCGCGTCAGCGGCACCTCCGACCAGGCCACGGGCCGCATCCACTCGGTGGCGAGCGCAACCGACGAACTGTCGGCCTCGGTCAACGAGATCGGCCGCCAGGTTCGCGAGTCCAGCCGCATCGCGGAGTCCGCCGTGGCCCAGGCCGAGGAGACCGACGGGCGCATCGGCAAGCTGTCGCGTGCGGCGCAGGAGATCGGCGACGTCGTCAAGCTGATCACCGCGATCGCCGAGCAGACCAACCTGCTGGCCCTGAACGCGACCATCGAGGCGGCCCGCGCCGGCGATGCCGGCCGCGGGTTTGCGGTGGTGGCTTCCGAGGTCAAGTCGTTGGCCGAGCAGACCGCCAAGGCGACCGACGACATCTCCAACCACATCTCCGGCATGCAGGCGGCGACCCAGGAGTCGGTGACGGCGATCAAGCAGATCGGCGGCACGATCCGCCAGATCTCGACCATCGCCGCGTCGATCGCCACCGCGGTCGAGCAGCAGGGCGGCGCGACCCAGGAGATCGCCAGGAACGTGCAGAGCGTCGCGGCAGGCACGCAGGCCGCCGCCACCGACATCACGCAGGTCAATCGCGGCGCGACCCAGACCGGCGAAGCCTCGGAGGAGGTGCTGCGCTCGGCCCAGTCGCTGTCCTCGGA
Organism: Bradyrhizobium sp. SZCCHNR1051; assembly: GCF_032489615.1. Classification (NCBI taxonomy): domain Bacteria; kingdom Pseudomonadati; phylum Pseudomonadota; class Alphaproteobacteria; order Hyphomicrobiales; family Nitrobacteraceae; genus Bradyrhizobium; species Bradyrhizobium sp. SZCCHNR1051. The sequence continues at coordinate 149,460 of NZ_JAUEYJ010000003.1, read as the reverse complement.
GAGCGCGCGGCTGCGCGCGGAGCTCAACCGCTTCATGGCCAACATCCGCGCGGCGTGAGTTTTGCGGCGACAGGCTGGTCTTCGCGCCGCTCGCCAATGCGTTGGCGGGCCCGCGGCCAAACCCTCCGCTGTCATCCCGGCGAACGCCGGGATCGGTACGCCGCGGCAGATGTGTGGCGGGCGGTATCGATCGCGTGCCCCAATCTTGCATCACGCGGTATGGATCCCGGGTCGCGCTCGCTCCGCTCGCTTGCCCGGGACGACAGCTGAAATGAGGCGCGCCTGGGCCTCACCCAGGAAACGCTGCGGCCCCAGGCGGGTCGAGCGCCGAACCCCGCCCCACTCCGGGAACCCTGCGCGCGACGAGACGTTGAGTCGCAGCGGCAGGCATTCGCTGCCGCATTTGCTTCATCCTCTCGGTCGAGCATGCGGTGCGACCCGCGCCGTCGCATTGGGATTCCATGGCACCCCGACAGGCATCCTTTCCCAACCTCCGCGTCGTCACGTCAGCGCCGCAATCCGGCGCTCCGCCGGGCGACATGGCAGGCCGGGATCGCGTCATCGAAACCAACATCCCCGCCCGGCTCGACGATCTCCGCTGGAGCGCCTTTCACACCCGCGTCGTGCTGGCGCTCGGCATCACCTGGGTGCTCGACGGGCTCGAGGTGACGCTGGCAGGCGCCTTGTCGGGCGCGCTCAAGCAGAGCCCGGCGCTGCATTTCTCCAATCTCGACATCGGGCTTGCCAACAGCGCCTATCTCGCCGGCGCCGTGCTCGGCGCGCTCGGCTTCGGCTGGCTGACCGACCGCATCGGCCGCCGAAAGCTGTTCTTCGTCACGCTTGCGCTCTATCTGTCCGCGACGGCCGCCACCGCCTTGTCCTGGAACATCGCGACCTACGCGCTGTTTCGCTTCCTGACCGGCGCCGGCATCGGCGGCGAGTATACCGCGATCAACTCGACGATCCAGGAGCTGGTGCCGGCGCGCTATCGCGGCTGGACCGATCTCATGATCAACGGCAGCTTCTGGCTGGGTGCCGCGCTCGGCGCGGTCGGCGCCATCGTGCTGCTCGATCCCGACGTCACCGGCCCGGATGTCGGCTGGCGGCTGGCCTACGGCATCGGCGCCTGTCTCGGCCTCGTCGTGCTGGTCATGCGGATGTGGATTCCGGAAAGTCCGCGCTGGCTGATGATTCACGGCCATCCTGAAGAGGCGCATCGGATCGTCGCGGAGATCGAACGCGACGTCATCGGCCACGACCGCGAGGCGCGCGCAAAGGAATTGCCGAGGATGCGGCTGCGGATGCGTAGCCACACGCCGTTACGAGAGGTCGCGCATACGCTGTTCTCAGTTTATCGCCAGCGCTCCCTGGTCGGGCTCACCTTGATGATCGCCCAGGCGTTCTTCTACAACGCGATCTTCTTCACCTTCGCGCTGGTGCTGACCGACTTCTACGGCATCAAGTCCGATCATGTCGGCTGGTACATCCTGCCCTTCGCGGCCGGCAACGTGCTCGGGCCGCTGCTGCTCGGCCGCCTGTTCGATACGCTCGGGCGCCGCGCCATGATCACCTTCACCTATGGCGTCTCCGGCGTGCTGCTTGCGCTCACCGGCTATCTGTTCTCGATCGGTGTGCTGAGCGCCGCGACGCAGACTGCGGCCTGGATGGTGATCTTCTTCTTCGCGTCACCGGCGGCGAGCGCCGCCTATCTCACCGTGTCGGAGAATTTTCCGCTGGAAGTGCGCGCGCTCGCGATCGCGCTGTTCTACGCCATCGGCACCGGGATCGGCGGCGTCGCGGGACCCGCGCTGTTCGGCGCGCTGCTCGACAGCGGGGCGCGCGGCGCGGTGTTCGGCGGCTATCTGTTCGGTGCCGCGCTGATGCTGGTGGCGGCGCTCGTCGCTTGGCGCTATGCCATCGCGGCCGAGCGCAAATCGCTCGAACAGGTGGCGCGTCCGCTCGCTGTCATGGAGTAGTTGATGATGTCCGAAAACTCCGATCTGATCGCTTCTCCTGCGTCGGAGCCCGCCGAGATCGTTCCGGCGCCCACCAGTCTCGTGCCGCATCTTCGCGAGGTGGCGATTCTGCTCGATATCGACGGCACCCTGCTCGATCTCGCGCCGACGCCGCGCGAGGTGTGGGTGCCGCCGGGCCTGGCCGAGACCCTGAACGCATTGCTGCAACGAACCTCCGGCGCGCTGGCGCTGGTCTCGGGCCGCTCTCTCAACGACATCGATCTCATCTTCGCGCCGGAGGTCTATCCCGCCGTCGGCGGCCATGGCGCGGAGATGCGGCTCGGCGGCGGCGGCGAGGCGGACGCCATCAAGGCGCCGCCGCTGGACAAGGAGCTGAAGCGCAGGCTCGCTGCGATCGCCCGGCTCAGCCCCGGCATTCTGCTCGAGGACAAGGGCTACTCGCTGGCGCTGCATTATCGCCTCGCGCCGCAGGCTGAGAAGGCGATCTACGAAGAAGTGTCGCGCATCCGCGCCGAGTTGCCGGGGGCGCCGATCGAGGTGCTGCCCGGCAAGTGTGTGTGCGAGATCAAGCATGCCGGCTTCACCAAGGCGAGCGGCGTGCGCGAGCTGATGCGGAACGCACCGTTCAAGGGACGCAAGCCGTTCTTCATCGGCGACGACGTCACGGATGAAACGGTGTTCGCGATCATGCCGGATTTCGCCGGCCTCTCGTTCTCCGTCGGCCGCCGTGCGCTCGGCGTCGACGGACATTTCGACGCACCGGACGACGTGCGCGCATTCCTGGCGCGCCTCGCCGGCGATGGAACTAATTCATCGACCTAGCGATCCCTGCAGCGGTTCCGCATCGCTACGTTGTTAGTTCCATTCGCCATGCGGTCGCATGTTGAATGCGTCGCTGTTGATTAGAACAGTTCTGACTTGATTTGACGCTGTGATTACACCGCGCGAATGCCCGAATTTGGTTTCAATTGGTTGAAAGGGTGGCCCGGAACCATATTGATGAACAGCTGTTAACCGACATGACCAACAGGAGGGAGCTGTGAACCTCGTCGTGGTTTCGAATCGGGTGGCCCGTGGCAAAGCCAATGAGCCAATGACCGGCGGACTTGCGGCAGCATTGCTGCCCGTTGTGGAGAAATCGGGGGCAGTATGGGTGGGTTCCTCGGGTCGGGTGCGCGACGGCGCGCAGACGGAACCGATCGCGGAGATCGAGCAGATCGGTGAAGGCGCGCTCGCGCTGCTGGATCTGCCGGCTGCGCATTATGCCGGCTACTACGAAGGTTTCGCCAATTCGGCGCTGTGGCCGGCGCTGCATTCACGCAGCGATCTGATCAGCGTCTCGCATGATGATTATCGCTCCTATCGCGAGGTCAACGCCTTCGTGGCGCGCGCGCTGCTCCGGTTCCAGAAGCCGGACACCTTGTTCTGGATCCAGGACTATCACTTCCTGTCGCTCGGCGCGGAGTTGCGCACGCTGGGCGTGAAGAGCCCGATCGGCTTCTTCCTGCATACGCCGTGGCCCGCGCGCAGCGTCATCGACAGCGTGCCGAATCACCGCGATCTCGTCACCGCGATGCTCGCCTATGATCTGATCGGCTTCCAGACCGAGGATGATCGCGAGAATTTCACCGCCTGCATCCGCGCCGATCTCGGCTTGCAGGTGCGTGACGGCGTGGTCAGGTCGCTGCACGGCCGCACACGTCTGGCCGTGTTCCCGATCGGCATCGACGCCGACAAGTTTGCGCAGCAGGCGGCAAAGGCGGTGGCGCATCCGGATGTGTCGCGGCTGCGCCGCAGCCTGAATGGCGAGAAGCTCGCCATCGGCGTCGACCGGCTCGATTACTCCAAGGGTCTGGTCAACCGCATCAACGCCTTCGACCGGATGTGGACGATGCACCCGAGCCTGCTGCGCGCCGCGTCGCTGCTGCAGATCGCAACGCCGTCGCGCGAATCGATCGAGGCCTATGGCAATCTGCAGAGCGAGGTCGCGCGCCTCGTCAGCGAGGTCAATGGCCGCCATGGCGAGGTCGACTGGACGCCGATCCGCTACCTCAACAAGGGCTATGGTCAGGGCGTGCTGGCCGGCCTCTATCGCAGCGCCCAGGTCGGCGTCGTCACGCCGCTGCAAGACGGCATGAATCTCGTGGCGAAGGAGTATGTCGCGGCGCAGAGCCCGGTCGATCCCGGCGTATTGGTGCTGTCGAAATTCGCCGGCGCCGCCAACGAGCTCGATGCGGCGCTGATCGTCAATCCGCATGACATCGACGGCATGGCGCGGACGATCGCGATGGCGCTGTCGATGCCGCTCAACGAGCGCCGCATGCGCTATGAGATCATGATGACGAAGCTGCGCCGCCATTCGATCCAGCAATGGTTTGCCGACTTCGTCGAGGCGCTGCAGGACGGCGACGCTGCCGAGGTCGAGATCGAACCCCTGCCTGCCACTCCGGCGGGTTTTCTGGCCGGCCGCATGCTGTCGCCTGGCGCGCGCTATCACTGAACCGGACTTGCTCCTCGCCGCTCCGTGCGGCGAGGCTCAATGGCAGTAGGAGACGCCGTCGAGCACGGCGCAGCGCAGCTTGTTCGGCGAGCTCGGATTGTCCATCGGCACCATCCCGTTGCCCTGTCCGACGAACACGCCGGGTCCCACCACCACGGATGCCTTGTTGCCGACGATGACGGACGGGTGCGGCTTCAGGCTCGACTTCGTCCCGTCCGGCCACAGGATCGCATCGCCCTGCCAGATCCCCTTGCGGCCGTCGTCGCAGGTCACGTCGACGCCCTGCTTGGTGCAATGATCTGCGCGGGCCGGGCCGGCGGCGAGGCTGAGCACCGCCGTCAGCAGGATGGCGAGACGGGCAGGGGAGGATGACGGCATCGCGAATCCCTCAGTCGGCAGCCGGGACCGACGGGCTGCAAAACAGTGGTCGTGCCGCCCGGCCGGTCGGTTCATGATGGGCCGGCCGGGCGGCATGGCCTCCTGATTGAGCCCGCGACCAGGGCGGATTGATGATTTTTATCAGCGATTTGGGGGAAATTTAGCCCTTGAGCCCCCGCCCGGCTTGCAAAACGCCGCCGACCCCGCCAAGAGAGGGCCGCTGGAGAGATGGCCGAGTGGCTTAAGGCGCACGCTTGGAAAGCGTGTGTGCGGGAAACCGTACCGTGGGTTCGAATCCCACTCTCTCCGCCAGTCACCCATCCCAGCCATTCCCAAAACCTGCCAAAATGCTTGTTTAACAATGCATTAGGTGGTGGAATCGTTACCGGCCCTTCCCAGGATGACCCATCCAAACCCGGTCTGGACCGGGTATGAAACCGGGTATCGGGCCGAGCTGACCGGGTATCGCGGGTGAGATCATGCTGACTGACGTCCAGATCCGGAAAGCCAAGGCGGCGGACAGGCCCTACAAGCTCACCGACGGCGGAGGCCTCCACGTCTACGTCTCCGCTGCCGGCGGCAAGTTATGGCGCCTGCGCTACGAGTTCGATGGCAAGGAGAAGCTGCTTTCGCTCGGACCGTATCCCTCGGTCGGTCTCGCCGAAGCCAGGGACGCGGCGGCAAGCGCCAAGCGCTTTCTTCGAGAGGGGCGGGATCCTGCCGTCGAGAAGCGGCTCAGGCGCCTCCAGGTCGCCACGAGCCAATCGTCGACGTTCGAGGCGATTGCCCGCGAATGGCATGATCTGAACAAGGGGCATTGGGTCGAGCAGCATGCCTTCGACGTTCTCCATTCCCTGGAGCGGGACGTGTTTCCCGATCTCGGCACCATCCCGATCAGGGATATCACTGCGGCCAACGTCATTGCTGTTCTACGTCAGATCGAGGGGCGTCCCGCGGTCGAGACTGCGCGCCGCGTCCGCCAGCGGATGTCGGCGGTCTTCGTCTACGCCATCGCATCGGGCCGTGCCGAGAACGATCCCGCCGCCGCAGTACAGAAGGCGATGAAGCCACTGAAGAAGGGACGGCAGCCGGCCGTCACGGACCTCGAACAAGCGAGGATCGTCTTGCGCCGGGCGGACGAGACACCGGCCTCGCCGGTCACCAAGCTTGCACTGAGGCTTTTGGCGTTGACGGCCTTACGGCCGGGAACGCTGATTGCGGCGCCCTGGGCAGAGTTCGAAGATCTAGATCCCAAATCTCCGATCTGGGTGGTGCCGGCCGAGCGGATGAAGCTCCGTCTCCAGTACAAGGATGATCAGAGCAGAGATCACCTGGTGCCGCTCTCGACCCAGGCTCGCGATGTCCTTCGCGCCCTTCGCGAGCTCACGGGGCGAACACCCTATCTCTTCCCCAACCAGCGACATGCTCATCGTCCGGCCAGCGAGAATGCGATCGGCTACTTGCTGAACCGTGCTGGCTACCATCATCGCCACGTCCCGCACGGCTGGCGGGCGACGTTCTCGACGGTGATGAACGAGCGCTACAAGCACGATCGGCACATCATCGATCTGATGTTGGCACACGTGCCCAAGAATGCGGTCGAGGGCGCTTATAACCGGGCCGAGCACCTCGACCGCCGCATCGAGCTGGCGCAGGCCTGGGCTGACCTGCTGATGGTCGACCAGATGCAGATCGGGGATATCCTCAGTCTTCGGCGTTCGCCGAAGCCGGGACGCGAGATGGCGGCAATGATTTGATCCAGGCGTCGATATCGGACTGCAGCCAGCGTACGGTGTTTGGACCGAGACTGCGAGGAACGGGGAAAGTGCCGTCGGCGATACGTCGATAGATCGTGGACGTGCCTAGCCCGGTTTTTTGTTTTACGTCGCGAAGCCGCAAAAGGCGCTCGTCCAGGTCGCCGATCATTCCAATCGCCTCACTACAAGTTTCACATAAACTGCTGCCGGGCTAAGGTTCTCGCCTTGCTCTCGCTCGGGTCCAACATTCCTTAGGCAGTTTGGCCGAGTCCGAGCAGTGCGAACAATGGCCTATTCGTACGCCAGAGCACTCCCATTGGGGCCTGACCGTGAGGCGTGATTGAGTGAACTGAGGTACATCACACTACGAATCTGAGGGGCGGACGTTCGAATCGTTCCGGGCGCGGCAAAATATCATCAGTCAGAACAAAACCGCGAAACTCGTTGGGTAGTGCCGGAGCCCGGACGCGGTCTGCAAGGCTGCTGACTTTGGAGGTGGCATTCCGAGAACCGCCCCACAATCGGCATCTTTGCTGCGGATCGGACTGGCCGATCCCACCTTTGCGTCCGGCTAGATGAAAGCAGGCGGCGCCCAATCGGGACGCCGCCTGCGGCGCAAGACGGGGCTGGCCGAGGCTGCTATGATTCCGGGTGGATTCGGATGCCGCGCCACCGACCGATAACCAATTTCCGCATTGGCCACGGGCGTTCATGCCTTGAGGCCCGCACACGAAGTCCGCTTTGTTCTGTCCCTCAGTTTCTGTCCCGCTTCTGTCCCAAAGCCCGCCCCATGTCGCTGAGCGCTGCCGACCGAACCCATCAGGAAGCACTGAAAGCCGCTCTTCAGGCAGATCGGAGCGCGCACAAGCTAGAAAGTCTTGCGGCAGGCCTTGTCGGACGGTTGCTTGGCATCTCGGTCGCGGTCGCTAAGTCGGGATTTCAGCACGGCGGCGATGCCGGTGCAGCTAGCCAGCAGGGCCGCCGATTCCGCTTGGAGTGTAAGAAATACGGAGACGACACCAGCCTTAGAGACCGCGAATTGCTTGGAGAAATTGATCATGCGCTGGCGCGTGACGAGGCTCTGGAGGCGTGGACATTGGTTGCCACACGGAGCGTCCCCGAGCAACTTGCGCAGGATCTTGTCCAGAAGGGCGAGCGGCTGGGGGTCCCAGTTCTAGTCATCGACTGGAAAGAGCACGAGCCTGCACCGCTCGCAGCTCTTTGCGCGTTTGATCCCGACCTCGTCGCAGTCGAATTCTCGAAGCGTGCGGCCGACCAAGCGCTTGCGCTCCAGCCCGTCATGGGCGAGGCCATCGCCGTCCTGCGCCGTAGTCTACAGGCCTGGTCACTTGGCTTCGAAACGCTGCGATCCCAATCACATCGCAAGCTGGAAGGCATCTGGACCTCGCGGCGCACGTCTAATGCCGAGTTGGGGCAGGACGCCGCGGGGGGCGCGCAGGCCAAGAAGGTGCGTCGCCTATCCGTTCACAATGCGCTCGACGCTTGGTGGCGTGGTCCAGCGCGCAACGATGCTCCAGCCGCAATCATCGGATGGGATGGTGTCGGAAAGACCTGGGCCGCGCTCGACTGGTTGAGCGAGCGGATGCCCGAGCACCCAATTGTCCTCACCGTTCCATCTTCCGCTCTCGCGCCTATGGCCGGGACTTCCGAATCGGCCTTCAAGCGTCTTCTTGCTGAGCGCCTCTGCGATCTCACCGGTATCCGCGATCCCGAGCATTGGTTGCGCCGCCTCGACTACTTGCTCAAACGGCCCAAGGAAGAAGGCCCTGTTCTCACTGTATTTTTCGACGGTCTCAATCAGGAGCCGTCGGTCCCGTGGCTATCCCTCCTTAAGGTCGCCCAAGGCACAGCGTTCGAAGGAAGGGTGCGAGTGATGCTAAGCACCCGACGGCATCACTTCGAGGAGAGACTCTCAAGCTTGCGCGGGCTTGTGGTCGCGGCAGTGCCAGTTGTCGTTGACGTCTATGACGCCGAGGCGGCCGGCGAGCTTGGTCAGATGCTCGCTTTCGAGGGCCTCACCCAGGCGGATTTGCATCCCGAACTCATTGAGCTGGCGCGGACGCCGCGTCTCTTCAAGCTGGTTATCCGTTTTCGCGATCGGCTCGTCGAAGCGGGGCAGGTCACGGTTCATCGTCTTCTGTGGGAATACGGACGCGATACCTTCGGGGATCGCGCCGGCAAATCCTTTAGCGAGGATGAGTGGCGAGCGTGGTTAGCCGAAATTGCCAAATGCTACCGCGGCGGCATTCAGGAATTTTCGCTCAAGAGCCTCGGCGAAACTGCAAGCCGGCCCGATCTCTCCGAGCGCGAGGTCTACGCCCGGCTCAGCGACATCATTGACGCGCGCTTTGTGCGCCCCGGACCGGCGGGCGTCATGCAGCTCAACCCGACCGTTGTTGCTCATGCACTTGGGGCGGCGTTGCTTGCGCATCTCGATGCGAAAAACTGGGCGACCTTTGCGGAGGCCGACGCCGAAGTCAACCAATGGCTAGACCCGATTGCCGGCCTTGATCAGCGCGCCGAAATTCTGCGCGCAGCCGTGTCGATCTTCGTTGAACGGGGCGGGCCGTCCACGACTCCAATTGGCGGCGTTTTGGTGACCGCTTGGCTACAAACCCAAAATGTTACCGACGGGCACCGTCGCGAGCTTGCCAGTCTCGCGGTCAGCGTTCCTGAAGCGCTTCTTGATGCCGTCGAGCATTCGAACGCGCATGCCCAGGCGTCCGCGCGACTCTGGGCTATCAGCGCGCTTCGTGCCATCCCGCGCATCGAAGGTCCGCAATTGATGACTATCATCGGGCGGGTTCGCACTTGGTTTTCGATCGTGTCACGCGAAGTCGACAACACGCCCAACGCGAACGAGGATTTTGAGCGGCGGCGCGCGCAGCGCTACCACAGTCGAATTGGAGTTGATGCGTCCGGGCCGCTGACTGTTCTGGGCGTCAGGCTTCAACTGGTGGATCGCGACGATGGTAGGCCGCAGACAGCTGCGCCTTCAATCCTTGAAGGATTTCCTCTGGCTAATATTCTGCCGTGCTTCGAGGCTATAGCGGTTGCTTCGGCTGTTCGCGGGCACGCAGAGGCATGGCAGGGCTTGAAATGGCTGTGCTACCTGAACGAGGTCGATCCCGAACCGACCGCCGCCTCCCTGCGCACTCTGTCTGTCGAGATCCGTGCGCGCCGGCCTGAGTCCGGGATTAATCCGGAGCTCTCTGCGCGTGCCGCTGCGCTTCTGCTGTGGCTCTCCGGCCAAGAGATCGACGAGGAGAAGGCGGCTGCCATCGACCCTGGCCTCGACCGGCAATTCACCTATGAGAAGGACTATCTGGAGAATCCAAGCCGTAGCCTTTTTGAGTTGGAACGCCGCCACGCAGCGATCGCGCTAGACGACAAAGAGAGCCATCTCCACAGCCGCCTGCAGCGCACCAGCAAGTTATGGCTCGACCCAACATTTCAGCCACCCTCCGGTTTGATCGACGAATTGCGCGCAGCCGCCGCAACTTTTGATGTCGAGAAGCTCCATCGGCAGATGGGGCACACGCACGCAGAGTATCAGTTTGAGGTAATGGAGCCAGCACTCGCCCGGTGTGTGCCTGACGCTCTCGTCACGTTGGTTCGTCGCAAATTGCACGCTTTCGCCTCATGCCCGCCGGAATCACGCTATTGGAGCGCAATCCACGCGAGCGAATCCTTCATTCTGGCGGGCGCGACCGAAGCGGCGGCAGCGCAAGCGTTGCGCGAGAGCGCACGCGACAAGGATGCCAACCACGAGGCCTATGCCGCAAGCGAACTGCTCAAGATCGAACTGGCGCATCTTGCCGATGCGCAAAGCCAGATCGACAAGCTGATCGCCGCTGACCTGAGATTTATCCCTGCCGATTTCGTCGAGATCGTGCGAACGCCGTCCAATGAGGATGTGGACGCTCTCATCATCCGGTATGCAGACGCACCCGCGAAGCAGCAACGCGATCTTATAGTGCTCCTGTCGTTTCACGGGTGCGCTTTTAGCGAAAACGCTTGGCAATGGCTCACCGGTTTGGCCGAACAATCCGACCACGAGTTGCGCCATGTCTTGTTTCGCATGCTGACCATGGCACATGCTGCACGTTTTGGGCGCATCCTTGCGACGAACGGGTGGGCATGGGATCCGTTGGCTCACATCTGGGTCAACCATTACGGCACTGACGCACTCATCAAAGCCGAACCGGCTCTGCCCTTCGACCAGCTGGCACCCCGGCTCGCTCCGTGGCTTCTACTCGAAGCGACGCGTTTGCGCGGCGCTGATCCGGCCGAAGTCCGTGTTGCTGCCGAAATTCTCGGTCACGTGCTCGCCGCCGAAAAAATCGCTGAGCCCGACCCGGGATCTACGCTAACGGTGGATCGCTCCGAGAAGAGATTTATGCCGTTTGTCATCTCTGTGCGGCCCAGGCCCAGTGCCGACGAACGGAGCAACCCGATGGCATCGTTGCGCGCTACGCTCGATGCCGATGCTCGCGCCAAAGCCTACGTGCGCGCGGTCGAAACCGCAACGGCGCGCATGGAGGAAGCGCGTAAGGCAGGAGCTAGTCTCTATCTCACTAACGTTGATGCGCTCGACATGGAACTCGTGGTCCTGCATGCCCCTGATATGCTTGATCGCTGGCTCGAAGGGGCGGGCGAGATCACCACCGATTTCCGGCGGCGGGTGCGCCTCGCCGAGACGGTTTTCCTTGCCCTATGTGAGGCGTTGCTCATTCACAATCCCGAACGCGGCGCCGCGCTGTGGCGCGCGCTGCGCATGACGATGGCCACTCGCTATCTTGGTGCAGCCAGCATCGACGAATTGCTGCATGTCATCTTTCGTGCGCCCGATTCACCGGCCGTCTTGTCGCTCCGAGACGAAGTCTTGAGCCTACAGCTCTGCCATTCGGATCGCGATCTCTTCGACGTCGCCGTTGCCGCGTCCTACAACGGCAAGTCCGCGTGGATAGCTGAATCCGTAGCGGCAGACCGCGCATCCCCGTTGGTGTGGCGGCAGCGGCGCGGCACTCTATTAGCTGGCCTTGGCACCGGATACGCTCTGCCGGTTACCGAAGCATGGCCAGAAGGTGAAATGCATTCGGACTGCGCCGGCATCCGGCGCAAGGCCGCGCGGCTGCGCTGGCGTGAAGCCTGCGCACGCCACTGGTGGCTTGCCTATCTCAAAGCCGATGATCCGGTCGAGGCTTACGCTGCATGGGTCCTCTTTCTGCGTTCAGCGGACGCACGCGCCTGGACCTGGATGCGCGATGATGTGGGAGTGCACTATGACAATAGCGACTTCTTTTCCCTTAAGCTCGCCCATGTGCAGCTCAATCGGAACGAGCTCAAGCGCGCGATGGACAAGCATCTCGACAGGCGCGACAAGAAGTTCCTCGATCATGACATCGTGGATGGTATCGGGCCTTGGGGTAAGGAGATTGATTCCGACTAGGCTATGACTTTATGAGCGTCTCAGCTTAATGCACACTCTTCGCGTCCCGCGCGCGCAAGTAAATTTGGGGGGGCGAGTTACGGCCCCCCCCGTGGCACCAGGTCTGGCGCTTGGTTTTCGAGGCCCCGATCTTGTGATTGAATAGAGTTAATTATTGCCCATGTAGGACTTTGTTAGCAGTCGTCTTTTGCGTTGCATGGCCTAAGATGCGACATCAATTGCAGGTAGCTGTCGGCAGCAAAACAAAAGGCGAATGTGCTATGGTGTGAAATAACCTTCATCCGCCATGTGTTTCTGAAAACGTAAAATTGATTCCCGGTTTTCCGCGAAAACTCGCTCACCTTCTGGATGACTGGGCATGGCATGACTTAACAGAGCTATTGCCATGCTTCCGTTCTCGATGCAGGCGGCTATGCACCTTAAGACAGCGAGAGAGTCGCTGCCATGAATGTAAATCAGCGAGAACTGATGGCCTTCCGGATGAGGGTCTCCTTCACGCAAGTGATCAAGAATAGATCGTTTGTTTGGGTGAGCGCCGAACTCAATTGTCCAGTCGTAGCTCGATTTTAGAAGTTTACCCAAATTGGGATCCACCGACGTCAGTTTTTGGACGGCGCGGTTCACCGTGAATCTTGCCTTGACCGCTTGGGGTTCTTCCTCCCGCCGAACCCAAACGTCACCGTCCGACTGGTCGTCGCCAATCAAGAAAGCATACGAGGCGCTTTCGATGCAGCCTCGGACTACCATGAATGTTGGCGGCGATTGACCTCGTAGCGCCGTGCTAAGCACAGCGAGATAGGACGCATGGGCGTTCATGCCCAGCAGGGCGATGGCCGGGTGAGAGCAGTAGGCTCGGCCGGTCACTAGGGTTCTGAAATGCTGGTCCAATTCACCGGCAAAGGCGAGCAAGCTCTTGTGCTCCACAAGGCTGTCACGCTCAGCGGCTTCTGCGGCCCTCAAATAGGCGTGGATGTCGGAAGAATCATTCATGTTTCGCCATTGCGCAGGTCTTGAAGCAGCGCGCCAATTTGACGTTACGACGTGCCGTCCATCTTTGTGCACCTAGTCAGGATGTTCTCGGGTACCAGCCGTAGTCGAGGATACCATCCTTGCTGTGCAATACGAATCACCAACTTTCGAACTTATCTCGAAAGGCGACCTTGTCGCCCTTGTCTACAGGCTGGAAACGCGGGTCGGTGTTGCCGCCCGGCCGGTTAACACGGTTGGCAAGCTCAGCATCTTTTCGAAGCCGTGCACTCAGTGTAAAATGCGTTCGCCGGCCCGGTCAGCGCGAAGACAGCGACGGTAGCGATAAGACGTTTCAGCATTGCGGTCGTCGAAAACGAATCCACATCGTGGGGAAACCCACACCGGGTTGCCGATTGACCCATCGCGCGGTGGCTAGCCCCCGCGGGCGGTCGTCGCCGGGTGGCAATTAGGTCTCTGGCGGGCCCAAGACCACCGCGCGCCTCAGCCCAAATGGCGATGTGAGCCGCAATACTCACTGCGATGTGCGGCCTTCCATTCAGCCGCATCAGTCCCATGGCGAGTCACGAAGTTGCGACATGGCTTTCCGGCCTTGGTCTGTGCAGCACATAGTGCATGACCTCCGTGGAAGACCCATTCGCGATAGTCGGACTTACTGAGCCCAAAGTGCTCAGCTGCAAAACCATCCGGATCGCGAACGTACCGGTCGACGTCGCCCGTATTGAGATAGATGGTCTCGCCGCCGCAGGGATGGGCGAGGCAAGCTAGGCGTTCGCTCTGCAGGTCCTGTGAATTCAACGGCTCACCAGCAAGATATCTGTCTTGGTTCGTATTCATAGTGTCGCCTCCGTTGGTCTGGAGAAGTGATTCGGCAGGATGACCGAGGAAGGAGTCAGCTGACAAGCGGGAGAACGAGAATTTCAACGTGTACAAGCTGCCGAGCGGTAGTTCATTGCTCCGGATGCTGCCGTCGATGGTGTCGCTCGCCGGAGGCACTCGCGTTCGGGACTGTCGCTGCGCGGCACCGCTATCACTGTCCCGAATGCGGGTGCCTTGTTGACCGGTCTCGCGACGGCACTCGGTCCCGGGTCCCTCCGCTGACGCGGCGGCCGCGATGCTGACCCTCCTGCGGGTGCCTTCTCTGTCTTCGCTCCGCTCGGGCCAGTTATTGTCAGCGTGAGGGCAGCCGGATCATCGATGACCAAAGGTCGTACTGTCTCCAGTGGGGAGAGGATCGACGGAAAATTCGGGCCGTTACATCGGCGCGTCAGGTCCAATTTCTCTGAATATTCTAGGGCCCTATGAGCTTCGGAATCGGTCATTCATTTCAGGCGTGGTAAAATACGAAAAGCGCGCGACGAATGTCGCGTAGCTCGCCGGCCGCGACACCAGCTTCGGAGCCGGCCGCCGCGCCGGCGCTGGCTCGTCTGCTTGGCGCGCTCCTTGGCGACGGGAGACGCGCACCGCTCGCCTGGTCTGAGGCCGTTACCAGGCTTGAGAGAAAGAGATGCTCTGTCTCGAAGCGCGTGCCGTCTTCGGCCAAGCCCCGGAACGAAAAACAGACCACGGCGCTCTTCTCCTGATGCCAGTTGAGAAGAACGCCCCCCGAGCGTGGCGAAAGAGGAATCGGCGTGAGTTCAAACGTCAGCTCGCCAAAGGCGTCGATGCCGATGGTTGCCGAAGCCTCCACGGTGCCACCTTCGAGCGAGAGCGTGCCTGAAAATAGCCCTCGGCTCGGCCAAAGGCGTGCCGCTCATAGCGTCTCCAATCCTGGATGGCGCGCCGCGCTACGTGCATGGAGCTGATCGACGAACGGGCCGAACGCTCCGCTTAGTTCCGATCGCGGACGCTCTATGAAGTCGTGCGCCTCGAACAGCTCGAGGCCCGCCACGCCTCTTGGGGTGGAAACGCAGTTCTTTTCAGCATAAGGGGCTCTCGAAGTATGAACATTGTCAATCATTGCCATAATCGGGCTCGTACTCTCGCTGGCGTGTTTCCGTTTCGATGTGGTCGACGTCCAGCCCAACCGCTTGGATCGCATCGCGATTATCGAGGTGCAGGCCGCAGGATGTGCACAGGAATTCTTCCGCGACATAAGAAACGTCGACCAACTCTTCGTAGGGATCGTCTCCGTTGTCATCTTCGGAGACCTCCTCATCAAATTTAACGCCGGCCAAAAAGGAGCGTGACTTGCATGCCGGACATTCCGCCTCCCAGATGTGATCTGCTAGCAGCCTGAAGCTCGGCCGGATATTCCAGACGTCGACAGCAGCGGCACGGGCATGGGCTGCGTCGCGTTGCTTCTTCGCCAACGCGTTGAAGGCCTCGGCAGCCGTCTCGACCCGGATTGCAGCCGCTTGTTTTGTTGCATGCGTGTATTCTGCCAGCAGTGCCTTCGGGACCTTGGCCTTGTCGACGCCGAGCCAGGACTCGATCGAGCTTCCGCACCCCTCAAGAATAATTTCCACCGTGTGCCAATAACGGCCCTCCCACGACGAAGCGACAACGCCTTCGAAGGGAGCCTCACCGGAATGAAGCTCCGCGTTCCGCCTCTCGCTCATGTTGATGCAGAAGTTTTTCGTCTTCTCATTAAACCGCTTCGAAACGTGCGCAAGGCGTTCGAACAGGGTCTTGGCGGTGATGGTCTTGATGTCCGGGCTGACATTCATGCCTGCCGCAGCGAACAACGAGACATAGCTGTTCGGGTCGGCCACTAGGCACGGGTGGATTTTTGCGAGCGCCGCCTTGCCGACCAGTTCAAGGGCGAGAGAGGCCCAAAGCTGGTATTCGCCCATGGTCCCTGCTGCCTTGGCTGCCAGCGCCCGCCCGATATACGCCTGCGACTTTCCCATCAGAGCGTCTGCCGAGAGGGCCGCCACGATGGCGGGGGTCTTTGGATCCTGAGTTTTCATTGGACGCTCACTCTCAGGAGTCTCCTGTCCTGCGAGGCTTCTGCAGGCCCGTGCCCGCGTCCATGCAAGACATTCCAATTATCAATCACGAGAACATCACCTGTACGCCAGGAAACAAGGGTCGGTCCGGCATCCCGCGCGCGCTTGGCCATGAGATGGAGTACCGTACCGCTCTCCATCCCCTGCGGCACCATGCAGCCCGCGTCATAGCGGATGAACGGCCGGGATCTGCCGCAGATTGTTGAATAGAAGGACTGCCTGCCGTTGCGGACGAGAAAAGGAGCGGCTTCAAGACGGGCACGCTCCGAGGCGCTGATCCGGAGGTCCCGGTATCGTGTCAACGTTGTTGGGACTGGAGAACTGCCTGGCGATGTGCACACGAGAATGACAAACCGGGGCGGTTCCAGCCGATATGCGCCGTCGGTATGCATCGGGAGTGGACCTAGCCCATGGATCACGCTGAGGGAGCGTGCCTTCGCGGCCATCTGCTTCCGTGGCGATAGCGTCTCGATCGTTCGTCCGGCTCTTCCCCCAATCGGATGGCCCAGCAGTCTCGCAACGGCCCCCGCCGCTGTATCGAGACAGCAACCCAGGTCTCCCACCGTGGTCTTGAGCCAGCCGTCTCGCAGCGCGCGGGCGCGAACGGCAGAGCCATCCGAAAGTAGCATTTCTGGCGCTCATGTCGGCTGCATTTCCGTAACTTACACAACCTAAAGCCGAGTCGTCGAGAGCTGCTCCGACGTGGAGAGCAAGGATTGTGGCAATTGGGCTGACTTCCAAATCAACCTCGGCGGCCGCTTTGCAACGTGCGCCATGCAGTAATCCGTCGCTCCCGCGTACGCTGGATGTTGGGATCGAGATCGGGATGTTGGCGGTGAATCTCGTCCAGCGCAACGATCGCCCGTACCCCGGCGCGGGCCTTGAGAACAAGTTCGATCTCGGCGTCCCGACAGTACGCCAGGGTATCAGGCCGGGCTGGCTCTTTGTCACGACTGAGTCACCAGAAGCTGTGGGTTCTGCTCCGTTTCATAGGAGCGGTCTTCCCATGCAGGCCAGGGTTGTGGCATACTTGAGTTGGTTCTCGGCAGGAGCCCGCCGCCCGTCATAGCGAAGCCGTTGAGGCGCTGCCCTTATCGATCGCTCCCGTCATGTCTTGTCGGGCTCGAGAGGTGGTTGACGGGCGACGCTTCGTTTAGAGCCGGGAGACCTGACATGTCGAACAATCATGTTCGTCCATCCTCAATCTCTGGCATCAAGCAGCTTGCCAAGCGCCTCAAGAAATTGGAGGGCGTTTCGCATATTGTTGCCTTGCATAAAGCCTCGATGGCTGCTGGGTTCGAGAACTACAGGCATGCCCAGCGAGCGCTTGGTGAAAAGCGCGCCACAGCCCAGCGCGCATTCGCTCTCTACATCTCCGTCCTCTGGCGGGATCGAACGACCAGTTCCTCGGGCTGCGAGATTCTTAAGATGCGGCTTGGCAAGCCGCTCGATGCGCTGGTGAAGCCCGCGCAATACAAGAACGGGCTAGCCGCGATGCGGCGCGAAGGTCCGGATCATCTTGCGGATCTCTACACTGAACCGTCGCAGGAGGCTGCGCGTGAAGCCGCCTGCAAGATTGCAAGGAAGATCCAGTTTATGGAAGCGACCGGGCTTGTTCCTTCAGGTGCAAATCGCTCCTTCCCCAAGGGATCCTTCCAAAATCGGATGCCTGGGTCTGACCATGATGCTGGTTGGTACGATCCGGTCGCGAAAGGCTTCATCCGTACCAGCGAGCCGTACTCCCGTGGTGGTGTGACGCCAGAGCAGCACGAATGGGCGGCCCGGCATGGCTGGGCTGTTGTCAAGGCACCGTGGAAGGGCATGTATCGGCCCGACGATGGCACGTCGCTCTTTCTTTTGGCTGACGTGTCGAAGGGATACTCGCTGGAGCCGCTGATCTCGCGATTGGCAGATGCTCCCCCTCCGATCGTGATTTCTGACTGGCAGGGAGAGTCAAGGCCGACGGCGCCCGCGTTCGTCAGTCCGGGCCGCATGGCGGAGATCGCGGCAAAAGCTCGCGAGGTCAAGACTCTCGGTAACCGAGCGCGACCAATAAACTCTACCGAGTACAATAGCCTTCTTTCGGGGACGCGGCGTTGGCCGAAGGCCCGAATGCCGATTGAACAACACAAGGCGGTTGGAAGGCTTCTGAAGTCCGTGCTGATCGGAACGAGAGGCCGTGCGGGCGTTTACCGCAGGATCGAGGCAATGCGTTGCGAGCTCGATAGTAGGGCCGAGCATGAGTACGGCCGTGACGAGCTTTCCGATGAGGTGTTCTTTGATCTATATTATCACGAGCTCCCGGAGAGCGATCCGCTCGCTGCAGTGCCAGGGAGTTTGCATCGGCATATTGCGAGTCTTGGCGAGATCAAAGCGATTCTTGCTCGACATTATCCTGAGTGCCCGCAGTTAAGGAAACTCCTGAAAAAAGCGGATCAGGCTATCGCATCGCTTCTAACGTGGAAGGTAGCTCCTCCTGCCGGCGACGAACCTAAGCTTCGACAGTCTGTGCGACCGGCGATGTAGCAGAGGGGGCGGCCTGAGCAGCAACAAACGTGCTGGTAGTGACTCACCTGGATTAGCCCGACTGGTCGAAGGCCAGTCGGGTCCTCACCGCGTAGACATCCGTCGCAACGCAAAAACGATCGAGATGGTATGGACCGATCTGGTCGGCACGCACCCAAGAAGGTGTTCCCAGCGTTGGCCAAAGACTTCATTGCTGTAGCTCCAATCCGTTCGGTCGACGGCTTCCATCCCTGAAGCATCGAATAAGGCGCGTTGGGTAAGCCACATGCAATGCGTTTGGCCGCAAATACACGAAGAGCAAGAGTGCAGGTCGGTTTGGCCGTGACGGGTTGGAAGTGGCGAGAGAGTTCCGCCGCGCCCGTCGCGGAGATCCGCGATGCAGGGACGGAGAGTTGGTGTGCGCGCCGGCGAGGGCCGGGCGAGCCTCTATGAGGAGATCACGAGCAAGATCATCGGCGAGCTGGAGAGCGGCCGTGTGCCCTGGGTTCAGCCGTGGGGGACGCGGGCGGCGAAGGCTCAGTTGGCGTTGCCCAAGAATGCGACCACGGGTCGGCCGTACTCGGGAATCAACGTCTTGATCCTCTGGGGGGCAGTCATTGAACGTGGGTTTGCCGGCCAGAGCTGGCTGACGTTCCGGCAGGCGTTGTCCCTGGGTGGGCATGTCCGCAAGGGCGAGCGCGGCGTCACGGTCGTCTATGCCGATCGTTTCGTGCCAACGGATGAACGGCAGCGTGCCCGCGAGGCCGGCGAAGAGGCACAGGCGATTCCGTTTCTGAAGCGCTTCACCGTCTTCAACACCGACCAGTGCGAGGCTCTGCCAGCGGACATCGCGACCGCGGCGTCGCCACCGCCGCTAGGGACGATCGAGCCTGTGGTGGAGTCGCTGATTGCGAAGAGTGGTGTCGACTTCCGGATTGGCGGCGATCGGGCGTTCTACGCGCCGGTGGAAGATTTCGTGCAGGTACCACCGCCTGCGGCTTTCTTCGAGCCGATCAACTGGCACCGCACGGCTTTGCACGAGCTCGCCCATGCGAGCGGTCATGCGTCGCGATTGGACCGTGATCTTGCGGGCCGGTTCGGCAGCCACAAATACGCCGTCGAGGAGCTGATCGCAGAAATCGCGTCCGCCTTCAGCTGCGCCGCGCTCGGCATCGTGCCGACCGTGCGCCATGCGGACTATATCGGCAACTGGCTCGATGTCCTGCGTGAGGACAATCGGGCCATCGTGCGGGCGGCGAGCCAGGCGAGCCGCGTGGCCGATTATCTCCTCGGCTTTGCACCGGATGTCGCTGGCCTCGCTCAGGCGATCGGACCGGATTGCGCCGCCGCGTGAGAATAGCGCTCTGGACGAGCTCAGGAGAGGAAGAGGGCGAGAGGTGCTCTGCGACGGGTGAAGGCCAGAGAGAGGCTCCGGGCCGCCCGTCGTGGAGAACCAACACATGACCAAGGCCGTCCAGAAGATCACTCTGTCGCCGTCGCGCGACATTCCCTTCAATAAGCTGGTGCTGAGCCAGTCCAATGTGCGCCGGATCAAGGGCGGCGTTTCGATCGAACAGCTGGCGGAGAGCATCGCCGAGCGGACACTATTGCAAAGCCTGAACGTGCGGGCCGTCCTCGACGATGAGGGCAGGGAGACCGGTATGTTCGAGGTGCCGGCGGGAGGCCGCCGCTACCGGGCGCTGGAGCTCCTGGTGAAGCAGAAGCGGATGGCGAAGACGCAAGCAGTGCCCTGCGTGGTACGCGATCAGGGATCGGCTCTGGACGACTCTCTCGCCGAGAATGACCAGCGCGTCGGCCTGCATCCCCTCGATCAGTTCCGCGCTTTCCAAGGTCTGCGCGACAACGGCATGGGCGAGGAGGAGATCGCGACGCGGCATTTCGTAACGGTTGCGGTCGTCAAGCAGCGACTGCGGCTGGCTGCTGTCGCTCCAGCACTTCTTGATGTCTATGCGGCCGACGACATGACGCTCGATCAGCTGATGGCGTTTACGGTGACGGCGGATCATGTGCGCCAGCAGGACGTCTGGGACAAGGTCAGCCGCTCCGGTTGCGATGCGCCCTACCAGATCCGTCGTCAGCTTACGGAGCAGACGGTGCGGGCGTTCGATCGGAGGGCTCAGTTCGTCGGGCTTGCCGCCTACGAGGCCGCAGGCGGGGTGGTGCTGCGGGATCTGTTCGAGGCCGATGACGGTGGCTGGCTGCAGGATGTCGCGCTGCTCGATCGACTCGTTGCTGAGAAGCTGCAGACGGAAGCGGAGCGGATCGGCGCCGAGGGTTGGAAGTGGATCGCAGCCGCCGTCGATTTCCCGTTCGGACATACGCATGGCCTGCGCGAGCTTCACGGAGAGCCCGCCGAACTCACCGCCGACGAGGAGGCAGTTATCGAAGCGCTGCGGACCGAGCAGGCCAAGCTCGAGGCGGACTATGGCCAGGCCGACGAGCTACCCGAGGACGTGGCGTCTCGGTGAGATCGAGGCGGCGCTGCAGTCGTTCGACGATCGGCCGATGATCTACGATCGAGCCGAGATGGCCCGGGCCGGCGCATTCGTCAGCATCGACTCCGAGGGCAGCCTCCGTGTCGCCCGTGGCTTCGTCCGTCCAGAGGATGAGGTCGCGGCGACCAGCGACGAGCCGAATGCCGAAGCTGGTGCCGGCGGCGATCGCGGGACCGGCGTTCCTGATGTGGCGGGCAGCGTACCGGCGCCGACGCCGACGATCGTGATCGGTAGCGGCGAGCGGGATGGGTCTGATGAGGACGGTGAGGATGCTGAACGCCCCTTGCCCGACCGGTTGATCAGCGAGCTCTCAGCCTATCGCACGCTCGCCCTTCGTGATGCGCTCGGCCGAGAGCCTTCGATCGCGTTTCAGGCGGTGTTGCACAGCTTCGTGCTGGCGACATTCTATCCGTTCGGTTCGACGCTCAATTGCCTGGAGATCTCGCTGCGTACGCCGAGCTTCCCGGCGCAGCCGCCCGGCTTGCAGGACAGCGCTCCGGCCAAGGCGATCGCCGCCCGTCACGCATCCTGGAAGGCGAAACTTCCTGCCAGCGACAAGGACCTCTGGGCAGCGTTGACGGTGATGGACGGAGCGGCGCAGGCCGAGCTCTTCGCCCATTGTGCGTCACAGGCGGTGAACGCGATCTTCGAGCCGGCCAACCGGGTGCATCAGGGCCGCCTGTCAGCTCACGGCGTCCGTGGCCGCCTCGAACAGGCTGACCGTCTGTCGCGTGCCATCGGGCTTGATATCGTCAGCGCCGGCTGGAAGCCCACCGTGGACAATTACTTTGGTCGCGTCACCAAGCATCGCATCCTGCAGGCGGTGCGCGAAGCGAAGGGAGAGGCGCCGGTTCAGCTCATCGCGCATTTGAAGAAGCCAGACATGGCGCGCGAAGCCGAACGGCTGCTCGAAGGTAGCCGCTGGTTGCCGGAGCCGCTGCGTGGCGCCGAGGCGGACATCACTCCGTCAGTCGAAGGCGCCGATGCCGAGAGCCTGCCGGCGTTCCTCAACGAGGATGAGGAAGCAACGGAAGGCGCAGACGAAGTCGAGGAGATCGTCGCCGCGGAATGACCCTTGCCGGGGGAGGATCGCCTCGGGCCCGGAGTAATCGTCGATGGAAGCCCAGCCAGCTCGGCCGGGCTTTTTCATTGAGAGGTCACCGTCTGTTTGAGCGGGTCGAGAGTGAGAGAGGCGGAGCAGCGCGGGTGAGGCCGCCGGACCAGAGAGAGCATTCGGCGGCGCCCTTTCGTATCCCGCTCTCCTCTGAGGTTCCTCCCCATGATCACCGAGACGAGCTGCCACACGGCTCCCTTTGCTCTGCTGGCGCGCGCCAAGGCCGTCCTTCGTGCGGCCGAGCTGCTCCTGCCAATCCTCACTCGCGGCGAGCGCATCGATGCACGGTGCCTGCGCTTGGTCATGCAGACCGCGTTTGGCGCCAGTGATGCCGAGGGCAGCTGGGATTGGAAGACGGCGTACGAGGCCTGCGAGGTCGCTTCTGTTCTGTTTCTGACCAAGTACGGTCCGGCGATGATCAAGGCGAGCCATGGCTTGCCCTCGGCTATGCTGCCGATGGTCGCCAAGATCGCAGCGCTTCTTCCGAGCCATACCAGGCGCTCACTGGAGAGCCAGAGTTTTCAGCAGTTCTCGACGCCGTTGCCGTTGGCGCTCGCCGCGGCCGCGGCGGCGCAAGTGACATCGACCGACCGCGTGCTCGAACCCTCAGCGGGGACGGGGAGCCTGGCGGTCTTCGCGGAGCTTGCCGGCGGCTCGCTCCTACTCAATGAGCTCGCTGCCAGCCGCGCCGCCTTGCTCGACCTGGTGTTTCCGGGCGTGAGTGTGACGCGCTTCGATGCCGCGCAGATCGATGATCATCTTGATGCCGCCTGCGTCCCAAGCGTCGTCCTGATGAACCCACCGTTCTCGGCGACAGCGAACGTGGATCGCCCTCTGGCCGATACGACGTTGCGCCATGTCTCTTCGGCGCTCGCACGGCTCGGAGATGGAGGACGACTGGTCGCCATCGCGGCCGCCAGCTTTGCGCCGGACAATCCGACCTGGACGGATGCTTTCGTGTGTCTGCAGGAGCGGGGCCGCCTCGTCTTCTCCGCTGCGATCGATGGCGCTGTCTATGCGAGGCAGGGGACGACGACGGCCACCCGGCTGCTCGTGATCGACAAGCAGCCGGCGCGAGATCCTCATGTCTTTCCGCAGTCAGCCGGGATCGCGCCCGACGTGAGGGCCTTGCTTGGTTGGATCACGGCGCTCGTGCCGCCGCGGCTGCCGATGGTGGGCCGTTTTGTTGCGCGGGTGGACATGCGTGCCGGTCGGCGGCCGAGAGACCAGCGCGCATTGGCCTCTAGCTGCTCCTCTCCACCGTCGACCACGCCCGAGCCTGCGGGCTGTGAGCTCGCTTACGAGCCGGTGGATGATGTGCCCGCGGAAGGACCCCGCCTGACTGACGCGCTGTACGAGGCGTATCAGCTACAGTCGATCCGAATCCCGGGCGCACAACCGCATCCGACGAAGCTCGTGCAATCCGCCGCCATGGCCTCCGTCGTGCCGCCTAGGCCGACCTATCGGCCGCATGTGTTGCCCCGGCTCGTAACCGATGGCGTGCTGTCGGACGCGCAGCTTGAGAGCATCATCTATGCAGGTGAGGCGCATGATGGATTCCTGGTTGGCTATTGGGTCGTCGACGAGACCTTCGGCCAGGTTTGTGCGGCCAGCGAGGACGCCGAGGGCGCGGTCCGCTTCCGGCGCGGCTGGTTCCTGGGCGACGGCACCGGCGCGGGGAAGGGGCGCCAGGTCGCAGGCATCCTGCTCGACAATTGGCTGAAGGGCCGGCGCCGGGCGATCTGGGTCAGCAAGTCCGACAAGCTGATTGAGGACGCACAGCGCGATTGGGCGGCGCTCGGCATGGAGCGATTGCTGGTCACGCCGCTGTCGCGCTTTCGCCAGGGCACGCCGATCCGGCTTGATCAAGCCATCCTTTTTACGACCTACGCCACGCTACGGACCGACGAGAAGGCCGAGAAGCTTTCCCGCGTCCGCCAGATCGTCGATTGGGTGGGGCGGGATTTCGACGGCGTGATCATCTTCGACGAGAGCCATGCGATGCAGAATGCCGCGGGCAACAAGGGCGATCGGGGCGAGCAGGCGGCTTCACTGCAGGGGCGCGCCGGATTGAGACTGCAGCACGCGCTGCCCAATGCCCGCATCGTCTACGTCTCGGCAACAGGCGCGACCACCGTCCACAATCTCGCCTATGCCCAGCGGCTTGGATTGTGGGGCGGCGCGGACTTCCCGTTTGCGACGCGGGCGGATTTCGTGGCGGCGATCGAGGAGGGCGGGGTCGCTGCCATGGAGGTGATGGCCAGGGATCTCAAGGCCCTCGGCCTGTACGCTGCACGATCGCTCTCCTTCGAGGGGATCGAATACGAACTGCTCGAGCACCGGCTGACCGACGAGCAGGTCAGGATCTACGACGCCTATGCTGAGGCGTTCGCGGTCATTCACAACAATCTTGAAGCTGCGATGCGCGCGGCCAACATCACCGGCGCAACCGGCACGCTGAATGCCCAAGCCAAGTCGGCGGCTCGCTCGGCCTTCGAATCCGCCAAGCAGCGTTTCTTCGGGCACCTCCTGACTTCGATGAAGACGCCGACGCTGATCAACGCGATCAAGCGTGATCTGGAAGCTGGCCATGCCGCAGTCATCCAGATCGTCTCGACCGGTGAAGCCCTGATGGAGCGCCGCCTGGCCGACATCCCGACCGAGGAGTGGGGCGACGTCCAGGTCGACATCACGCCGCGCGAATATGTGCTCGACTACCTTGCCCATTCCTTTCCAGTCCAGCTGTACGAGCCGTTCACGGACGGCGAGGGTAATTTGTTGTCGCGGCCGGTCTATCGCGACGGCCAGCCTATGGAGAGTCGCGAGGCTGTCGCGCGCCGCGACCAGATGATCGAGCATCTTGCCTCGCTTGCTCCGGTGCCCGGTGCACTCGATCAGATCGTCCAGCGGTTCGGCACCGATATAGTCGCCGAGGTCACGGGACGGTCGCGGCGGATCGTCCGTATCCGGCATCGACTCGCGGTCGAGACGAGAGCGGCTTCAGCCAACCTCGCGGAGGCCGCCGCGTTCATGGATGATCAGAAGCGCATCCTGGTGTTCTCGGATGCCGGCGGCACCGGGCGCAGCTACCACGCCGAACTGTCGGCCAAGAACAAGCGGCTGCGGGTGCATTATCTGCTGGAGCCGGGCTGGAAAGCGGATGCCGCGATCCAGGGGCTTGGGCGGACCAACACCCGCGGCCAGCGCCAGACCGGCGGGCAGGGGCTGTTCCGCGCCGAGGATAATCTCGAAAGTCCGCACGCCCGCGATGCTCTGCGCCAGCTCTATGGGCTTCTGGTTCGTGGCCAGGTCGGAAGCTGCTCGCTGCAACGGTTCGAGCAGGCGACGGGATTGAAGC
Organism: Bradyrhizobium sp. SZCCHNR1051; assembly: GCF_032489615.1. Lineage (NCBI taxonomy): Bacteria > Pseudomonadati > Pseudomonadota > Alphaproteobacteria > Hyphomicrobiales > Nitrobacteraceae > Bradyrhizobium > Bradyrhizobium sp. SZCCHNR1051. The sequence goes on along the minus strand of NZ_JAUEYJ010000003.1, from coordinate 123,945 downwards.
TGACGGACGACAACGGCTTGCGGGATGAGCTGCCGCCGATCACGACGTTCCTGAACCGGCTGCTGGCGCTGACGATTCAGCTGCAGAACATCCTGTTCACGGTGTTTGAGCAACTGCTGGCAGCGCGGATCGAGGGGGCCATCGCATCGGGGACCTACGATGCTGGCCTGGAGACGCTGCGAGCCGAGAGCTTCGTCGTCAATGAGCGGCGCACGATCTATAGCCATCCGGCAACGGGCGCCGAGACCCATCTCGTCACCATCACCCAGCGCGACCGCAATCGGCCAATGCTGCTGAACGAGGCGTTGGAGCGGCTGCTGCAACGCCGCGCCGTTCCGCTGCGCAACGTGCGCTCGGGGCGAGCGGCGATCCAGGTTCCGGCGCCGAGCTGGCTGCTCGACGATGGCGAGATCGAGCCACGCGTCCATTTGATCGCACCGATGGGGCGCCAGACTCTGCCGCTGGCCAAGCTCGCCGAGCTCGATTGGGTCGAGGCCGATCGCGAGCAGTTCAAGGCCGGCTGGAGCGCGGAGCTCGCATCGATCCCAGAGTTCACGACCAGCACGATCTACCTCGTCACCGGGCTCCTGCTGCCGATCTGGAAGCGCCTCCCTCAGGAGTCGACGCGGGTCTACCGTCTCCAGACCAATGCAGGCGAGCGCATCATCGGCCGGAAGGTCCCGCTCAGTTGGGTCACGGCAATGTCGGCGGAGAGACCGGCGCTCGCAGCTGAAGACGCGTCCGCGGCACTGCTGCGCGACGGCTATGTGCTCGATCTCGCTGAAGGCCTGCAGTTGCGGCGAGCCCGTGTCATGGGCGCCAATCGGATCGAGCTGTTGGGCTTTACCGAGGGGCTTAGAGATTGTCTCAGAGCCTATGGGTTGTTCAGCGAGATCATCTCCTGGAAGCTGCGGATGTTCGTGCCGACCGATGTGGGCGGTGCGGCGATCCTCGCCAAGGTCCTGGAGCGGTTTCCGATTACGCAAGTCCGTGGGCGGGAGCGACAGTGATGGCAGGCGACGCGTCAGAGCTGGCGCGCCACCTCGCGCGTGAGGCCGAGGCGGTGTGCCGTCACTATCTCTCTAACGGGCGGCGCCAGGGCCGCTACTGGACGGTGGGCGATGCTCGCAATACGCCCGGCCGCTCAATGTTCGTCCGACTCAGCGGCCCAGACTACGGTCCTGGCGCCGCCGGGCATTGGACCGATGCCGCCTCGGCCGAACATGGCGATTTGCTCGACGTGATCCGCGAGAGCTGCGGCCTGGTTGACTTTCACGATGTTGCCGCTGAGGCACGACGCTTTCTGAGTCTGCCTCGCGCCGAACCGCGCCGAAGCCCAACGCTCATTCGTACATCCGCCCCCGCCGGATCGCCGGAAGCGGCGCAGCGTCTCTTCGCCATGTCGCAGCCGATCCGCTGCACGCTCGTCGAGACCTACCTGAATAGTCGCGGCATCAAGGCTGTCCATGATGCAGGCGCGCTGCGGTTTAACCCGCGCTGCTACTATCGGCCGGACGACGGTTCGCCGACCGAGACCTGGCCGGCGATGATCGCGCGTGTGACCGATCTCGATGGTCGCATCACCGGCGCGCACCGTACTTGGCTCGATCCGAATGGCTTCGATCCGATCCGTCTCGGCAAGGCGCCGGTCGACACGCCGCGACGGGCCATGGGTGGTCTGCTCGGCCATGCCGTCCGCTTTGGCTCGGCCGACGACGTCCTCGTTGTCGGCGAAGGCATCGAGACGATGCTATCCTTGCGCTGTGCGCTGCCTGCCATGCCCATGGCTGCTGCGCTCTCAGCCAACCATCTCGCCGCCATGCTGTTCCCATTCGCACTGCGGCGACTGTATATCGCTCGGGACGACGATGCAGCGGGTTGCATGGCGCTCGGAGCGTTGATCAAACGCGCCGAAGCAGCTGGCATTGAGGCCCTTGCCCTGTCTCCACGGAGAGGCGACTTCAACGAGGACCTGCGTGCATTTGGCCCCCGCGCACTGCGCGCGAAATTGCGCATCCAGCTCGCGCGGCAGGATGTCGTTCGCTTCATACGCCAGGGAACGATCAGGACGGAGTGACAGACGGTGTTCTGGGCCGTCCTGGCCGATGTGCCGCCATACCGGACAAAGTCGCGTCGGCCTTCAAGAGGGTGGTCGCTTGCGCTGCGTCCAGCAACACTCAAAGCAGGAATGCTTGGCGGAACGCCGAAATATAGCTCCTGACTCACAAGGATCTCGGAAAGGCCATGACAGCCTTGTCCTCCTTCCATACACCAGCGGGTCGTGGCTCACTGACTTTGCAAAGAGCTACGGCGTTGGCCTTCAGCGTGAGATCTGTTTCGGCATCGATGTTGGTGGTGCGGATCAAGACATGGCCGAACCAGGCGCGGGTGGTACGGATGTTCAGCTGGCGAGGACCGACTGGCAGGCGGCAGGCCAAAGTTCGCTGACCCGTCGCGTCGTGGTGGAAATCCAGCAGAGCCGTTCGGTCAATGATCAACTCGCACCGTTCGGGCTGCTCTCGATTTCCGGCTTGACAAACAATATCTCGGGGAGCATTCGAACCGCGCGCCGGGAGTTCCGGAGCATTTCAGCCAACCGAAACAGGAATATGGACAGTTCCCCTAGTCGCAGTCCGGCCGAGGCGAAGCGCCTCCGTCGGACATCCAAAAAGTCAACCGGATTCGCTCCCGACTTTGCCCGTTGGGCGAGCAGCGGCCGGGCCTAGGGCCTGTCGTCCTCGCCTCTCGGGACCCGTCGGGGTCGCTATCCGAGAGGTGAGCCATGAACACGAACGTCACGTTTCTTCGCGGCAATGCCGCTGCGCCCGGGCCTGAGGGAAGCCGGGCGAACCGCGTCAATCAGGTCGGTTTCCTCGAGAACCGTCGCGTCACCGGCGCGCCGGCACGCACGGCGCTCGTGATGGTGTGGCGCACCAACCCGGCCAGCGGCAGGCTTGAATGTCGCTGGGCCGTAGACGGCGGCGCCGCAACTGACGAGGGTGTCAGTTGCAATAACCTCCGCCAAGCCGCCTAGTCCGGCTCTTCCTCACGCTGTCGCACGCTTCCTCCCTGCCAAGGCGCACGCCTGGCGGGCGCGTCCCATCGCGTCTGGATGCACTCCGACTTCGATCGATACCTCCCATTCCAGAGCAACGTGCCATGAATAAAGTGACAAAGCCGCCGCAAAACAACCGTGAGATGGGCAGCAAAGGGCGGGTCGTTTCGTCTCTCCTGGTCGAGCTATGCGAATGCTCGCCAGAGCAAGCGCTGGCTCGTCTGGAGGCGACGCCAACTGGCCTGACCGAACAACAGGTCGAACGGCGGCAGGAGCAGTATGGCCTCAATGAAGTAAGTCACGAGAAGCCGCCGACCTGGTATCATCAGCTATTCGAGGCGTTCCTGACGCCATTCAACGGCGTGCTGTTCGCGGTCAGCATCGTTTCCTTATTTTCCGATGTGATTTTCGCCGCGCCAGACGATCGCTCGTTCAGGACGGTCATCGTGCTCTCCGCGATGGTCCTGCTGAGCACGCTGTTGCGCTTCTGGCAGGAATTCCGGTCGAACCAGGCCGCTGAAGAGCTGAAAGCGATGGTGAGCTCGACGACGGCGGTGCTGCGTGCCGGCATGCCGCGCCCGCAGGAGATGCCGATTTCGGCATTGGTGCCGGGCGACATCGTCCATCTGTCGGCCGGCGACATGGTCCCGGCCGATGTGCGGCTCTTGAGCGCCAAGGATCTCTTCGTCAGCCAGGCCATGCTGACGGGCGAGTCTCTTCCGCTGGAGAAATATCCGCTCCTGCCGAGCCCGCGGAACCTCGCTCGCAGCCCGCTCGAACTGGAGACGGCGAGTTTCATGGGCACGAACGTGGTGAGCGGCACCGCGACCGCCGTCGTGGTGGCGACAGGCGATACGACCTACTTCGGCGCCATGGCGCGGGATATCGTCGGCGCACGGCCGCTCACGAGCTTCGACATCGGCGTCAATCGCGTCAGCTGGATGCTGATCCGCTTCCTGCTGGTGATGACACCGCTGGTGTTCCTCATCAACGGTATCACCAAGGGCGATTGGCTGGAGTCGTTGCTATTCGCGGTGTCGGTCGCGGTTGGTCTGACGCCTGAAATGCTGCCGATGATCGTCACCGCCAACCTCGCCAAGGGCGCGGTGATGATGGCGCGACGCAAAAGCATCGTGAAGCGGCTCAATGCCATCCAGAATTTTGGTGCGATGGACATCCTATGCACCGACAAGACGGGGACGCTGACGCAAAATCGGGTCATCCTTGAGCGGCATCTCGACATTCATGGCAATGAGGACAGCCAGGTTCTGGAGTTGGCCTGGCTCAACAGCTTCCATCAGACCGGCCTGAAAAATCTGCTCGACGTGGCCGTGCTGGAATACGCCGATCAATTGGAGCTGGTCGGCAAGGTGCAGCATTATCAGAAGGTCGATGAGATTCCGTTCGATTTCGTACGTCGCCGTATGTCGGTGATCGTTCGCAACGGCGGCAAGAACCTGCTGGTCTGCAAGGGCGCGATCGAGGAAGTGCTGGGGCTCTGCGCGTTCGCCGACGAGAATGCTGCAGCGCCCGAGGGCGTGGTGCCGTTCACCGATGAGATGCGACGGAACGTGCGCGAGATTACGCGCGACCTGAACGAGGACGGCCTGCGCGCGCTGGCGGTCGCCTACAAGGAGCTTCCTCCGGAGGACCGCGCCTACACGGTTGCGGACGAGAAGGAGCTGGTTCTTGCCGGCTACGTGGCCTTCCTCGACCCGCCGAAGGAGACGGCGCGCGAAGCTATTGCGGCGCTCAACGAGCACGGGGTCGCGGTCAAGATCATCACCGGCGACAACGAGGTCGTCACGCGCAAGATCTGCAAGGAGGTAGGGCTCGCGGTCGACATGGCGATGGCAGGAAAAGACGTGGCGGCCCTGGCTGACGCCGAGCTGGCCGAAGCTGCCGAGCGGACCACCATCTTCACCAAGATGTCTCCTCTGGAGAAGTCGCGGGTGATTCGCGCCCTCCAGAGCAAAGGCCACACCGTCGGCTATCTGGGCGACGGCATCAACGATGCCGCCGCGCTGAAGGACGCGGATGTTGGCATCTCGGTCGACACGGCCGTCGATATCGCCAAGGAATCGGCGGATATCATCCTGCTCGAAAAGAGCCTTCTGGTTCTCGAAGAAGCGGTTATCGAGGGGCGCAAGACCTTCGCCAATATCATCAAATACATCAAGATGACGGCCAGCTCGAACTTCGGCAACGTGTTCAGCGTCCTGGTCGCGAGCGTGTTCCTGCCGTTCCTGCCAATGCTGCCGATCCAATTGCTGATCCAGAATCTGCTCTATGACATCTCCCAGGTCTCTATTCCGTGGGACGACGTGGACCGGGACTATCTCACCCAGCCGAGGAAGTGGGATGCAGGTGGCGTTGCTCGCTTCATGGTGTTCATCGGCCCGATCAGCTCCATCTTCGATATCGTGACCTTCATCGTGATGTGGCACGTATTCGGGGCGGATTCGGTCGAGAAACAATCGCTGTTTCAATCCGGCTGGTTCGTGGTCGGCCTGCTGACGCAGACTCTGATCGTCCACATGATCCGCACACAGCACATCCCGTTCATCCAGAGTCGGGCCGCTACCCCGGTCATCCTGCTGACGGTCAGCATCATGGCGATCGGCATCTACCTGCCATTCTCGCCGCTTGGCGCGCATGTCGGCATGGTGCCACTTCCAATGTCGTATTTCCCGTGGCTCATCGGGATTCTGCTGAGCTATTGCCTGCTCACGCAATTGATCAAGCGGTTCTACATTCGCCGGTTCGGTCAATGGTTGTAGGTTCGGTTATGCACATCGAGACGTGGGTGCTGTTCCGAAGTCGTGCGCAGCGACACGTCGCAAGCGTGGTCATCGGCATCGCGATTGTCATGCTGCGCCTCTCTTACCAGCTTTATCGGGCCGGAGTTCTCGATCTGGCTGGTACTAGGTGCGCCATTCGATGGAGCAACCACGTCTGGCGGTTCGGCTGGGGCTTGGTGAGGTGAACAAGCCGACCCTGATCAGAAGGCTTGTTGCACTGCCGTCACAGACGGCGGGCATCCGATTGGTAATCCTTTGTCGAGATGAGACCATCCAAATGCTTGCTCGAAATCGTCCCTCCGTGAACGGGCTCCGCCGATCCCACAAGAGTGCTGCAACTGTCTTGGCAGTGGGAGTGCTCGCGCTTTCCGGTCCTGGCCTCGCGGTCGAGCTGCCGTTCAAGGCAAGGGCGGCAAGAGCCGTCTACGATTGGACCGGCTTCTATGTTGGCGGCCACTGGGGCTACGGCGGTGGAAGCTTCGGTCCCGGCACCAATTCGCTTCCCCTGCAGGGCGTGTTCTTTCCGCATGGCCCCACCGGCCTGATCAGCGGGTACCAGGTGGGTTACAATCGCGAATTCGCCAATCACATGGTGCTGGGTCTGGAAGCGGATGCGTCGTTCACGAGCCCGGCAGACCAGGCGGCGTTGGCGCAGGCGCCCGCGCCCTTCAATGCGACGCTTGACTACGTCGGGACCTTGCGGGGCCGCGTCGGCTACGCCTATGGGCGATGGATGCCTTTTGTCACCGGCGGCTTTGCCTGGGGGCACACCCATGTCGGCATCAATGACGGCAGCGGGGCGATCATCGGCCGCTATCAGCCCGGCTGGACGGCGGGCGTCGGCCTCGAATTCGCGGTCAGTGGCAACTGGACCGCCAAGCTCGAATACGACTATGTCGACCTGGCGCGTCAGGCGTATGACCTCAGCGGCTTCGGGCTGCCGGGCGTCAATGTCGACCCGCGCATTCACCTTGCCAAGGTCGGGCTCAACTATCAGTTCGGCGACACACTCTGGAAGCCGGCAGCGGAGGCCAAGACCGCGCATCCCGAATCGAACGACTGGACGATCCACGCGCAGACGACGTTCCTGCCGCAGGCCTATCCGGCGTTCCGTTCGCCCTATGCGGGAACAAACAGCCTTCCAGGTGGTGGGCAATTGCAGCAGACTTGGACCACGACGGCATTCCTTGGCGTGCGGCTGTGGGACGGCGGGGAGTTCTATTTCAACCCCGAGCTCGCGCAGGGCTTTGGCCTGAATGGGACGTTGGGCATCGCCGGCTTTCCTAATGGGGAAGCGCAAAAGGCGGGCGCGGCGTTTCCGAAGATTCGTCCCCAACGTTACTACCTCAAGCAGACCTGGGGTCTGGGTGGCGAGCAGGAGGAGGTCACGGACGGTCCCAACCAGCTTCCCGGGAAGCGCGACATCGACCGTGTCACGCTGGTTGTCGGCCGCTTTGCGATCGGCGATTTCTTCGACAACAATGCCTATGCACATGACCCGCGCGCCGATTTCATGAATTGGTCGATCTGGGAATCGGGGGCGTATGATTTTCCCGCTGACCTTCCGGGCTATACACGCGGCGCCATGGTCGAGCTCAATCGCAAGGATTGGGCGGTGCGTGCCGCCTTTGTCGAGGTGCCGTCCCAGCCAAACAGCGACATCTTGACATTCAAGACCGGCGGCGCCGTGATTGAGTTCGAGGAGCGCCACACCATCTTCGATCAGCCCGGCAAGCTGCGGCTCGGCGCGTTCGTGAATCAGGGCGTCATGGGTAATTATCGCCAAGCGATCGCCCTCGCAGCGTTGGAACCCACCCGGGATATCAACGACGTGATGGCGAGCATCCGTCACGTTAATCCGAAGTACGGCGTCTATGCCAATCTCGAGCAGCAGGTCGCCCAAGATATCGGCATGTTCGCCCGGGCGAGTTGGAACGACGGCCAGAACGAAATTCTCTCCTTCACCGATATCGACCGCAGCTTGGCCGGCGGTGTCTCCATCAAGGGCAGCTATTGGGGACGACCGAACGATACGGTCGGTATCGGCGGTGCTGTCAATGGGCTCTCCACTGCGCATCGTGATTATCTCGCCGCCGGCGGAAACGGCCTCTTGATCGGGGACGGCCAGCTCAACTATCGCTCCGAGCAAATTCTTGAGGCGTTCTACGCCTACCAGGTCACCAAGAACGTCATCGTCACCGCGGACTATCAGTTCATCGCAAATCCCGCCTACAACGCCGACCGTGGACCGGTCTCGATCTTCGCCTGTCGCCTCCATGGGGAGTTCTGACCCGCGCGCACGCGGAACGCGTCCAATGCTCGCTGCCGCCGGATTCCGAAGTTCCGCGCGGCTAACCAAAGCGTAAAGTCCGAGAGCCATACCGATTTTCGCTTCGCGCTTCGCGGTTCACACGCGACCATCGCCGAAGGCTGGGCATGGCTGATCGATACGCGGCGGCAGGCCATGGGCGACCTGTCTGGGCACGCCGTTCGCTTCGGGATCGCTGATGACGTGCTGGCGGCCGGCGAGGGCATCGAGACCTTGTTGTCGTTGCGGACGGTGCTGCCATCCCTGCCGGTGGCCGCCGCACTCTCCGCCAATCATCTCGCAACGCTGCTGTGGCCGGTCACACTGCGCCGGCTCTATGTCGCAGTCGACGCTGATGCTGCCGGTATCACTGCGGCAAAGGCATTGACGGTCAGAGCGCTGGACGCCGGCATCGAGGCGATCGCCTTGTGTCCTCGCCTTGGGGACTTCAACGAAGATCTGCGCGCCTTCGGGCGAGCCCGGCTCCGGGACATGCTGCGCCATCAGCTGTTGCGCGAGGACGCCGCGCGCTTCATGGACGTGATGTCGGCCTAAACGTCGGTCCTACCTCGGGGGGCTGCTCTGCGCTCGCAACTCGTGAACGGGCGAGAGGATCTCATCTGAGCTTCTGAGAGCCGCGCCGGGGCCTTCTTCAGAGGCGATCGGACGGCAGGCGGTCCGGTCCGGCAATGGCGGTGCGCGGCTATTTTCCGCCGGCCCGCGCGCGGGCCTTTGCATCGCGAAGCAAAATAACCGCGAACCGCCATCCTCCGCTGTCGCTCCGGCCCACTGCTCGAAGGGATCAGCGGGTTCTGGTCCGGTCCGCCCGCCGTCTTGTAGATCGCTATGGAAGGCCGCGATCGGCGCGGTCAGAGATCACAGACGAGATCCCCATGTCCGACCACCACGACGAGATGCGTGAGCCGCACGACACCCGGTCGACGACCGACGACGCTCTGGCCGAACTCCAGATGTACGGCTACCGGCCCTTCGACGACGAGCCAGACGCGCGACCGCTGCCAGAGGGCAGGGCCATCACTGGTGCAGTCGCCGACATCTTCGATGCCCTGGTGGCGACACTCTCCGACACTCGCCTCGAGCCTGAGCTGAAGGATCTGTTGTGGTCGACGGTCAACCTGTTCCAACGCGCCACGATGCGCATCGAGCGCGAACTCGACGACAATGAGCAGGCGCAGCGCTCAAGCCAGCGCGAGCAGAACGGCTCGGAGGTCCGCTCCGTCGAGCTCGAGCGGCTGACATCGGAAGGAGTCTCGCTGGTCGAGCGCCGCAACGTCATGGAGCTGTTTCGCGACCTTGCCGCGGAGGCCTTCGAGCTGCATACGCGATTGCCCTGGCGCCCGCGATCTGGCTCGCAGGTCAACCACCGCATGCTGACGGCCGCCATGATCGACTCCCGCGACTTCCTCGCTGCCAAGCGACGGGCCGAGACCGAGGTCATGCTGCCGCAGGGTCCGAAGATCGCACTCACCGGCGGACCGGATTTCAACGATGTCGCACTCATCTGGGACCGGCTCGACAAGGTTCACGCCAAGCACCCCGACATGGTGCTCTTGCATGGCGGCTCGCCAAAAGGAGCCGAACTGATCGCCTCCAAATGGGCCGCCAACCGGAAGGTGCCGCAGATCGCCTTCAAGCCCGACTGGACGAGGCACAACAAGGCAGCACCGTTCAAGCGCAACGACGCCATGCTGGAGACGCTTCCGATCGGCGTCATGGTCTTCCCCGGCTCGGGGATCCAGGGCAACCTCGCCGACAAGGCCCGTCGCCTCGGCATTCCCGTCTGGACCTTCGGGAAAGGCGGCGCGTGAGCGCCGTCAACTCCTCAACGCTCCGCCGAGTTCACAACGCGTCCGATGCCGCTTGCGCGTCGGCGCGACTCTCCGCAACTTTGTCCAAATCAGGAATCATATTGTTCGGATCGCGCCGCGGTGGTGGTGGAAGGCGCATCCCGTCATAGCTTTGCACGGAGGCCACCGCCATGCCCGCTATTACTCTCATCCTTGGATTGGTCAGCGTCGGACTGTTGTGCCGCGCGCTGTTTAAGCTGGCTGTTCACGCTCTCCCGTTCTTCGTTGCGGTCAGCACCGGCATGGCGGTCCTGAGTGCAGGCGTCGGGATCGCCTGGGCATTTTTGGCGGGGCTGACCGCGGCGGCTCTCATCCTGACTGTCGGCCGGGTCCTGTTCGCAACTTCGCGATCCCTGCTGATGCGCGGCTTCGTAGCAGCTGCCTTTCTCGTCCCGGCAGCAATGGCCGGCCGTCACACGGCGCTGGGTGTTGCCTTACTTGCTGGGCCATCGCCGCTCTGGAGTGATATCATCGGTTGGCTGGGTGCATTCCTGGCGGGCGGATGCGCTCTGCACGAGTTGCTCAGTCACGATCTGCCCCGCCCGTTGCAGTCCAAGCAGGGCGGCGATCGGCCTCTCCACTCTTCGCGGCTGTGAACCTGGACTGGGCAGTCTAGCCGCCTAGGCTTCGAACGGTCGACGACGTTGTTTGCAAGCACGAATGTGCTCAGCTGAGCGAAGGCGGGCCACTCCGAACTGGAGCTTGCGACCCATCGCAAACGATCTTACCAACGCGAGGCGTGGGCTGACCGGCTCACGGCAGGTTCGCCGTCACGGGGCCGAAACCGTCACGCGCTTTTCTTGTCGGCGGCTTCTGATCGTACGTCTGGCTTGTCTGCCGTCTTGCGCCGCCGCGGTTCACCTTATCTCTCCTGAAGCTGATCGGGACGGCGACGCACCTTGCCTCTTGATGGCTTGATCTGGCCGAAGGCCGGCTACGCCTCGATCGCCTGGGCGCAACGCCGCCGGCCAACTTTCTTCCCCTGGGCGGAGCCGCCCATTCCTCGCGGGACAAGAAAGTTGTCCGGCGCCGTCCTCCGCTGCCGCTCCGGCCCTGCGGGTGCGCCGTCGATCGCCATTCGCCCGAGATGCGCCATCGAGGCCGCGGTGGTCGCGGCCCGAACCACCCAAGGAGAGACGACATGGCTTCCATCGGTTCCTTCAAGAAGGTCGGCGACGATTTCCAGGGCGAGATCATCACCCTGAGCCTCAAAGCGAAGGGCGTGCGCATCGTCCTTGAGACCAACCGCTCGAGCGAGAACGCGCCCAGCCACCGCGTCTACGCAGGCAGGGTCGAGATCGGCGCCGCCTGGGCGCGCCGCTCCGAGGAGGGACGCGACTACCTCTCGCTCAAGCTCGACGACCCCTCTTTCAACGCCCCGATCTACGCCAACCTGTTCGATGACGAGGGCGGCGAGGGCTACACGCTCCTCTGGTCGCGGCCGCGCAAGACGGCGGAGTGAGACGATGGCGCCCCGCTCGGGTCGTCCGGGCGGGGCACTATCGACCTTGCTTTTGCGGGGGGCTGCTGCGACCGGTCAAGCTTAGAAGCGGAAGTCGCTTATTCAAAGTTTAAGGTTCAAGATGAGCCATTATTCAATGTTGGTAGATAGCCCCAAAGCGATGGTTACGTATGCCTCCAGACCTTGATCGATGAAATCAGCAAAATTGCCGCAAGCGTCGGCAATAATATCGCGCTGGGCACAATGCCAAGAAGCCCGCCGCCGACAAAGGTACCGACCATTGAACCGGCCGCCATCGCCAGCATGAACTGCCAGTTGTTGCGGATCACGATGAAGCTCTGGTCTCGGCTATAGCGCGCGAATCCGACGAGCATTGTCGGCAGGCTGACAGCCAGCGAAAGGCTGCCAGCGAGCTTTACCTCTGCGCCGAACAGCAGGATCAGCGTGGGGATTAGAAACTCCCCGCCAGCGACGCCTAGAAGTGATGCCACCACGCCGATAGCGAAACCAGCGGCCACGCCGGCCACCGCCAGGCTCCAGCCATCAAACGGTAGCGTGCTCGAATGTGCATCATGGGCAAACAGGAGCACGGCAGAAATGAGAACCAGCAGCACGGCAATGATCTTGTAGAGCGTCTCGGACTTGAGCCGAGTGGCCCACGACGCGCCGAAGTAGGCACCGACAAGGCTGCCGGCGAGCAAGTTGACGATGGTGGGCCAATGCGTGCCGACCTCGGCGAACGGCACGGTGCGAGCTCGGAAAAGGAGCGCCGTTGCGACTACGATCAGGCTGGTGGCCTTGTTCAGGACCACGGCCTCTAGGCCACGAAACTTGAATAAGCCGATGAGAATCGGCAGCCGGAACTCGGCGCCGCCAAGACCAACCAGGCCGCCTAGTGTGCCAATGACGGCGCCTGTGCCGAATGCAGCGGTTTTGCTTCGCATAGGGAATAACGACGAGAACGGGCGCAAATTGCGCCTGTGGTGGCTTGTGCCCATGATCCGTCGTGGCGGGGAGCTTCACACCTGCTTACGGCAGGGCGTGGGGCCGACACAACCATAGTCCAGTACTCAGAATGCCGCAAATGCAGTGAAATGCCTGCAGCAGCCGGCATCGTGGCTGGGAGACCGGTGAGAGGTCTCTGCGGATCGGCTTCAAGCGGCGACTTAAGACATCGGCAGTTTGATCCCGAAGATGTCCGTGGCTCATGTTGCGGCGGGAGACGAGGTCGGGAAACGCTCGGTGGGGCCCCTCATGCTGATCGGTACAGCCTCCCTCACAAGACGTCCGGGTAAGTTCACTGATTGCTCCGCATGGGTAACCCCAGCGGAGCCAAAGCTGGAGCCAGAGTTCGACAGTTGCTGGTCAGATTTCGGATCCACCCCTCTCCAACTAGGTGTTCTCTAGCCGAGAGTGGCACGTTCGAAATTCTACAGGCTCACGCCACGCTCGGCGGCTTCGACTCATAAGCCTGCTCTTCCAGGAATGGCTGTTCGATTTCTCGTCTCGTAGGATCAATCAGGTGCAGAGTCGTCGCTTCACCGAGCTCTTCGGCGTATGAAGACGCTGCTTCGAGGTGAAACAGCATCATCTTGCGCGAGGCTTGCCATTGATCGGTCATGTCTAAATGAGGAGCAAGGCCGGCAGATGTGCAATTACATAGGCTATGGTTGAACGGATTAATTTCGGGGTCGTTGTTTTAGCGTCAGCTTGGTCGGCAAGAGTCAAGTGTTATGATCTCGATCTAAAGGTTTTGTTCGCAGGATTGGAAAAGGAGAATTCAGTAAAGGAGTCGATGCGACGACAGGCTTGCTCGTCGCATGCAGTCGGCCCGGGTCGCTGTGAATCGCCTCCCGGCGGCAACCGCGACACCAGTAGAGTTCACCATATTCAGTGCAAGCGATCTTGAACCCGTCCGGAACGGATTCCGCACGATATTCGTATGTCGATCCACCCGGTTGAGAAAGCTGCACAAGCCCGGACTTTCTACAGTTCGGGCATGTTAGCAGCTCAGCCCAACGCGCACCCGTCGCCATTGCGAAGCTCCTCCAGCATGACAGAGAAGGAGAACGCAACTCATCGGCTCCGTCTGGTCAAAATTGCTCAACTGGGCTGCGATATTGCATCTTCCTTTGCGGGACCGCGCGCGACGACCTTGAGGGCATCATTCGATAGCGGACACTGCGACGCTCTAGCTTCGTCCCAAGGGGCACGTAGCCACACGTCCCGTTCCCAATCGGTCGTTGGGATCATCGGCATCGCCTTGGGGTGGATCGGTTCGACGATTGCGCTAGGTGCGGTCGTCAGGAAGCCGTAGACTAGGTGAGGACCGGGGATCGGCTTCGATTTCGTGCCGCGCTCACCTTTGAATTCGGTCCAGATTCCGGTCAATGAGCGATCGTCAGACAACGCGAAGCGGACCACATCCTTCTTGGTCTCGGGGTTCGGCTCTGGCGCGTATTACGCAAAGCTGTTGAAGGGCACGAGGCAACGGTTCTCAGGCTTCAGCCAGCCCCGCCAATGCGGAGACGAGGTGTTGCGGATGTTCGTCACGGGTGGCCCGCCGGTTCTCGGAGGCGGCGGCATCCCCCCGGCGCATCATCAGCATCTCGCGGTCTTCTCCGTTGCCGCGAATGGCGGGTGCCGGGTAGTCCGGGAAGACACCCGGCATAGGAGGAAGATTACCCTAATATCGGCGGACGATCCGAAACAGCGCCGCGATTGCAGCCTGATTGGTGGTGATGCTGCAGAGGTTGCACATTCTAAGGCTCAGTCCGCTCCAGCGCTCATCACTGCGTGGTGTCCATATGTGTTGAGTAGACGTGTCCCTCGTTCGTCCTGAGATCGATCTCCGCACCGCAGAAGCACCGGGATCGGCCGGACGTATTCTGGGTTGGGAGGCGGCAGCCGGCGTCCCACATCGCGTATTTCCAGTGAACGCTTGATGTCGACGCCACTCGTCGAAATCTCCCGGAGATCGACGTGAAACGAATGCGCGCCACGCGCTCTCAAATGCCGAGCGCGCCTCTGCGAACGATGCTGCCGTGCCGACACTCTGCTCGCCGGGATGACTGCCCGGATAAAAGCCGCAGAACCATTGCCAAGCCGGTGATCCGATCGATCCCTTGTTCCTGGTTATCGTACCGGCTTGAATGTCGCCGAAGTAGATGCGCCAGGTCTCTTCTGGCGCCTTGGAATCGCGGCGGCGGGTGAGGGCGGTCATCCCATATTGATTCCAGCCGGTGGGCTGAAAAGGAAGCCGCTATGGCTAGGGTGAGCGTCGCCTTGGTCCCCAAGTCCTTGTCCAAAGCCGATGTCGGATTCCGCCTGCCTCGGGGAAACCGGGGGCGATGCCGCCAAAAACTGTGACGATCGACGACAGCGCCAAACTTTGAGCAAGCTTTGGCATTACCGGTTTGGAATGCGGCGTGCTTTCTTCTTTTGATCGCCCGAGAGAGGCGGCGGCTTCAACAGGTCCGCCGGCTCGACCCCGAGACCACCAGCAAGAGCAGCGAGCACGTCGATGGAAACCGCATTGCGGCTTCGTTCGATCATGCTGATATAGGTCCGGTCGATCTCCGCGCGATGCGCAAGCTCCTCCTGCGACACACCCTTCGTTCGGCGCAGGTGCTTCAGATTGGTCGCCAGGATGTCTCGGATATTCATCTCCAAGACAGCACAGGCTTGTCGAGTATTTCACCACGGAGTATTTTCTACAATGAAGCCCCAAGCGATTGAGTCCGTTGGCTAATGGCGCCCGGCGCCGGGAAAGCGTAAGGCTCCCGCCGCGCCTCTGCTCCCCCGAAATGAACGTCGCGTTTGCCCTTTTCAGGTTTGTGAACGATGTCCTTTCCACCGCTCGATCCCGATGTCGCGGACAACGCTCCGAGCGATCCCGTCCTGACGCCCTATGACGAGGAACACATCGTGACGTATCTCCGCATGCTCGATGCGGAGGCGGCCGGCGCCGATTGGAAAGAGGTCGCCCAGATCGTTCTCCATATCGATCCGTCCAGGGAACCCGAGCGGGCCCGGCGCGCCTTCGACAGCCATCTGGCGCGGGCGAAGTGGATGTCGGAGGAGGGCTACAACGGCTTGTTGCGTGGACCTCCCGAGACCTGACGTTGTGCAACCACTGCGGAACCCGATCGTTTCAAGCAATCGTGTAGTTAGTGGAGCGCGCAGCCTGCATCAAAGTACCGACGCGCTAAAAGAATCAGCACCGCAATCAGAAATGGCGCCATCATTCGGATATTCCGTGGCAGTCCTAACCTGATGAGGACAGCACGATGTCGGAATTTGATTGGCGCGCACCCAAGGCCTACGCGAACATGCATCGCGCGGACCGTCCAGGCCTGGCCTGGGAGTGTGTCCGCCGGTCTCCGAACTATCGGGCGCAGTATTCCGCGACGGCCCGTGCTGATCGTGATGATGCAGCAACGTTTCGGAGGCGCTGGGGGTTGATATTTCGCACCTGACCCCGCGCTCTCCTTTGATGCCCAGATCGTCTTCTGGGCGCCCGAACGCTCGTCGACGGTGCTCGCGCTGGCCGAGCTCGACAAGCGCTTCCCCGTCGTCACCCCGACGTTGAAGCTTCCACCGTTGGCGCCACACCAGCTCCGGCTGGCGGCGGATGGCTGGCACGTGGTCGTCAGCCTCGGCGGGGTTCAGCATCGTCTGTGGCTACAGACGAAGCCGCTCACGAGTGCGTCGTATACCGTGCTGCTGCCCTACGATCGTGAGTTCAAGGTGCGACACGAGGCGGCCGATCGTCTCTGGCGTGCGCTCAAAGGACGCCCGCTTGGTCCAACGTCGGACGGCTGGACAGAGCAACGGCGCGCGCGCCTCGTGCTGACCCTGCGCGCGCTCGACGCCTGGCAGCAGGGTAACAACTATCGCGCCATCGCCGACGCTCTGTTCGGGGCTGGGCGCATCTCGGCGCGCAGCTGGAAAACGCACGATCTGCGCAGCCGCACCAGACGCCTCGTTCAATCTGGATTGGCCCTGATTCGCGGCGGCTATCTTCAGCTGCTACGTCCGCGGCGCAAGGACGAATAGAATTGCGGAGGGGGGCCGAACATGACCCCCCTCGTCTTCGGCATCCTCCTTCGCGGTCCTACGCCTCCATCATGGCCGCCGACACGCAACGTCGCTCGATCGTTGCGCGAGGCTCTCCTGGAGGTGCAAAATGCCCGATCCCGTCGCCGGCCTGCCGCCGCGCTTTCTCCGAACGCCCGAAGCTGCGCGCTATCTCGGCCTGTCCGGCCGCACGCTTGAGAAGCACAGGACTTACGGCACCGGTCCGACCTATCGCAAGATCGGCGGTCGCGTCGTCTACGCGCTCGAAGACCTCAAGGCTTGGGCCGACCGCGGCACCAAGACCTCAACCGCTGATCCGGGGCAGGGCACCGTGCTGCCGGCCAAGCGGCATTCAGGCCTCGTGCGATACGCCGGCTACGAAGCTCCTGCGCGCTCGAGAGGAGCTTAACGATGCGCGGCAGCTGGCGCGCCGAGCGCGAGCAGCTCGAGCTGTTTCGTGCGCTGCCGGGTGATCTCGCGCCTCGCGACGCCCAGGATCTGATGGCTTATCCGTTCTTCTCGCTTGCCAAGAGCAGGCGCGTTGTCCCGATCGATTTTCACGCGGGGACAATCACGATCCGCGTCGAGGCGGTCCCGGAGCACGGGATGGCGACGATCTGGGATGCGGACGTGCTGATATGGGCGGCTTCGCAGATCGTCGAAGCGCGCGATGCGGGTCTGAAGACCTCGCGTCTGATGGCGGCGACGCCGCACGAGATCCTGACCTTCGTCGGACGCGGGACCGGCGCGCGCGATTACGATCGTCTCAAGGCGGGGCTTGACCGCCTGCAGGCGACGACCGTGCTGACGTCGATCCGCCAGCTCACGGAACGGCGGCGGCATCGCTTCTCCTGGATCAACGAATGGCGGGAGACGGCCGATGCCCATGGCAAGCCGTCCGGTCTGCAGCTGATCCTGCCAGACTGGTTCTATTCGGGCGTTCTCGACAACGCGCTCGTGCTCACGATCGACCGCGCGTATTTCGATCTGAGAGGTGGTCTTGAGCGCTGGCTTTATCGGCTGGTTCGCAAGCATGGCGGGCGCCAACAGGGCGGCTGGAGCTTCGACGTCGCGCATCTGCACGCCAAGTCGGGCAGCCTGTCGCCGCTGAAGCATTTTGCCTACGACCTGCGTGACATCGTCCGCCGCCAGACGCTGCCCGGCTACCGGCTCGCCATCGAGCCCGGATTGCGAGACCGGGAGCGGCTCTCCTTTGCGCCCGTTCCCGAAGACCCGTTCGCCGCGCGTCTGCGCAAGCGCGGCATCAGCACTGCCTCTGGGGAAAACCTGTGAATCAGCTCGTGCTATCGGGGACCAAAACCCTCGTGCTATCGGGGACCGGATCCTCGTGCTATTGGGGACCGAAATCGGTCAAAACCGATGGCAGCTCAATTGCTTGGCCGGCCCTTAACTTTACTAACAAGGAATCCTTCGGATTCCTTCTAACGGACAGCGCATTTTGCACGCCTGGTGATGACCAGGGCGCGCAGCCTCGGCGCGGCGTCCTTGAGCTTGATCGGGACCTGAACCCTAGGCGTGGCTGCACGGTGTCGCCGGCCGTCCGGGATTGGGCAGATCAGCCCATCTGCTCTCGCCGGAGGGCAGCATGAGCGACCTCACACAGGTGGAGTTGCTCTGGCTCGAGAAGCGGATCGAGAACTGGATTCGGTTCGGCCATGCGGTCGAAGAGACCATCATCGACAAGCGCCGGCGTATCCTGTCCTTCGCGCCTGGCAGCGTCTTTGCCTTCGTCCGGTGGGCAGCCAGCGATTTCGGGACGGTTGTCTCGCGCATCGACATCGTCAGGGCAGTCGCGCGGGGGCAGGGATATTCCACCGTTCCGTTCGTGCGTCCTGGCGGCGAGATCCTCCTGCGACTCGCCGGCTGGCCCCGGGTCGAAGCTGTGCTGCAGCGGATCGATCGCATCGAGGCGCTCGGCATCGATGCCGCGGAGGCCGCCCCGGACTATTGGCAGCACGTTCACAACCGCCTGTCCGCTCACGACGTGCCGCGCGACTACACGCGCGGACGGCATCAAGCGTGGCTGCACCGGCGGAGGTTTGCGCGATGACGACGGCTGCTGTGCTTCGTTTTGCGTTCATCGGCGTGGCTGCCATCGCCGTATCGGCTGTGCCGCAGTCGTCGACCGTCCGCCTTGTCTGGAACCTTTCTGCAAGCGTCCCGACGGGTCTCTACCGTGTGCGCCAAAGCGGCGATCGCTCCATCGGCGAAATCGTCGCTGTGCAGCCGCCGCAGCCGATCGCCAATTTCCTGATGAGCCGAGGCTACCTGCCGCGCGGCATACCGATGATGAAGCATGTTGCGGCACTGCCCGGGCAGGTCGTCTGCAGGAACGGGCTGGCAATCCTCATCGACGCAATCGAGGTGGGGCAGGCACAAGCGCGTGATAGCCGAGGTCGGCCGCTGCCGGTGTGGCAGGGCTGCCGAACGCTCAGGGAAGATGAAGCCTTTCTGATGAACACGCGCTCGGCGATCTCCCTCGATGGGCGATATTTCGGCGTGCTGCCGATGTCCGCCATCGTCGGTCACGCAGATCCGCTGTGGGTGAGCGGGGAGCATTGACGATGCAGGACGGTCGCCGGCCCTTCGATGCTCGTTCGATCGCTCAGACCTCCGCTGGCTCGTTCGTCGCGGCCGCGTCTCGCGTCGTAGCCGCGCGCGTCCGGAGTCACGGGCAGAGCATAATCATCGCTGCGGTCCTCGCATGGTCGATTGTCGCCGGCGCGACGGCACAAGCCTCTCCGTCGTCCTCCCGTCTGCACGTCGTGAGCACGTCCTCTGTTGAGACATTTGCAGGTTCTGTGAGCGAAGCTGCGCATCGGTTCGATATTCCCGAGCACTGGATCTACGCCGTCTTGCGCATCGAAAGCGGCGGTGATCGGCGGGCTCGCTCGCCGAAGGGCGCCATTGGCCTGATGCAGATCATGCCGGAGACCTGGCGCGATCTGCGCGCCCGTTACGGCCTTGGGGCCGATCCCTTCGATCCTCACGACAACATTCTGGCGGGTGCAGCCTATCTTCGTGAGCTGCACGACCGTTATGGATCGCCGGGGTTCCTCGCAGCCTACAATGCGGGTCCAGGGCGGTATGAACGTCATCTGGCAACAGGCCGGCCGCTGCCGGACGAGACGCGAGCCTACGTCGCGAAGCTTCAGTCCGCCGTGGCCGGTGTGCAAGCCCAGCGCCCGGTCGATGCCGTCCGAGCGGCAGCTTTCTCGCATGTGAACTTGTTCGTCCCGCGCGGTTCGCAACGCATGGCCGGCGGTCATCCAAGTGTAATTGGCAAGCGCTTGGACAGATCATTGCGTGTCGCTCGCCGCGGCGATCTTTCGTCGCTTCTATCGCGGCCGCATTCATTGTTTGCTCGGCATGCCGGCGGAAATCTCTGGCGATGAGCGAACGTAACCCTTCTTCGCGGCCTGTCGTAGATCATCGCATGTTGGAGAGGAATCAGGTGAAGGCCGGAAAGCTCAGCCAGGGATGGCGAGATAAAAGCGCCGACGGCTGTCGGGCGCATGTGGTTGGTTGGATTCGTGTTTCAGACGTGATCCAGATCAGGCCGGCTGGCGCTTCCCCGCGAAAGCGTCGGCAAATCAATCAAGCGAGCGCCATCGGCCAAGTCGGCTTCTCGCCGAGGTCGACATGAGCCGGGACGAGAGCGACTTCCGCGTTCGTCCCGGTCGGATCAAGAACGGCGGCCGTGGCCCGGCCAAGCCGAAGACCTTTGTTGGCCAGGTCATGCGCGCCGCTCGGAAGGCCGGCCATACCGGCAAAGGCTTTGGTCGTGAGGGACGAGGGGCCGGTGCGCGGTTCGGGCGGGGCCGGTCTGCTGCGCTGGCATTGTCGCTGCGCTCGCCGACGCGCCGGGTCGTGATCAAGGCGCGCGTGGTCCGGCATCGCGGGACAAAGTTCCGGTCGGCGCCGCTTGGCAAGCATGTGAGTTATCTCAAGCGTGAGGGCGTCACGCGCGACGGCGCGGATGCCAAAATGTTCGATGCGCGATCGGACCTAGCTGATGAGCGGGCGTTCGCTGCTGGCGTTGAGGGCGACCGGCATCATTTCCGCTTCATTGTCTCGCCGGAGGATGCCGCTGACATGCAGGACCTGCGTGCCTTCACGCGCGAGCTGATGCGCGATGCCGAGCGTGATCTCGGGACGCGGCTGGAGTGGATCGCGGTCGACCATTGGAACACGGACAATCCGCACGTCCATGTTCTCGTGCGCGGCCGGAGCGATGACGGCCGGGACCTCGTCATCAGCCGCGACTATATCAGCCGCGGATTTCGCGAGCGGGCAGCGGAGCGCGTCGGTCTTGAGCTCGGGCCGCGCAGCGAGCACGAGATCAAGTCGGCTCTGGAACGCGAGGTCGATGCCGAGCACTGGACCGGGCTCGATCGCACGCTTCGCGCTGTGGCCGATGAGGGAGCTGGCGTCGCGGATCTTCGCCCAGTGGCCCGCGGCGAAGATCCGGAGCTGCGAAGGCTGATGACCGGCAGGGCGGCCCGGCTGGAACGTCTTGGTCTGGCGGAGCAGATTGCGCCGGGACGTTGGACGCTGAAGCCGGGTCTGGAGGAGACGTTGCGCGATCTTGCGCTCCGCGGCGATATCATCAAAACCATGCACCGGGCCATCGCGGGCTTCGGCCGGGAGCCCGACGTCGCGGGCTTTGCGCTGCATGGTGATCAGCCGGCCGATCCGGTGCTCGGTCGCCTAGTGGCGCGTGGTCTCCATGACGAGCTCAAGGGCTCGGCCTATGCCATCGTCGACGGCGTCGATGGCCGAACCCACCATCTCAGATTCGCCGATCTTGAGCTGACCGGCGATGCTCAGCTGGGAGCGATCGTCGAGGCGCGCGTGTATGACGATGCGCAGGGGCGCAAGCGGCTGTCGCTCGCGACACGATCTGATCTCGCACTCGACGCCCAGGTGAGCGCGGATGGTGCGACATGGCTCGATCGGCAATTGCTGGCGCGCGAGCCTGTTGCTGCTGCCGGCGGGTTTGCGGCGGACGTCCGGACCGCCATGGAACGCCGGATCGATCATCTGGCTGCTGAGGGTCTCGCTCGTCGGCAAGGGCAGCAGGTCGTGTTCGCGCGCGATCTGCTCACCACCTTGCGCCAGCGCGAACTGAATGCCGCCGCATCCAGGCTCTCGGCCGAGACGTCGCTGGCCTACCGGCCGATCGGCGAAGGCGATCCCATCGCGGGCATCTACCGTCAGCGCGTGACCCTGGCGTCCGGTCGCTTCGCCATGATCGATGACGGGCTCGGCTTTCAGCTCGTGCCTTGGCGTCCGGCACTTGAACAGCAACTCGGGCGCGAGGTGCGCGGGATCGCCATCAGCGGCGGCGGCGTGAGCTGGAGTTTTGGACGCAAGCTCGGCCTCGGCCTCTGATCGCCTCTGAGAAAATCGAAATGGCATGGGGCTGACCACCAGGGAGGCTTAGACACCCCGGTTATTCCGCGAGATTCTGCGCAAGACTACGACGAGTATCGTTGAGGCATTGCCTCGCTTGTATCTCGTCGGTTCCTTCGTCCCACGAGCGCGGATATGCAACGGGGGACGATCGCGATGCCGTATGTCGATGCCGGCGGGGTCAAGCTCTATGTCGAGGAAACCGGCCAGGGCCGTCCGATCATCTTTGCTCACGAGTTCGGCTCCGACTTGCGAAGCTGGGATCTGCAGGTCCGTCACTTCGCGAAAAGCCATCGCTGCATCGTCTATAACGCAAGGGGCTACCCGCCCAGCGATGTTCCTGAGGATGCCGCGCTGTACGGCTGGGACCATGCCGTCGGCGATATCGATGCGGTGATGCGCGGACTTGGGCTCGACCGAGCTCATCTGGTCGGGGCCAGCATGGGCGCCTATGCCGCCCTGCAGTTCGGACTGCGATACCCGGGAAGGGCCACTGCCATCGTTGCCGCAGCCGCCGGATCGGGCTGTTCGCCGTCGCAGCGCGAGCAATGGCTGAAGCAGACATCGACGCTGGCGCGGTCGTTCATCGATCGCGGTCTGGATGTGACGGCGGACAGGATCGCGCACAGTCCGACGCGCATTCAGCTCAAGCACAAGAATCCCCGGGCATGGCGGGAGTTCGCGGACCGGCTCGGGCGGTTGTCCGCACGGGGACTGTCGACGACCATGGTGCGCTATCAGATGTTGCGTCCGTCGCTGTACGACTCCAGGGACAGCTTGGCGACATTGGCGATCCCGGTGTTGCTCGCTGTCGGTGACGAGGACACGCCCTGTGTCGACACCAACCTGATGCTGAAGGCATGCCTGCCCGATGCCGGCCTTTGGATCTGTCCGAACACGGGTCACACCATCAATCTGGAAGAGCCTGCCGCCTTCAATGCGCAAGTCCAAGGGTTCTTCGATGCCGTCGAGCGCGGCTGCTGGCGTCACGGCTATCCCACATCCAAACCGCGTCCCCGGAATCTCGACGCCGAGCAGGCTGGTCCCGCAGTCCCTGTGGCGCAGCGCCGATAGCGCAGAGCCGTCGACCGGCTCGCGGGCAGCGTGCGGACGTAGCTGCCCATCCTTTGATTCCGTTTAGTTGTGCAGGCGTGACGCGATGAAATACAGGATCGGCGTTTATCTCTCCCAGGACGTAGCAGCACGCTTGGCCGTCGCCGTTGCGGTTCAACGCCCGGGCCAGTCGAGGTCAGCGCTCGTAGAAGCCGCTCTCGATCGCTATCTGGGTCCCGGCGAAGACGACGGAGAGTCCGTGCGCGATTGTATCGGCACCATGAACCGGCAGCTGGAGCAACTGGGGGCTGATGTCAGGCTCGTCACCGAGGCTGTCGCGCTGCAGGCGCGTTTTCAGTTTGCCATGACTCCACGCCTCCCGGCTGCTGCCTTGCACGAAGCCTGCCAGCGGGGAGCCGAACGCTTCGACGAATTTGCGGCGCAGGTCTCCGGCCGCGTTCATCAGGGTCGCTCTTTGATTGGGGAGACGCTGGAACGGCTCAATGCGGTGGTCCAGAGCGCGCCGGAAGACGCTTCCGAGGACACGGCGCGCTCGCAAACCAGCGCGGGATCGGCTGCCGCTGATCGCGATGTCACGCGTCCGGTAGACGATTTGCAGGCTCATGCGATGCCGCGCCAGGCGGCCACAGGTCAAATGTCCATGTGGCAGCTGACCCTCAGGGTGTTTCTGCCATTCGTTGGCGCCTACTATCTGTCGTTTCTGTTCCGGACCATCAATGCGACGATCGCAGGCTCGCTCGCCGCCGAATTCGGCCTCAGCGCCGGCCATCTCGGTCTGTTGACGTCGGTCTACTTCCTGACCTTCGCGGTAGCCCAGATCCCGATTGGCATTCTCCTGGATCGATATGGTCCACGGCTCGTTCAGAGTGCGGTGCTGTTGGCCGCGGCCGCTGGCGCGGCGCTGTTTGCGGTCTCGGATCACTTCCTGCTCCTCCTTGCCGGCCGCGCCCTGATCGGCCTCGGCGTTGCTGCCGCTATGACCTCCGGCCTGAAGGCACTGTTGCTTTGGTTTCCGGGCGAGCGGGTGCCGTTGCTCAATGGCCTTATGGTCATGATGGCAGCATCGGGAGCCGTCACCGCCACGCTGCCGGCGGACTGGCTGGTCGCCTCGATCGGCTGGCGTGGATTGTTTAATCTGCTTGCGCTCGGATCGCTTGGCTGCTCGCTGCTGATCTTTCTGATTGTGCCCAAGGTCGTGCCGGCGTCGCCATCTGCTTCAGGTGCGTCCAAGGTCGGCCTGAAGACCATTTACGCTGACCCTCGCTTCTGGCGGCTGGCGCCGCTCTCGGCCACCTGCATCGGGACGGCCTGGTCGCTACAGGGGCTTTGGGCTGCATCATGGTTCAACGATGTCGATAGCCTCAGCCGACCGGCTTTGCTGCAGAACCTTTTGATGATGGCGGTTGCCTTGAGTCTTGGCGCGCTCGTGCTTGGCGTTGTCGCCGATCGGTTGCGTCGTCGGGGCATCGGGCCTGGTCAGTTATTGTCGTCCGTTGCGATCCTGTTCATCGCCGCGCAATCGGCGCTGATCGTGCGCCTGCCGCTGCCATCGTGCATCTCCTGGGTGTTCATTGCGTCCGTCGGTGCGGCGACCGTGCTGAGCTACGCCGTCTTGGCAGAGTACTTTCCGAAGGAGATCGCTGGACGAGCGAATGCGGCGCTCAACGTGTTCCACATCGGAGGCGCGTTCGCCTTGCAATGCTTGACGGGGCTCGTGGTCCAGCTCTGGCCGGCGGTCAGCGGTCACTATCCAGCAATCGCGTACCAGGCAGCTTTCGGCGTGAATGTCGCTCTCCAGATCGCGGCTGCGATCTGGTTCACGCTTCCGTCCCGGGCAAGCGCTGAGGGCCGGGAGGAGTACCAACAATTCGTTGAGCGGGATCTGCGGCGTGCTTGACAGGATTGGGAGAGACCTTTTGCACGAGGTGTTGCCAAGGGCCGGTCTGCTGCAGTCTTCGCCTGCCGAGCGTCGATTCATACGTCGAACGAGGCTGACGTTTACCGACTGTTCGGGACCGCTTTCGCCCGGCGTTCCGGCCGTCTGACCTGCCCTCATGCCTGGCACGAGAATCCTCTGGGGGCAGATCACAGCGGTCGTCGCGATCGTGCTTGTCACGATGTGGGCCGCAACACAGTGGACGGCGTGGCGGCTAGGGTATCAACCGCAGCTTGGGCCGCCGTGGTTCGAGCTGGCGCGGGGCATGCCTGTCTATCTCCCGCCTGCGTTCCTCTGGTGGTGGTTCGCGTATGATGCCTATGCGCCCGAGGTGTTTGCCGAGGGAGGACTGATTGCGGCGTTCGGCGGTGTGGCGTCGATCGCGGTTGCGTTCGGCATGTCGGTGTGGCGGGCGCGCGAGCCCGCCGATGTCTTCACTTATGGGTCTGCGCGATGGGCGACGCTGAAGGAGATCTCTGCGGCCGGGTTGCTAGGAGCGGACGGCGTGGTGCTGGGACGGCACGCGGATCGCTATCTTCGTCATGACGGTCCGGAGCATGTGCTGTGCTTTGCGCCGACCCGCTCGGGCAAGGGCGTTGGCTTGGTGGTGCCGACCTTGCTGACGTGGTCGGGCAGTTGCATCGTTCACGATATCAAGGGCGAGAATTGGCAGCTGACGGCGGGCTTTCGCGCGCGGCATGGCCGGGTGCTGCTGTTCGATCCGACCAATGCGCGATCGGCAGCTTACAATCCGCTGCTCGAGGTGAGGCGAGGGGAGTGGGAGGTCCGCGACGTCCAGAACGTCGCCGACGTCCTGGTCGATCCCGAAGGCTCGCTGGAGCGGCGCAATCATTGGGAGAAGACGAGCCACGCGCTGCTTGTCGGGGCCATCCTCCACGTGCTCTACGCAGAGCCGGACAAGACTCTGGCGGGGGTCGCCAACTTCCTCTCCGATCCGAGGCGGCCGATCGATGTCACCCTGCGCGCGATGATGACATCAGCGCATCTGGGGGACGCCGGGCCGCATCCCGTGATCGCATCCGCTGCCCGTGAGCTTCTGAATAAGAGCGAGAACGAACGCTCAGGCGTGCTCTCGACTGCGATGTCGTTTCTCGGATTGTACCGTGATCCTGTCGTGGCGCAGGTGACGCGCCGTTGCGACTGGCGGATCCGTGATCTCGTCGCAGGCGAGCGGCCGACCACGCTCTATCTCGTGGTCCCGCCCTCCGACATCAGCCGGACCAAGCCGCTGGTGCGGCTGATCCTCAACCAGATCGGCCGCCGCCTCACTGAGGATCTGCAGGCCCGCGAGCGACGCCACCGGCTGCTTCTGATGCTCGACGAATTCCCGGCACTCGGCCGGCTCGATTTCTTCGAGTCCGCGCTCGCGTTCATGGCCGGCTACGGGCTGAAGAGCTTTCTGATCGCGCAATCGCTCAATCAGATCGAGAAGGCCTACGGGGCCAACAACGCGATCCTCGATAACTGTCATGTGCGGGTGTCGTTTGCGACCAATGACGAGCGTACCGCCAAGCGTGTGTCGGACGCGCTGGGGACCGCGACCGAGATGCGGGCGATGAAGAATTATGCGGGCCATCGACTGAGCCCCTGGCTCGGACATCTCATGGTCTCACGCCAGGAGACGGCGCGTCCTTTGCTCACGCCGGGAGAGGTGATGCAGCTGCCCGGTGATGATGAGCTGGTGCTGGTCTCCGGTGTTCCGCCGATCCGCGGCAAGAAGGCCCGGTATTTCGCAGATCCGCGGCTGGTCGATCGGGGGTTGCCACCTCCCGATCCGGTTTTGACGGACCAAGACGACGGCATGTTGGCGGACGACTGGAGCAGGCTGCCGCCGATCGCTCGGACGATCGCAGCAAGAGAGCAGGGGAGGCCGCCTGCGCTGAGTGCAGCCGGTGACGCCGCGAATGCCGGGGTCCGGAGGGAGCCGGAGCTTGCCGAGCAGGAGGAGATCGTGCCGGAGCAAGCGCGGCCTGCGCAGGAGTTCAACTTTGAAGACCGAGACGTGGATGCTGAGACGGTGCGCAACAGCGTGCTCCGTGACCAGCTTCGTGGCTTGCCGCGACAGGCGGCGCTGGACCCGGACGATGGCCTTGGTCTGTAAAGGAGGCTCATGATGCGCACCAAGCACACCTTTCGGCTGCCCCCAGACCTCGCAGGTCAGCTCGCTGATTACGCCAGCCGCAAGCGTGTGCCGCAGGCGCTCGTCGTCGAGACCGCGCTGACGTCCTATCTGTCGCCTGACAATGCCGAGCGGATGGAGGCAGCGCTAGGGCGGCGTCTCGACCGGCTGAGCCGGCAGGTGGAGCGGCTCGAGCGTCACGTGACGATCGCCAACGAGGCGCTCGCGCTGTTCGTGCGGTTCTGGCTGACCGTGACCCCGCCGCTGCCGGATACGGCTCAAACGGCCGCGCAGGCCAAAGGCCGCGAGCGCTATGAGGGTTTCGTCGAGGCTCTTGGACGGCGGTTAGCCAAAGGGCAGACACTTGCCGCCGAGATATCTCAGGATGTCGCGGCCAGAGAGACGCAATCCGACGAGTCCAGCCGCTCGTCCTGACCCCATTTCGCCATTCGTTTCTCTTTCTACGCCAGAACGCGATGTCCTTAGTGAGCGCATTGCGGAGCTCTGCCGGTTGCCGCTTCTGATCATCGCTGTGGACGACGCGCGAGGCGCCGTCGCCGGTCACGGGGGTGATCATGGCGGTTCATTCATGGCGAACGGAGGCGAGCTCGCGCGGCGCGCGAATGTTGCGCACGGCGCTGGGGCCTGCCATCGCAGACTGGCTCGATGATCCCGCCGTCATCGAGGTGATGCTCAACCCGGATGGCCGGCTCTGGGTCGATCGTCTCGCTTCGGGTCTGACTGCAACGGGTGAGACGCTCTCGCCCGCCGACGGCGAACGCATTGTGCGTCTGGTCGCGCATCATGTCGGCAGCGAGGTTCATGCCGGAGCGCCGCGTGTCTCGGCCGAGCTGCCGGAGACCGGCGAACGTTTCGAAGGTCTGCTGCCGCCGGTCGTGACCGCGCCGGTGTTTGCCATTCGCAAGCCCGCGGTCGCCGTGTTCACGCTCGCGGATTACGTCGCAGCCGCCATCATTACGGAAGAGCAGGCCAAGCAGTTGCGAACAGCGGTGGCCGCGCGCAGCAACATCCTCGTCGCAGGGGGCACCTCGACTGGCAAGACCACGCTGACGAATGCGCTGCTGGCGGAAGTTGCAGGAACGAAAGATCGCGTGGTGCTGATCGAGGATACGCGGGAGCTGCAATGCGCAGCGCCCAATCTCGTGTCGCTTCGGACCAAGGACCGTGTTGCCAGCCTGACGGACCTCGTGCGGTCCGCGTTGCGGCTACGGCCCGATCGCATCCCGATCGGCGAAGTCAGGGGCCCCGAGGCGCTGGATCTCCTCAAGGCTTGGGGGACCGGTCATCCTGGCGGGATCGGCACCATCCATGCGGGCTCCGCGATCGGCGCGCTCAGGCGCCTGGAGCAACTGATCCAGGAAGCCGTGGTCACCGTGCCGCGTGCTCTGATCGCCGAGACCATCCAGCTGATCGCCGTGCTCGCCGGCCGCGGCGCCGACCGGCGCCTGGTCGAGCTCGCCCGCGTCGATGGACTGAATGCCCGCGGCGACTATCAGCTCACCCAGCTCGCACCCGCGTCAGGAGAACAGCCATGAAGCAACGCTCTGGTTCTTCGGCTCTTTGGGCGGTGGCG
Source organism: Bradyrhizobium sp. SZCCHNR1051 (assembly GCF_032489615.1). Lineage (NCBI taxonomy): Bacteria > Pseudomonadati > Pseudomonadota > Alphaproteobacteria > Hyphomicrobiales > Nitrobacteraceae > Bradyrhizobium > Bradyrhizobium sp. SZCCHNR1051. The sequence goes on along the minus strand of NZ_JAUEYJ010000003.1, from coordinate 95,192 downwards.
TCCGCGGCTGTGACGCTCGCCAGCTTTACGACAAGCCCGGCCTGCGCCGCCGGCTCCAACATGCCATGGGAGCAGCCGCTCAATCAGATCCTGCTCTCGGTCCAGGGGCCGGTGGCAAAGATTCTGGCGGTGATCATCATCATCAGCACGGGCCTGACGCTCGCTTTCGGCGATACGTCGGGAGGATTCCGCCGGCTGATCCAGATCGTCTTCGGGCTCTCGATCGCCTTTGCGGCCTCGAGTTTCTTCCTGGCGTTCTTCTCGTTCGGTGGCGGAGCAGTGATCTGATGGAGGCTCCGCTCTATGCCGATCAGCCGTTTCCCGGCTTTGCGATCGCCGTGCGCCGCTCGTTGACCGAGCCGATCCTGCTCGGCGGTGCGCCGCGCGCCATCGCCATTCTCAACGGCACGCTCGCTGCGGCGCTTGGCTTGGGGCTGCGGCTCTGGATCGCGGGGCTTCTGTTCTGGGCGATCGGGCACGGCGTGGCGGTGTGGGCCGCCAAACGCGATCCGGACTTCGTCGAGGTCGTGCGCCGGCACCTGCGCATTCCCGGTCATCTCAATGTGTGAGGAGCAAGCCATGATGAACTTGCGCGAATATCGCAACAGCAATGCGCGCCTGTCCGATTATCTGCCGTGGGCCGCTCTGGTCGATCATGGCATCGTCCTCAATAAGGATGGCTCGCTACAGCGGAGCGCCCGATTTCGGGGGCCGGATCTGGACTCGGCGGTGCCGGCCGAGCTCGTGGCGGTCGCGGGTCGGCTCAACAATGCGCTCCGCAGGTTGGGCTCTGGCTGGGCGCTATTCGTCGAGGCCTTCAGGTATCCGTCTCAGCTCTATCCCGCGAGCCAATTCCCTGATCCCGCCTCCGCGCTGGTGGAGGCCGAGCGCCGGGCGCAGTTCCAGGCGCAAGGCGCGCATTTCGAGTCGAACTATTTCCTGACCTTCGTATATCTGCCGCCGTCCGAAGATGCCTCGCGCGCCGAGCGCTGGCTGTATGAGGGACGCGCGCAAGGCGAGGGGAGTGATGCCCACGAGATCCTGCGTGGTTTCGCCGACCGCACGGATCGCATCCTGCAACTGCTCGATGGCTTCATGCCAGAGTGCCGGTGGCTCGACGACGAGGAGACGCTGACCTATCTGCATGCGACCATCTCGACCAAGCTGCAGCGCGTCCGCGTCCCCGAAATCCCGGTCCATCTCGATGCGCTGTTGGCCGATCAACCTCTGACCGGAGGCCTCGAGCCACGGCTGGGCGACGCTCACCTGCGGGTACTGACGATCGTCGGCTTCCCGACCGCCACGACGCCCGGCATTCTCGACGAGCTCAACGCGCTGGCGTTTCCCTATCGCTGGTCGACCCGGGCGATCATGATCGACAAGAGCGACGCGACCAGGCTGCTGACCAGGATCCGGCGGCAGTGGTTCGCCAAGCGCAAGTCGATTGCCGCTCTCCTCAAGGAGGTCGTGACCAACGAGGCCGCTGCCCTGGTCGACACCGATGCCCACAACAAGGCGCTCGACGCAGATGCGGCACTTCAGGATCTCGGCTCGGATCTGATCGGGGAGGCCTTGGTCACCGCGACCATCACGGTCTGGGATGAGGATCCGCGCATTGCTGATGAACGATTGCGGCTCGCCGAGAAGGTGATCCAGGGCCGCGACTTCACCTGCATGCTCGAGACGGTCAATGCGGTCGAGGCCTGGCTGGGGTCGTTGCCCGGGCACGTCTACGCCAATGTGCGCCAGCCGCCGGTCTCGACCCTGAACATGGCCCATATGATCCCGCTGTCGGCGGTCTGGGCCGGCCCGCAGCGCGATCAGCATCTCGGTGCGCCGCCGCTGTTCGTGGCGCGCACCGAGGGCTCGACGCCGTTCAGGTTCTCGCTGCATGTCGGAGACGTCGGGCATACGCTCGTGGTCGGCCCGACCGGTGCTGGCAAGTCGGTGCTGCTGGCGTTGATGGCGATGCAGTTCCGCCGTTATCCTGGCTCCCAGGTGTTCGCCTTCGATTTCGGGGGCTCGATCCGCGCGGCCGCGCTCGCCATGGGCGGTGACTGGCATGATCTCGGTGGTGCCTTGTCGGACGAGGCATCGGAAGCCGTCGCGCTGCAGCCGCTTGCCGCCATTGACGATGTGACAGAGCGCGGCTGGGCAGCCGACTGGATCGCGGCGATGCTCTCGCGCGAGCAGATCAGCATCACGCCCGAGGTGAGGGATCATCTGTGGTCGGCGCTGACCTCGCTGGCGTCGGCGCCCGTGTCTGAGCGGACACTGACGGGCCTGTCGATCCTGCTGCAGTCCAATGCGCTGAAGCGGGCGCTACAACCCTCTTGCCTCGGTGGCGGCCCTTATGGCCGGCTGCTCGATGCCGACGCAGAGCGGCTCGGTGGTGCGTCCGTGCAGGCGTTCGAGACCGAAGGTCTGATCGGCACGGCGGCAGCGCCTGCCGTGCTCTCCTATCTTTTCCACCGCATCGAAGGCCAGCTCGACGGCCGCCCGACGCTCCTGATCGTCGACGAAGGCTGGCTCGCGCTCGACGACGACGGCTTTGCCGGCCAGCTCCGGGAATGGCTGAAGACGCTGCGCAAGAAGAACGCGTCCGTCGTGTTCGCCACGCAGTCGCTGTCCGATATCGATGGATCAAAGATCGCACCCGCCATCATCGAGAGCTGCCCGACCCGGTTGTTGCTGCCGAACGAGCGCGCGCTCGAGCCGCAGATCACTGCTGTCTATCGACGGTTCGGGCTGAACGACCGCCAGATCGAGATCCTGGTCCGCGCCACGCCGAAGCGGGACTATTACTGTCAGTCGCGGCGCGGCAACCGGCTGTTCGAGCTCGGTCTCGGTGAGGTCGCGCTGGCGCTGATCGCGGCGTCTTCCAAGACTGACCAGGCCGACATGACGCGTGTGCTCGCCGAGCACGGACAGGATGGTTTCCTTGCCGGCTGGCTCACCCATCGCGGCGTGTCCTGGGCGATCGACCTCATTCCCCATCTGAATGGCCGGGAGGTCCGCGTATGACGGATCTTCGTCGTCTCTCCCGCGGCGCTGCGGCGGCGATCGTCATCTGGGCGGCGTCGACCTCCATGTCGTCGGCGCAACTGGTCGTGTTCGATGCGAACAATTATGCCCAGAACGTCCTGACCGCCGCGCGCGAGCTGCAGCAGATCAACAATCAAATCATCTCGCTGCAGAATCAGGCGCAGATGCTAATCAACCAGGCGAAGAACCTTGCGAGCCTGCCGTATTCGTCGCTGGCGCAGCTGCAGCAGTCGATCCAGCGCACTCAGCAGCTGCTCAAGGAGGCCCAGCGCCTCGCCTATGATGTGCAGCAGATCGACAAGGCGTTCGCGACCACCTATGCGCCGGCGAGCAGCAGCCAATCGAGCGAGGCGCTGATAAGCAATGCGCAGGCGCGCTGGCAGACTTCAGTGGCGGCGCTGCAGGATGCCTTGAGGGTGCAGGCCGGCGTCGTTGGCAATCTCGACACGGTCAAGACCCAGTCGTCGGCGCTGGTCGCGGCCAGCCAAGGCGCGAGCGGGGCTCTGCAGGTCACCCAGGCCGGCAACCAGATCCTTGCGCTGCAGGCTCAGCAATTGGCCGATCTCACCGCGAGCGTGGCCGCGCAGGGCCGGGCCGCGATGTTGGACGCCGCGCAGCGCGCCGCCGCTCAGGATCAGGGGCGCGAGCAGCTCAAGCGCTTCCTGACGCCGGGTCAAGGCTACCAGCCCTCCAACGTACAGATGTTCCATTGATGCAGAGAAATCATATCAAATGGCCAAGGCTGATCGCTGTGGCAGTTGCCACGCTCGCTATTCTTTCCGCCTGCACGATCCCGCTGCGGAGTGGGCAGGATGCGGAGACGCGGCAGCCGGCTCCAAAGTCCAATGCGCTGGAGATGAGTCTCACGCGCTGCCGCGCCGTTCGACCAGAGCAGGCTGAAGCGTTCGCCGATTGCCGCGGGATGTGGTCGGAGGGCCGCCGCCGCTTCTTCGGTCGTGTCTTGCCGGCCACACCGAGCAGTGGCTCGCCTTCGCCGGCGCCCGGATCTGTGGAGCGGACACGATGACCGGGACAGGAATCATCGATCAGTTTCTGGAGACGTTCACCCGCACCATCGACTCCGGCTTCGGTCTCGTCAGCGGCGATGTCGGCACGCTGGCGACGACGCTTGCTGCGATCGATCTCACCCTCGCTGCCTTATTCTGGGTCTGGGGCCGCGACGACGATGTCATCGCACGCCTTGTGAAGAAAACCTTGTTCGTCGGCGTTTTCGCCTATTTGATCGGCAACTGGAACAGCCTCGCCCGGATCGTCTTCGAGAGCTTTGCCGGACTCGGTCTGAAGGCGTCGGGCTCCGCGCTGTCGGTCGCCGACTTCCTGCGTCCGGGTAAGATCGCGCAGGTCGGCCTCGATGCCGGACGACCGATGCTGCAGGCCACCGCCAATCTCATGGGCTATGTGAGCTTCTTCGAGAACTTCGTCCAGATCGCGGTTTTGCTGTTTGCCTGGATCGTGGTGCTGCTCGCCTTCTTCATCCTGGCAATCCAGCTCTTCGTCACCCTGATCGAGTTCAAGCTGACGACGCTTGCCGGCTTTGTCCTCATTCCGTTCGGACTGTTCGGCAAGACGGCCTTTGCCGCGGAGCGCGTGCTCGGCAATGTCATGTCCTCCGGCATCAAGGTCCTGGTGCTCGCCGTGATCGTTGGCATCGGCTCGACCCAGTTCTCGCAGCTGATCTCGCCCGGCAACGGTGATCCGCCGACCATCGAAAGCGCAATGACGCTCGTGCTCGGCGCACTGGCGTTGCTCGGCCTCGGCATTTTCGGTCCTGGCATCGCAAACGGACTCGTCTCCGGCGGACCGCAGCTCGGCGCCGCATCGGCAGCAGGCGCGGGGCTCGCTGCCGGCGGTCTCGCTGTTGCCGGCGCCGGGCTCATCGCTGGCAGTGCCGGTCTTGCCAGTGCGGCGGCGACCGGTAGCGGTCGAGGCGCGTCAGCGCTGGGCGGCGGAGTTGTCCGAGCGCTGCGTGGTGGCGGAGAGCCATCCCCGTCGGAGGCTTCCGCCGCCAGTCCATTGCGACAGGCCGCTGCGGCCAACGCGGGCGGCCCTTCGTCCGCAGCTTCGGCGGATCGCGGGGGTTCCGCATCGGGCTCGCCGCGATGGGCCGAGCAGCTGAAGGCAGGGCGGACCATCGGTCAGGGCACCTCGGCGGCGACGCAGGCCGTGCGCGGCGCCGGACAAGGCGGGCAGGGCAGCTCCGTCGATCTCTCGGAGGACAAACCATGACGATGTTCAAACGTCCCGCTGTCCATTATGGCCGCACGCCGCAACCGATCACGCCGTATCAGAAGGCGGCGCAGGTTTGGGATGAGCGCATCGGCTCGGCGCGTGTGCAAGCCAGGAATTGGCGGCTGATGGCGTTCGGGTGCCTGATGCTGGCGAGTGGCTTGGCCGCGGGCCTCGTTTGGCAATCGGCACGGGGCAGTGTGACTCCCTGGGTGGTGGAGGTCGGTCATCTCGGCGACGTCCAGCGGGTGGCCCCCGCGATTGCCGAGTATCAACCGACCGATCCGCAGATCGCCTTTCATCTCGCGCGCTTCGTCGAGGACGTGAGAAGCCTCCCCGCCGATCCCATCGTCCTGCGCCAGAGCTGGCTGCGCGCCTATGACTTCACGAGCGATCGCGGGGCGGCAGCTCTCAATGACTACGCCCGGACGAACGATCCCTTCGCGAGGCTCGGCAAAGCCCAGATCTCGGTGGAGGTCTCCAGCGTCATCCGGGCCTCGTCCGAGAGTTTTCGCGTGGCATGGATCGAGCGGCACTATGACAATGGCGCGCTGAGTGCGACCGAACGCTGGACCGCCATTCTCACCATCGTGCTCGCGATGCCTGACGATGCCGACCGGCTGCGCAAGAACCCTCTCGGCGTCTATGTCCACGCCATCAGCTGGTCGAAGGAGCTGTCGCAATGAACGGCTGCATCCTCACCGCGACGGCGCTTTCGCTCTTGCTAAGCGGCTGCGTCACGTCGAAGCCGCCGGAGATCCGCTATGACGCCGAGGTGCCACCGTTGTCGGCGGCGCCTGTCACCGTTGATGACAGGCCGCGGGCACTCCATGTGCCGCCGCCATGGAAGGTGACGTTTGGTGGCAAGGCTGGCGCGAAGGAGGAGGGCGATCCTGTCGATCGGATCGAAGCGGCCAACGGTGCGGCCCGCGTCGAGCCGCGCAAGCGGGGCTATTACAACGCGGCGCAGATCTATGCTTATAGTCCAGGAGCGATCTATCAGGTCTACGCAGCACCGGGGCAAATTACCGATATCGCGCTCGAGCCAGGTGAACAGCTCACGGGATCAGGCCCGGTCGCGGCCGGCGACACCGTGCGGTGGGTGGTCGGCGACACCGAGAGCGGGGCGGGCGATACGCGTCGCGTGCACATTCTGGTCAAGCCGACACGCGCTGGCATCGAGACCAATCTCGTCGTCAACACCGACCGCCGCACCTATCTGATCGAGCTCCGCGCTCGCGAGAAGCCTTATATGCCGGCCGTGGCCTGGTACTATCCAGAGTTGCATGCGGTGCAGGCGGCGCTTGTGGCTCTGAAACCCGTCCTGCCAGATCCCGCGCAGCGCCGCTTCCGCTATCGCATGGAAGGCGATGATCCGCCGTGGCGACCGGTCGCCGTCTATGACGACGGGCGAAAGGTGTATGTCGAGTTTTCTCTGGGCATCGCTCAAGGCGAGATGCCGCCGTTGTTCTTGACCGGTGCCGAGGGCAAGCCGGAAATCGTCAACTATCGAGCTTATGGCAACGTCTTGATCGTGGACCGGCTGTTCGCGGCAGCCGAGCTGCGCCTGGGCGGCGACCCGCAGCAGACCGTGCGGATCGTTCGCACCGACGGACAGGTTCGGCCATGAGTGCGGAGGACAAAGGCACGAGCGCACGGCCGAACGATCCGGAGCCGGCTGCCGATCCTGCGGCGCCCTTCCGCCTCGGCGGTGAGCCGCCACGGATCACTCGGTTGTCGCGCAAGATTCTGGCCAGCGGCAGCGCCGTGGCGCTCGCGCTGATCGCAGGCGCAGTTCTGTGGGCGCTGCAAAGCCCTGGCGCGCGTAAGCCGGCGGCCCAACCCGAGCTCGCCAGTTCGGGGCATCGCGAGGTCGCGGACGGCGTCTCCAGCCTGCCGCGTGACTACACGCAGGTTGCCAAAGACGTCCCGGTGCTCGGGCCGCCCTTGCCCGGCGATCTCGGACGGCCAATCCTTGCCTCCCAAGGGCAAACACCTGGTTCAAGTCAAGACCAGGATCAGCAGCGCCGCGAACAGGAGCAGGAGGCCGCGCGCGTCAGCCGGTTGTTTGCGACGGCCACGACGACGGCAACGCAGCCCTCGCCAAATGTGGCTCTGGGCGCCGGGCTTGGAGGGATGCCGCCGGCCACGGACGATGCCTTCGCGCAGAACGGCCGGGACCGCAAGCTCGCCTTCGTGAATGGGCCGGTGGATCGCCGCACCACGAGCCCTGATCGCATCACGCGGCCGGCGTCTCCTTACGTCGTGCAGGCGGGCACGGTCATTCCGGGCGCCTTGATCACGGGAATCCGCTCAGATCTGCCAGGACAAGTTACGGCCCAAGTGACAGAGAATGTGTTCGATACGCCGACAGGGCGGTTGCTGCTCATTCCTCAAGGAGCCCGGCTGATCGGAGCCTATGACAGCCAGGTGGCGATCGGCCAGTCGCGGGTGCTTCTGGTCTGGACGCGGCTGATCCTGCCGAATGGCCGTTCGATCGTCCTGGAGCGGCAGCAGGGCGCGGATTCCGGTGGCTATTCGGGTCTTGACGACGAGGTCGACAATCATTGGAAGCAGCTGATCGGGTCCGCCCTGCTGTCGACGTTACTCTCCGTTGGCAGCGAGGTGAACGCGGGAGGCAATGGCAATGCCAACAATGCCGCAATCATTCAGGCGCTGCGGCAAGGCTTCGGCAACGCGACGAGCCAGACAGGGCAGCAGCTCGTGCGGCAGCAGATGAACATCCAGCCGACCTTGACGATCCGGCCGGGATTTCCGGTGCGGGTGATGGTCAACCATGATCTTGTGCTCGAGCCGTATCGAGGGTGAGCAATGGCAAAACTCAGGATTACAACGTTGCCGGATGACAAGCCCGTTAAGGTCTCCGTCGAGCTGCCTGCCGCGGTGCACCGAGATCTCCTGGCTTATTCGGAGCTGGTGTCGCATCAATCGGGGCAGCCGGCCAGTGATCTGGGAAAACTCGTGACCGCGATGGTCGCGCGCTTCATGGCGACAGACCGGGCCTTCGCGAAACTGCGGAAAAATCGCGAATAACATGACAAGCGAGGATCAGGCCATCATGATCCGTCGTCTGCCGAGGAACGGGCCACTAATGGAGACGCATCTTGGTCATCCAAGTTACGGAGGAGCGCCACACGCCGCAACGTCGTCCAAAAGCATCTCTCATGACAATGCTCGCGACGCGCTCAAGCATGAGATGTGGGTGGCCTTCTAGCCAATTCCATGCCGTTTGAACGGTTACCAGGGCGATTTGCTGGTCGGATTTGGCGCTCAAAAGAAGCTTGACGACACGCATTGCGAAGTCAGGTCGAGCCGCGCCGGCGCGCGGCGCCAGGTTTTGCGGTGGTCGCCTCATAAGTCCAGTCATTGGCCAGTCAAACCGCCAGAGCCACTGAAGAGAGTTCGTCGCACATCAGTGGCATGCAAGAAACAACGCAAGACTCAGTCATGACAATCAACGAATCAGCAGGACGATCGGCTGCATTTTCACAGATCGCATCGACTATCGCCTTTACCCTGCTGGTAGACGACATCGGCTTGGTTGAAGCGTCATTTTTTCGGACGTGTGGAATGCGTGGCGGTCCACCGGCCAGACCGAGCTTGAGGCGGCCCATGACCATGTCCGGTCGCGCTATGGAGGGCGTTTTAGTTCACCCGACCGATATCGACGCTGGGAGCGTGAACAGGAAGGTGGTGCCGCGGGGTTGGTTAGCCATCGCCCACAGTCTGCCGCCGTAAGATTCGACAATAGAGCGGCAGATGGACAGGCCGAGTCCGAATCCGCCCGACTTGGTCGTATAGAAAGCCTCGAAAACCTGCTCGGGCTCGGCCACCTGCAGCCCAGGCCCGGTGTCGCACACCGTCACGATGACACCGGCGCCCTCTACTGCAGTGCGGATCAGGACTTCCCTGGGGTCGTCTTCGACGCTGCCGATGGCCTCAACGGCATTGAGTATCAAGTTGAGCATCACTTGCTGCAACTGGATCCGATCGGTTGTGACAAGAGGGAGCTGCTCGGCAAAGCGGGCCTCGACCAGTGCCCTATGGCGGTTCGTCTCGCTGCGGGTCAGCTCGATGACTTCCCGCACGACCGTATTAACGTTGACCTGCGTCACACGGGGCGGCGCCTTCCGCACCATGTCGTGGATTCGATTTACAATGTCGTTAGCGCGCGCCGCGTCTTTCACGATGGCGGTGAAGGCTTTGCGGACCTCCTTTATGTCGGGAGGTGCACGGTCGAGCCAACGCATGCCGGCTTGGGCGTTGCCGATCGTCGCGGTGAGCGGTTGGCGCACCTCATGGGCGATCGAGGCGGTGAGGTGGCCCATCGTCGAGATACGATTGGCGCGCGCCAGGTCGGTCTGCGCTTCACGGTAGCGACGGTCGCTTTCGATCGCCTCGGCCTCTGCGCGCTTGTATTCGCTAAGGTCGAGCACAAAGGCCGTGCCCTGCTCCTGGTTACCCTCAAGCAACGCAACGCCCATTAGCACCGGAACTCGCGTCCCACCCTTATGCAAGAACTCCTTCTCGAAGGGTGGGGTGGTGCCGATCCTTCGGAGCTCTGGTACCCACAACTCCTGATCGCGCGTGAGCCATTCGGAAGGCGTGATGTCGGTCCAGCGCAGCGAACCGGAGGCGAGATCGGTGCGATCACGCCCGACGATGCGTAGAAACTCATTGTTGGCATCGAGGATCCGGCCTTCGAAATCCCAAAAGAAGACGCCGATGATGTTGGCGTCCACCAGGCTTCTGATCCGCGCCTCACGTTGTTCGAGGTCGCGATAGAGCTGCGTGTTCTCCAGCGAGATCGCGGCCTGCGAGGCGATCAGCTTTAGGACCGCAATCCGCGCGGCCACGAAGGCCCGCGGCGCGAGGTTGTTCTCCAGATACAGCGCGCCGATGAGCTTACCCTGATTGATCAAGGGCACGCACAGCGCCGAGCGCAGCCTGTGCTCGCGGACATAGGCGTCCCCGGCGAAGGGAGCCTCCAGCGCAGCGTCGCTCAGGATAACGGCGTCATGGGTACGCAGGACATATTGAAGCACCGACTGCGGCAGCGCGGCGGGGTCGACGGACTCGTCCGGCAGGTCCACGCGGATGACGGGGCCGGCGACCGCCGCCCGCGCCGCGATTCGCGGCTCGGCGGCGCGGGCGAGGATGAGCAGGCCGCGCTCGGCACCGGCCTGCTCGAGCGCGGTTCGCATCAGCGTGTCGAGGAGTTTCTCTAGCACCATTTCGCCGGCGATCGACTGCAACACCTTCATCACGGTGGCGAGGTCGAGGTGCTCGACCGGTGTCCCGATCGTGTTGGAGGAGGCGGAAGCGGTTTCAAGGGGGCGAAAATGCGGATTGGTCTCGTCGAGTTGGCGCACCTTGCCGTCTGCTCCCCAGAGGGCGTAGCAGCGACGAGCATTGCGCAGGTAGAGATCGGCGATCTCCTCATATCCCCGCGCGCGATAGAATCGGGCGGCAAGCTCGTATGCGAGACCCTCGTAATGGGGAAATCCGTTGACCCGTGCGGAGCGGACGGCCACCTCGTAAAAGCGCATCGCATCGGTATCGTGGCCGTCCAGGCGGGCGATCTCGGCGCGGAGAAGGGCGTGTTTGTCGGCGAAGGTCGACGGACAGCTTTCCGCCCACGTTGCCAAACGACCGCAATGGCCAAGGAGACGTGCGCGCCTGACATCGGCTCCCACGTCCGGCAGCTCTGGTTCTAGGCACGCCAAGGTCAATCCCGCGTAGAGCTCATAGTCGAGCAGCTGGATGTGCCCCGGAGAGGCCCACAGTAGAGGCGCAGCGCGCTCGAAGCAGTCATGCGCGACCGCTAGGTCGCCCGCCAGAAATCTGGCCTGCCCCTTGATAATCCAGTACCAGCAGATCATGATCGTCGCGCGGTCGGATGTCAGCGAGCGTTCGTATTCGCTCTCGTCGAAATCTCCGGCGCCGAAGCTCCCAAAGCTCTCTGTGAGGCCGCGCATCGTGAGCATGAAGCGCCGCTGCGCGGTGATCACATCCACCACGTCACGGTAGCCGGCACGCCGAGCGAAGGCGAGGCTGCGCTCTGATTCCGTCCAAACCTCCTCCAGCCGGTCCCCGCGGAGCAGGAGATTGGAGACGATGTGGTTGCAACAATAACAGGCCACGGGGATGTCGCCGGACTTCACGCCGCTCTCGAAAGCCGCCCTTATCGCCTCCACGGCGGTGGAGACCGGCTGGGTCCAGAGGCTTACGAGTTCGAGTGCCCAGAGAGCCATCGCCTCGTTCGCTGCCAGGCCGTGCCGAGCGACCAGCGCGCGCGCCAACTGCGCGAAGCGATAACCCTCCTCGTAGCGCCCATAGACGTGCCCGAGCATGATGCCGAACGCCGCGAAGCCTGGCGCGGAGGCTCCCGTCACGCCGTGATCCAGTGCGAGCACCACCATGTGACAGAGCTGGAGTACCGAGAGTGTCGAATCGGTCCACATGGCCGGGCCGCACATCGTCGCTAGTATCGTCATCGCCGCTTCCGCGTTCGGATCCGTCAGCCTCGGCAACGAGACCAGCGACTCGATCCGACGGCCGTCGAGCTTGTGCAGGACCTGCGCATAGGCCGCGTCCATCTCCGCGCGCGGGGGATGGGGCGAGAGCTCGATGTCAAACAGACGAAGGCACTCTATGGCAGTGTCGATCGCCTCCACATGTTCCGACCTCATCACCTGAAGGTCGATCCTGATGCGATATGCGGCCGCCTTGTCGATCTTTGATCCAGCCTGAGTTAGCAACTCGGCGATACGCCGCTCGGCCTCGTCGAAGTCACCGCTCAGATATTCGCATTCGGCCCGTTCCAGCCACAGGGTGGAAGCGAGCTCTCGTCGAAACTTCCATGCCTCGTCCCCGAGCAGCGCCATGCCAAAACGCAGATAGGCGCAGGCCGAGACATAGGCAGTCGACGTCTTGGCGCGCCGGGCGGCGATCAAATTCAGCTCAGCAAGCCGTGCCCGCTCGTCGTCTTCCTCGATCAATGCCGAGCCACGATTCAACTGGTTCACGATCTCGAATATCGTCTCCTGCCGCTGTTCCGGCGTCGTCCGGTCGACTAGGAGGCGGCCTATCCTAAGATGGATTGGCGCCCTCGCATTTTCCGGTATCAGCGAGTAACTGGCTTCATATATCCGGTCATGGACAAAGGCGTAGGCGTCTTTGCGCCGTTCCACAAGTTCGAGCCGAACCGCTTCCCACAGATCCGCCTCGACCTGGGCTCGGGACACGCCGAAGGCGGTCGCGAGTAGGGACAGGTCGGCCACGTTGCCGACGCAAGCCAGATTCTGCACCGCTCGCCGTGTCTTCTCCGGCAGACGGGCGAGCTTGCCGATCATGAGGTGCACGATGTTATCAGTGAAGCCCTTGGCGGTAATACGGCTGAAGTCCCATGACCACCGGCCGGTCACGTGGTCGACATACAGCATTCCCTCGTCGGCGAGCGCGGAGATAAACTGAATCGCGAAGAATGGGTTGCCGCCGGTCTTGTCCAATGCCAGTTGGGCTAGGGGGGCGACTGCGATCGGTGCACAGTGCAGCGTGTCGGCGATCAACTGCGCAATGTGTTCCCGCCCCAGCGGCGCGAGCGTGATCTCCTGCACCTTCACGCCGGTCGCCTTGATGATGAAGAGCTTGCGCACCAGTGGGTGAGCGGTGTCGACCTCGTTGTCGCGATAGGCGCCGATCAGGATCAAGTGGCGAAGATCCGATCGGGTCAGCACGTCCTCGATCAGGTCGAGGGTCGCGGCGTCGAGCCACTGAAGGTCGTCTAGGAAAAGTGCCAACGGGTGCTCGGGGCGTGCGAAAACACCGATGAAGTTCCTGAACACCCGCTGGAATCTCGCCTGCGCCTGCTGCGGCGGCATTTCCGGCACGTCGGGCTGATCGCCGATGATAAGCCGGAGGTCGGGCACGAGATCCACCATCAGTTGGCCGTTCTGCTCGAACGCCTCAAGGAAGGAGCGGCGCCAGCGGGCCAGTTCCGCATCAGTCTTGCCAAGCAGTGGTCGCACTAGTCCCTGCAAAGCCTGCGCCAGGGTCGAGTAGGGGATGTCGCGCTTGTACTGATCGAATTTGCCGGCCGCGAACAAGCCCCGTGGCGGCACCAGTAGCTTGTGCAACTCGTTGATGACCGAAGACTTGCCGATGCCAGAATAGCCCGAGACCAGCACCAACTCCGGCTCGCCACAGCCGACCACGCGGTCGAAGGCTAACATCAGGGCCTCGACCTCTCGGTCCCGGCCGTAAAGGCGCTCGGGGATGAGCAGGCGGTCCGGTGTGTCTTCACGGGCGAGCGGGAAATCGCGGATATGGCCCCCGGCTTCCCATTCGTGGAGGCAGCGCCGAAGGTCGCGCTCGACGCCGCTGGCGGTCTGATAGCGCTCCTCCGCGATCTTGGCGAGCAGCTTTAAAATGATCGCGGAGATCGCGCTGGGAAGGCTCTCGAGCCGCTCGATTGGCGGCGTCGGCTTGCGGGCGATGTGGCAGTGGACCCATTCCATGGGGTCATGGGCGAAGAAGGGAAGCGAACCGGTTGCCATCTGGTAGAGCGTCACGCCGAGCGCGTAGAGATCGCTGCGGGAATCGATCGAACGGTTCATGCGCCCTGTCTGCTCAGGCGCCATGTAGGGAAGCGTGCCGGCGATGGTCTCGGGCGGCTCGGGAAACTGCCGTTCGCGTGGCAGCCGCGAGGTTATGCCGAAGCCAGTGAGTCTCACCTGCCCGGACGGAATATCGACGACGATGTTCGCGGGCTTGAGATCCTTGTGGACGAGGCCGCGCCGATGGATCACACCGACTGCCGCGCAGATTGCTATGGCGATGCGCAGCATGATGCCGACCTCGATCGGCTCGCCCAGCAACTGGCTGAGCGGCTCGCCGTTAAAATCCTCGAGCAGCAGCAGAGTCTTGTTGCCGTCTCGTTCCAACGCAAGTGGCACGAGGACGGGCGCATCGATCAATACATCGCGCAAGCCATATTCATGAGCGAAGCGATCGAGGAGTGCTGGCGGCGCTCGATCATCTGCGGCACGTACCACCAGCACAGGCCTCTGCCTGCGCTCGTCCCCGTTTAGCTGCCCACGGGAAAATACCCTTTCTCCATCCTCCCAAAGCGGTTGCAACTCACCGCCCTGCTGCGTCGAGGATCCCAAAAAAGGGACGGACTGGCTCAACTTATCATACTCCCCGGCCACCGGCCACCGGCCAGCGGCGTCTGGCGCCGAGCCGCCGGCCGTGAGAGCTGCGTCCTGCGCCATCGACGGAACCGCACCTTCTGACTGCGGAGGTTGCAATAGAGCACCGGAAAGCTCGCTTTCGGTACTTAGCGCTTGTTAAAATTTGTAAACTTGCAGACGTACTGTACGTTATCTCGTCTGAGAAGTTAACGCAAACTCACATCGAGTAGATCATATTTGAGATAAGTAACCTCGCAGGAGCGACATTCCGCTTCATTGACTCCGCCCTGGGCCGATCTAGTGACGTTGTCCATCAACGAGCTTGCATCCTAACCCGATGTGCAGTCATGACTTGCGCCAAACGCTGATCTCCGCTTGTTAAAATGCGCGGCTCGCGCGGAGCACCAGGGCGAGTTCGTCTTCGCGTGAGATATTATTCTGCCAATCTGCCGAGCAAAATACGTTTGGCCTGGCGGTCGGGGCTGGACTTCACAAGGCCATTTCCAGGACCGCGATCCTTCTGCCTGTAGCCGAAGGAAATATCGCAAGTCAATGGGGCTTCCGGGAAAGTCGCCGACAAGATCACTGGTGACGATCACGGTTCCATCCACCTTTTCGATCTTTATCAGCTCGCCAGAGGCTGGATATCCCGGTTGAGCCATGGGTTTGTGACGCCATCTCCATGGTTATGGTGATGCATGGCGTCCCACAATGTTTGCATCGACCCGTCGTGAAAGTAAGGCCTGTGAAAAGGACGTTCCGCAGGTTGGGCGTCTTAAAGACGGCAATTTCTCTCTGCCTATTCGTGACGAGAAAACGCCCCAAGATCGACATCTCGCCCTCGATCGCCGCTATGTCGAGATCCAACTGCTGGCCCTGCACCAGTTCACGCTTCGCCTGCTGTGCCAGAGGGCCAACGTGATGCTGGAGAATCCAATCCCGATGTGATGGAACTTATTGTCGGAGAGAAACGTGACGTCCCGCTCATTCTCCGTCGGTGCATAGCAGAGATTGCAGCGCGCCTTGGTATTGATCAGATCCCAGCCGCGCTCGGCCGCGTCACTGATGGCGTTCGCATCTCCAGCGACGAAATTATCGAACGGTGAATCGAAGGAAATCAGCGCGCGTCCGTAGCTCGCTATCGCGCGCAGCATTTCCTTCTCGTTTACCTCGCGGCCAGAGCCGTCCATGAATTGCGCTTGGTAGTCCTTGTCGCCGGCGATCCTGGATGCAGCATCGGCGACGCTGGATGAGCCCTGTTCGAACGGGTTGGTGATCGAGAGGGCAGCCTGCTGCTCCAGCGTATGAACACGGCCTTCCCGGAGCTGGGTCGTGTAATAGAGCGCGTTGAGCGCCGTCGGGGCGTTGCGTTGACCGACGCGGCCGTAAATACCAACAGACTTCGAACGCCCATCAATGAAAGCGCGTGCCGGATCGTGACTGTGGCGCAAGGCACGATCCCGCCGCCCAAGAGCCGGCTGTCAAAGAACGGCTTCTGCCCCCGCTTCATCACTACAACCTGTTCGTGTTCATGGAAGTGAACCGACCCTGGCGCAAAGTCAAGGTCACCGAGCGCCGCGCCGCCACCGACTTCGCCAGTGCATACGCGAACTCGTCGACGTGCACTATCCCAGGGCCGGTCGCATTCGCGTCGTGCTCGACAATCTGTCAACCCATACGGCCGGCGCGCTCTATCAGGCGTTCCCGGCCGACCAGGCGCGTCGCTTGCTGCGACGCCTGGAATTCCATCACACCCCGAAGCATGCCAGCTGGCTCAACATGGTCGAGATCGGCGCTCTCGAGCAGCAATGTCTCGATCGTCGCATCGACAGCTACGCCAAGCTCGTCCAAGAGACCCCGGCGTGGGAGAGACGTCGAAACACCCAGCGCGCCCAAATCAATTGGATGTTCACCACCGAACAGGCGCGCACCAAATTAGGCCGTGCCTATCCCAAAAAACCGGCAAAACCGGCGAAAAACGAAAGAGTCAAAACCTCTGTGTCGAGGTACTGGTCCTATCGCTTCGCGAAGCCTCACCGCCGACGCAAGGCGGCCGTCACTAGGGCTTACGGTACTTCCAAAGACCGCAAATCTTTACCTGAATTAACTCGTCTGCGCCACCCGGCAGCCTAAAGTGCGTGCGTGCGAGAAGTTGCGGCCTTCATCGATAAAGCGCCTACAGAAGCGGACTGACATCACTTGCACTCTACGCAAAGGTCTTTCGTATCGGCCTATGAACGAGAGCCTCCTTTGCTCGGCGACCTGCTACGCGCTGCTGGGTATAGCGAATTGTTAGCGAGGGACAAGGTTGGTTTGGTGCGTCCACACACTAAAGAGGGAAGTCATGACTATCCATGTTCTGTTTGTTGTAACCAACGCAGCGGTGATCGGTCCGCACAATCGTAAAACAGGCTTCTTTTTCGCCGAGGTCGCGCATCCGTTCGATGTTCTTGACAAGGCAGGTATCGCCATCGAGTTCGCTTCCTTGAGAGGCGGATGGACACCATATGATGCCTACGACGAGAAAGATCGCGCGGAGAAGGTCTTCTTTGAAAGCAAGGCTTTTCGCCGCTTGAACCGCAGTCGCAAACTTGCGGACGTGGATGCTGCAGATTTTGATGCCATCTTCGTGCCAGGCGGTCTTGGACCAATGGTCGATATCCAGCGTAACCCTGTCGTTCAAAATACAGTTGTGCGCGCCTGGAGTACGGGAAAGTTTGTGACTGCCGTTTGTCACGGTCCGTGCGCGCTTCTCGGGGTCGACCTCGGCGATGGCAAGCCGTTCGTGAAAGGCAAAAAGCTCACCTCTTTCTCGAAGAAGGAAGAGTACGACTACGCGCGCAAAGACGTTCCCTACGAATTGGAAGATGCACTGCGTGCAGAGGGCGCCGAATATACGTCTGTAGCAAACTGGGAACCTCACGTCGTCGTCGATGGACGTCTGATCACTGGCCAGAATCCGGCGTCGGCCGGGCTACTTGCTGAGGAGCTTCTGGCTGCACTTAGAAAATAATTGATTAGGCGGCCGAGCAACGCTGGGCAAAAGTCACTTTCCCACGGGCCAGCGAGGACATACCGTCAAAATTACTGCTATCTTAGTCGCTTGTCCGGGCAAGAGCGATTTGCGTACGCTAAAATAGCAGTCGTACGGCCTTGAGAGTTTTACCGAGACGGCACAGCGAGCGAAGCTTATCGAGCCTCGCAGCATTATCAAGCCTATTTGGCCAAGGTTTCGGTATTTGCCGAGCGTATGTCGATAACGGCGGAGGCGGTAGACGGAAGATGACTGGGTAATCGTCATCTTGGTTACGTGTTCCGCGTCCGATCCACGAATATCATCTTGAGAGAGCACCGCGACTGAACTGCTGCGAGCATCATGTCGACCTTGTGGCTTCAAAAAATAAAATAAGCCCGCTGCTGTGCCGGGCCGAGCAGTCCGGAGGTGCCGTTGGCTTCATCAGCGATCACTTTCGCCTCCCAGAGCGCGCGGACTGGCGCAAAACTCTCATCGCGGAGCTCGACGAATATGTTGAGGAGAGATACGAAATCGGCATCATAATCCTTGATCGTCTGTCGAGGAGCGACTATTCCGCGACCGCAGGGTGGTGTTGCCCGTCTTGCAAAGCCGCTCGGCGATGTCGTCCGTAACCGTGAAGATTTCCGACGCCTGATCGTCCAGCAATAGGTGATAGCCGCGAAAGCGCGGCCCGGTCATATACCAATGATAGTTCCTGGTCTTGCAATGGCGGCAAAGATGTCCGTCAGGATCGTGTTGAAACGTGCTGTGCCACGCTAGCGAGTGTAACGCGCACCTCTTCGCTCGTTATCCTTCGCGCCGCGATCTCGATGGAGGCAATTGTCGACATCAAGTCGTTCGCAAACCGATGGGTTGGCTTTTCGAGAACGATAACTCCTCGTACGCTGTCCGGGATCGATCCGCCGACTGTCTAAACCGTCCCTCTCCAAAGGATCTTGCTGCGTGCTCGATGATGGCTCAGCACCCTTTACATTCCTTTACTGGATCTCAGGTCGATTACACCCGATTATTGCCAACAGACCCGACGTGTACCTACTGGAGGAGCCGCCATGCGACTTTCTTGCGCGACCGTCATCGCATTGACCATTGCAAGCGCGCATCCAGCGTTTGGGCAGTCCACGACATCGGCATTTGGACCGGCCGAAACGCCCGTTCGTCGCTGCATTTCGCCGACGCCCTTCGGCAGCGTGGACGCTTCAACGGTTCATTACCGCATGGCCGTGATCAGCGGCGTGAACGTGTTCTATCGCGAAGCCGGGCCAGTAGATGGACCCGTCGTGCTCCTTCTGCACGGCTTTCCGACATCCTCACACATGTTCCGCAACCTGATCCCGAATCTGGCCCACCGATACCGTGTCATCGCGCCGGATTACCCGGGCTTCGGGCAAAGCGATTCGCCGGATCGCAGCCGATTTTCCTATTCGTTTGCCAACTATGCCGAGATGATCGACGCGTTGCTAAACCAACTCGGAGCGAAGCGCTACGCCATGTACGTCATGGATTATGGCGCACCGGTCGGCTATCGCCTCGCCATCAAGCATCCAGCGCGTGTGACTGCCCTCATCATCCAGAACGGCAACGCCTACGAAGAGGGACTGCGGGAGGCCTGGGACCCCATCAAGGCGTATTGGAAGGAAGGGACGGAGGAGCGGAGGAATGCGATTTCGTCCCTCGTCTCTCTCTCCGCGACGAAATTCCTGTACACCGATGGTGTCCGCGATCCGACGCGCATCAGTCCTGATAACTGGCTCCACGACCAAGCGCTACTGGATCGTCCGGGCAACAAAGACATTCAGCTCGATCTGTTCTACGACCACCGGACCAACGTCCCGCTTTACGCTGCGTTCCAGGCCTTTTTCCGCGAATGGAAGCCGCCCGCTCTAATTGTCTGGGGGAAGAACGACAAGGTCTTCGCTGAAGTCGGCGCACACGCCTATCTGCGCGACTTGCCCGACGCCGAGTTGCACCTCCTCGACACCGGTCACTTCGCGCTCGAGGACCAACTCGACGTGATGGCGCCGCTGATCAACGATTTTCTCGACCGAATGAATGAACGACGCTGACGCATGCTTTCGCACGAACCAGACCATGGCCTACTTAGCTCAAGGAAGAATGAGTTATGTCCAAGGGAAAAATACAGATCCTGGTGTCGACAGCGACCCGGATCGACGTGCGCATAGGCACGAGTCGGACCGGTCCAACCGGCCATTACTTTAATGAACTGGTCGTGCCACCAGCCACGGTGGACATTGAGGGGTGTTCAGGGTCGTGTTTGCAACTCCAACTGGGCGCCAGCCCACCAGCGACGATGCGCCCGACTCGGCCATGTATTTCGTTAATACCACGAACGCGTATCAGCGCGCGAAGGCTCATCAACGGCGGGAATCCTGGTCTGATTATCTTTTCGCAAAATTGATCAACTCTGTGCGCAATGGCACCGTCGTTCCGTTATGACGGCCAGATCGTCGATCCAATCCAACATTCCAAACGCCGTCCTCACAACACGAGAGGAATCCCATGAACGATCGGGCATCTTTGTTGGCCTTCTCCGCTCTCGCATTAACATCGACCTCCTCGGTAGCCCAGCAACAGAAAACGACATCCGTCGTACTCGTGCATGGCGCGTTCGTCGATGGCTCAGGCTGGCAAGCGGTATACGATCTCCTCAGCAACGTCGGATACGAGGTACTGGTGGTCCAGAATCCGACTATCACGCTCGAGGGTGATGTCGCCGCCACGGAAGCCGTGATCGCAGCAGCCAAATACCCTGTCACGCTGGTTGGCCACTCGTATGGCGGCATGGTGATCACCCAGGCCGGCACCAATCCGAAGGTCAAGAGCCTGGCTTACGTCGCGGCGTTTGCGCCGGATGCTGGCGAATCTGCCGCATCGCTGAATGAATGGCCAGCAGAGCCCGGTGAGGCGAAGGCGCCCCTGCTGCCGCCGCAGGACGGGTACCTGCTGGTTGATCCCGTGAAGTTCCCGGCTTCCTTCGCCGCTGATTCCCCTGAGGCACTCACCAAATTCATGGCGGTCGCGCAGGTGCCATGGGGACTGAAGGCCGTCGAAGCCAAGATCACGAAAGTTGGCTGGAAGGCAAAGCCGAGCTCCTTCCTGATCCCGTCTCAGGACCGCATGATAACGCCGAGTTCACAAAGGAAGATGGCCCAGCGAAGCGGTGCGCGCACGGAAGAGATCAAGAGCAGCCACGCGGTCATGTTGTCTCATCCGCGCGAGGTCGCCGCGTTCATCGAGTCTGCCGATCGATGATCGACGCGATCAACTCACTCGAAACGGGTACACTGGTTCGTGGAGGTCACGCGATGATTATAGCCGTAAAGGATCGCCGCAGTCCTGACCGCGCGTCCCAAAAAGGTGCAAGGACTCTGGTTGTTGCTCGACGAGATGGCTGCCCAATGCAGGGCGGAGCCAGGCAATATGCGCTGAGACGCGCCCCGTGATAGGCGAGGCTGAGGCTCTCCTCGACCAGCGCATTGATGTCAGCGGAGCGGCGCTCGCCTGTGCGGTCGCGCGGGTGCAGCAGCGTACTTTTGACGGTGAAGTCGGCTCGCCCACCATGCTAGACAGTTCCCGAGATTGTCCTTGAGAACAATCAATTCGTCGGCCTTCGAACGGATTATCTTCTGCGACGATGATCGGCTTCAAGAGATCATTAAAATCGTCCGTCAGTTCAACGGCCAACGCCGTAAAGTTGTTGACGAAATTGAGCGTATTTTGATTTGGTGGGCGACGCCCGCGGTGAGCTGACCAAGAGAAGCAAGATGGTCGGTCGAGAAGGCATTGTCGGGTACGCTGGAATATTCAGCTCGGGGACCGTCTTGCCCACTCGCTCGCGCGCAAGTCATCCCGACGGCCGACAACAAGCCAAAAGAACGCACCTTGATCGGATGCAGCATTGTCAGCCCTCCACATCCCCGCCAAGAAATCGGGCACTCAGCCAGCGCTTCGGGGGCGCCGAAGCTGTTCGAGAGCTTGTTGGAAAGTCTGCTTCACGGGGGCGAGCGCCTGGACGAACTCAAGCTGCTCGCCTTCCGGCCCTTTGCAGTAGATCGGCGACCAGCCATTCGATTTGCCTCAAGCAATCTTGTTGGCATCGGCGCTCGGGGGCGCGGCCTTGCGCTGATCTTCCGTTTGCACCGAAACAACGCGGTTCGCTTTGACCAGAGTCATGCCGCCGCGGGCCCATAGGGCCTCGAGATCGTTGATGAAATTTGAAAAATTCACATCATCGTGGATGTAGTAGCAGATATGCATGGGTCGTGGGTAAGCGGGGCTCATATGGTCGCGTGGCTCCGCCCAGCTGTTTCCGCGTCCCATCGGCTGGTCCGCTTTGCGATGCTGAAAGAGCTCGATCACAAAAATGTCGAACTGAACGAAGCGGAGGTCCAGCCGCTGCGTGCCGCCCGTTAAGTCGGGCAGGCCGATCGAACGTGGATCGACCTTGAGCTCTCGCACTACGATGTCCTGGTCGGTAATAAGCGTGTTATGGATCGGGAGGCCGTGAAGATCGCCATCCCGCATGACCTCGTTGCCGCCGAGAACCTGGGTATGTTATCCGGCGTGCAAATTTGACCCCCTAAGCTGGGGGATCGGCGTCCAAAATTGACCCCCCGATTGTTGGCCGTAGCAGGCTGCCCGCTTTGGGTTGAAGCGGGTGGTCAGGGGGATGCTGGTTGTGGAGACGATTGGGCGCATCAGGCGCGAGCACTTCGTCAAGGGCAAGACGATCAAGGAGATTGCCCGTGACCTCAAGGTCTTGCGGAACACCGTCCGCAAGGTGCTGCGGTCGGGCGAGACATCATTCGAGTACGAGCGGGTGGTGCAGCCCCGGCCGAAGCTTGGGCAATGGACGAACGAGCTCGAGCGATTGTTGTCGGCCAACGCGGCGAAGACGTCACGCGAACAGCTGACGCTGATCCGGATCTTCGAGGAGCTGCGCGGCCAAGGCTATGACGGCAGCTATGATGCGGTGCGGCGCTACGCCAGGCGCTGGGCCAAGGAACACGGTGAGGCCACGGCGGCGGCCTATGTGCCGTTGAGCTTTGCGCCGGGTGAGGCCTACCAGTTCGACTGGAGCCACGAGATCGTCCTGTTGAACGGGGTGACGGTGACCGTGAAGGTCGCCCATGTCCGGCTCTGTCACAGCCGGATGCTGTTCGTCCGCGCCTATCCGCGCGAGTCGCAGGAGATGGTGTTCGACGCTCACGACCGGGCGTTCGCCTTGTTCAAGGGCGCCTGCCGTCGCGGCATCTACGACAACATGAAGACCGCGGTCGAGACCGTGTTCGTCGGCAAGGACCGGCAATATAATCGCCGCTTCCTGCAGATGTGCAGCCATCATCTGGTCGAGCCGGTCGCCTGCACGCCCGCCTCGGGCTGGGAGAAGGGCCAGGTCGAGAACCAGGTCGGCCTGGTCCGCGAGCGCTTCTTCACGCCCCGGCTTCGGTTCAGGAGTTACGAGGAGCTGAACGCCTGGCTGCTCGACAAGTGCATCGCCTACGCCAAGGCGCATCGCCATCCCGAGTTGGCGGAGCAGACGATCTGGGAGGTGTTCGAGGCCGAACGCCCCAAGCTCGTCCCCTATGCCGGACAGTTCGATGGCTTCCATGCGGTGCCGGCCTCGGTCTCGAAGACGTGCCTGGTCCGCTTCGACAACAACAAGTACTCGGTGGCGGCGAGCGCCGTCGGCCGCCCGGTCGAGGTCCATGCCTATGCGGACCGCATCGTCATCCGCCAGGACGGCAGGATCGTCGCTGAGCACAGCCGCGCGTTCGGCCGAGGCGAGACGCTCTACGACCCCTGGCACTACGTCCCGGTGCTTGCCCGCAAGCCCGGGGCCCTGCGCAACGGTGCGCCCTTCAAGGACTGGGTGCTGCCGGCTGCGATGGAGCGCGTGCGGCGCAGGCTCGCCGGTGTCGACGATGGCGGCCGGCAGATGGTCGATATCCTCACCGCCGTACTGACCGATGGCCTGCCGGCGGTCGAGGCTGCCTGCACCGAGGCGATCGCCGAGGGCGTCCACTCCGCCGACGTCATCCTCAACATCCTGGCGCGCCGGCGCGATCCGGAACCGCCTCCCACCATCTTCACGCCCGCCGCACTGACCCTTCGCCACGCCCCGGTCGCCGATTGCGCCCGTTACGACAACCTCAGGAGAACCGTCTGATGGAACGATCCGAACTCTTCGATCTCATGGCTGAGCTCGAGCTCCATGGTATGAAGGCCGCCTTCGACGAGATCATGGCCAACGCCGTCAAGCGCCAGCATGACCCCCAGCGCATCATCGGCGATCTGCTGACCGCTGAGATCAGCGAGAAGCAGGCCCGCTCGATCAAATACCAGCTCACCATCGCCAAGCTGCCGCTGGCCAAGGATCTCGACGACTTCCAGTTCGAGGGCACGCCGATCAACGCGGCTCTGGTGCGCGATCTCGCCGGTGGGAGCTTCCTTGCTCAGCAGCGTAACGCCGTCCTGATCGGCGGCACCGGGACCGGAAAGACGATCTGGCCATCGCCATCGCCCGCAGCTGCATCCGTGCCGGTGCCCGCGGCCGCTTCTTCAACGTCGTCGACCTCGTCAACCGGCTGGAATCCGAGGCCCGCAATGGCCGGCAAGGCCGGCTCGCCGACCATCTGACCCGCATGGACTTCGTCGTTCTCGATGAGCTCGGCTATCTGCCATTCGCCCAGTCCGGCGGCCAGCTGCTGTTCCACCTGATCAGCCGCCTCTACGAGCGCACCTCGGTGATCGTCACCACCAACCTGTCGTTCGGCGAATGGCCGACCGTCTTCACCGATGCCAAGATGACGACTGCGTTGCTGGACCGCCTGACCCACCACTGCGACATCATCGAAACCGGCAATGACAGCTGGCGCTTCAAGAGCCGCGACGACGATCACATCCCAACCCGCGCTCGCGGCGTCTCCGCAACCCCGACCAGCTCCGACGCCGCGAGCGCTACCGCCAGGACTCGTGGCCCGAGGGGGTCAAAATTGGACGCCGATCCGGGGTCAATTTTGAACGCCGGTTGACACCTGGGTATAAGCCTCGAAGGCCCGGTCCATATTCTGGACCGTAGGTCCGTTCCTTAGCAAGGAAAGCGATGAACAGGGCGGCGCCCCTAGCAAACAGCTTGACCACGATGCGGACCCGAGCCAATCGAGCCGATTGGCCTGATCGAGCCCCGCATAGAGCACCTACAATGAAGAGCCGAACAACAGCGCAGCTGAACGTCACGCCGCCGAGGCGTGAACTTGATCGATTTGCCGCCACCTGTTTCCACGCCAAAGAGTGCCATGACGGACTTCTTGGCGATTGAGGGAGGCGGCGCTGTGTGAACATCGGATCTGGGTTGTCATGAACCAACTCACGGCTCGGGACTTGATTCACGCGTCCGTTATGGCGGCAGCCTGCGCTGGCGCCTACCTACTGACGACTGAATTGCTCGGCGGCTTTATCGATCGGAGCGATACCCTCCTTGGTGGAGTGGGCCGCTGTCGCAACACTGTTCGTCCTCCGCGAGACGCGCCAGGGGAGCCTTTCATCCGGAATTTCGCGGTTGGCCGCGACTTTCGTGAGCTTCGTTCTATGCTTCATCTACATTGCCCTGTCTCCTGTCAATGCGGCGGGCATAGGCCTCGTGATCGGCCTAGGCGCCATTGTGATGATGGTGCTGGGACGGCACGAGGATATGGTGACGATCGGGATCACGACGACGGTTGTGCTGGTCGTCGCTGCCATCGATCCGAAGCATGCGCTGGCGCAGCCATCGCTCCGTCTGCTCGACACCGTGGTTGGGATCAGGGTCGGCACGCTGGCGAAAGGGCCGTGGCCCAAGCTGACATCGTCCCGGCTTCCGACGACGCGTCCCATTCGAAAGAGAGGCAGGCCGGCGCATGACAGACGCCGACCGGATGGGCGCCCTGCCGATCGCAAGAAGCGCGTGGTGCGCACGCTCCTACCGGAAAAGGAAGTGCCGATACTCATCGTCGACACCTGTGACGGTTATCCCGAAGCAAGCCACCCACGCGATCAGCGCTTAGTGCGGTCGGCACGATTTATCCACGCCCAGCGCTTTTACATCTTTAAACTCGCTTTATCGCGACCAGACGCTTCTACTGGTCGCATAACCGCGGCCGGACTGGAAGATATGACCGTCAGAGCGAACGTTTCAACGCAAGACGAACTGCAAGCGATGCTCCCGACGATCGATCTCGTATACCGCATCCACTCTCGCTATGACGTGTGCACAGCGGTGCGCGGCCGCAAGTTTATAGCTACGTGACCGAGCAAAGTTATCGATGATCTCGTATCGACAAAACCAAGACCTCCCACCAAATGAAGGAATGCAGCAATGAAGTCGTATAAAGGCGTTTTGAGCCTGAGCCTCCTAACAGCTATGGTCGCGATCAGCCAACAAGTCTTGGCTGCCGAACCAAAAGCCAAGACCGCCGTCCTTGTGCATGGTGCGTTCGCGGACGGGTCGAGCTGGGAGAAAGTCATTCCTTATCTCGAGAAGGCCGGGCTTAAGGTCATTGCAGTCCAGAACCCGCTGGACTCGCTAGACAACGACGTCGCCGCGACCAAGCGGGCCATCCGGAATGCCGAAGGTCCTGTCGTCCTCGTCGCCCATTCCTGGGGTGGTGCCGTCATAACTGAAGCGGGAAATGACGAAAAGGTCAAATCGCTCGTGTATGTGGCGGCATACGCGCCCGATAAGGGTGAATCGGTGAAAAGCGCCACCTCGAAATATCCGGATCCCGAGAGCCTCAAGGCCTTCGTCAAGGATCCGGACGGTTATCTCAAGATCAGCGATGAAGGCATCAGGAAGTATTTCGCGGCCGACCTTCCGCCCAAGGAACAGGCTGTCGTAGCGGCGACGCAGGGACCCTTCCACATCAGGACACTCACCGCTCCGATGAGCCAGGCTGCCTGGCGGGAGAAGCCGACCTTCATGGTCGTCGCAACGAGGGATGCGATCATTCCGCCGCAAATGGAGCGCGACCAGGTGAAGGCGGCCAAGGCCACGGCAGTCGAGGTGCCCTCGAGCCACGTCGCGATGCTGGCCTTCCCGAAAGAAGTCTCCGAGCTGATCATCAAGGCGGCGGAGTAGCGCTGCCGCAGGCGATATTGCCGACCGCCACATTGGTCGGCATGTCCTGAAACAACGGTCAACAGGAAGGAGTCATTATGGCCATAAAGACGATCGTTCTTATGCATGGAGCTTTTGCCGACTGTTCTTTCTGGGCAAAGGTCATTCCGCAGCTCACGAAACGTAGATTGAAAGCAATCGCCGTTCAAAACTGTTCCGCTAGCTGGTGGACGATGTTACGGCTGCCCACCGGGTGATTGGGATACAAAAAGGTCTGGTTCTCCGGGTCGGTCAAGGCTAGGGCGGCGCCGTCGATGCGGAATCGGATGTTGGTATGCGGGCTGGAATTATTTTCGTCTCCTGACATTCATGCGGCGAGCCGCGGCGGAATGTGAAGAAAAGTGACGATCGGGGCGGTCCGAGGGAGGAGCTCCGGCGGCTTGCGCCCCGACCTACGCATGGCGCGCCGCTATCCGTATGGCATTTAGCATTGGAAAGACGTGGGCTTATCGGCCAGACCTTTTGAAAGCCAAAGTCGTCAGGCATTCCGAACTTGTAGCGAGGGTAGAACCACACCAGACGGAGCTCAACTTAATCGGCGTAACGGTGCGTAGAATCTCGTGGGGCGTGAATTTATCCGGTGTGAGACGCCGGCATAATACGCACTTTTTGTCGATCGGCAGCGGCGAGTCGGCGGCCACAAGCTCTCGCTTTCCCAGCTCAAGCCAAAATTCGGCGGAAATTTTGGGTCCTGAGGGCTGCATGATCTTCGAGGATGCGTCCCGGTTTGCTGGCCCCGGGAATGCCGGCGGCTGAAGCCGGGTGCGCCAGCGAGAAGTGCAGCGCCGCTGCCTTGATCGGTATGTCATATTCTGCGCAGAGTGCGGAGATCTGCTCGACCTTGACGGCAATTGCTGGTGGCACAGCCCCGTATTCAGACTGACGCCGGCCTGTGAGTACGCCGGAGCTGTAGGGGCCCCCGATGGAGGGCAATCTCGTGATCGAGCAGCGTATACCGGTCTGCGAGCAAGGTGGCGTCCGGATCCGCTTCGCTAAGAGCAAGCAGAAGTTTCACAGGCTCGACCTTATTGACGCCGAGGCCCCAGCTCTTAATCACACCCTCGTCGCGCAGTTTCGACAAAGCGCGGAAAGCCGCCGTTCGAGCGGTTTCAAATAATGCGAGCCAGCGATCACCATAGAAGTCCTGGGCGATGTCGTGCACCCACACGAAGTCGATATGGTCGATCTTCATGCGTTTGAGGCTGTCCTCGATCGATTTCATGGTGCCATCGGCCGAATAGTCGGGGACGATCTTGTTGGGCCGACCATGTTTGAAGATCTTGCCCTTCTCGCCATGGTCACGGCCACTCGGATCTTCGACCTCGTCGAGTATCAACCGGCCAACCTTTGAGCTGAGAACGTAATCGCTGCGAGGACGTCCGAGCAGTAGTATGCAGAGGATTCAGGCACTCAGCGCGCGTTCGATGAAGCCGAGCAACTTTTCGACGTCGATGGGTTTTCGGAGAAAGCCGATCGCGCCTCCGGAAAGCGCTTTCTTCTCGAGGTCTGGTTCGGTGCGTGCCGTTATCATGATGAGAGGAAGAGAGCGTTCGAGCTTTTGAAGGCATTCCTGCAACTCGAAGCCGCTCATTCCAGGCATATGAATATCAGTGATCGCGCAAGTGAAGCGTTCGAAATCAACTGATGCGAGAAAATCTTCGGCAGATGCGAAGGCGAAAGCGTCGTATCCAAGGGATCGGGTTAGAGAGACCAGCATCTCCCGTACGGCGAGGTCATCATCAACAATGGAGATCATTTCTGTCGCCGCCTGCGAAGTTGGATGGTCCTAGTCGACCTCAGCGCGTCTTATCCTTGAGGGCATCTGCCATGCGAACTAGTTCCGCAAGGGAATGGGCTTGCATTTTGCGCATCACTGCACCGCGATGCATCTTGACCGTGATCTCGCTGAGGCCGAGGTCGCCGGCGACCTGCTTGTTCAGCTTGCCGGACGTCACCAGCATCATCACTTCGCGCTCGCGCAAGGAGAGCGCCGCGAACCGTTCGGCGGCGGCCATCGCAAAGTCTTCGGTCGAGCGCCGCACAAGATCGCGATTGATCGCCATCGTGACCGCATCGATCATGTCTTGGTCTCGGAATGGCTTCGGCAGGAAGTCGACGGCACCGGCCTTCATTCCTCTGACGCTCATCGGGATATCGCCGTGTCCGGTCATCAACACCACGGGCAATCTCACCCCGATTTCTTGGAG
Organism: Bradyrhizobium sp. SZCCHNR1051; assembly: GCF_032489615.1. Taxonomy (NCBI): domain Bacteria; kingdom Pseudomonadati; phylum Pseudomonadota; class Alphaproteobacteria; order Hyphomicrobiales; family Nitrobacteraceae; genus Bradyrhizobium; species Bradyrhizobium sp. SZCCHNR1051. Next base: position 66,269 of record NZ_JAUEYJ010000003.1, on the reverse strand, counting down.
CTGCTCTTGGAAATCCAGGCCGTTGATTCCTGGAAGGCGAATGTCCAGAACGATGCAGCCGGGTCCTTCCGGTGGGCCCTCCTTCAGGAACTCCTGCGTGGTGCCGTAGCTACGGACATTGAACCAAACCGACCGCAGCAAGCTATCGAGCATCAGGCGCACCGAGTCATCGTCATCGATGACGTGTACGGTAGGTGTTTCGTTCGCTTGAGCCATTTGCGCGGGCCACACATCAACGGGTTACACTCGATATCATAAGTTGCGCCGGCTCGCATTAAACTAAGGTGCTGGAACGACAGCAAGAGGCATATACCAAGGTGTGGGTCGGAGAGACCCTTGCGATGTTGGCCTTCGACAGACTGGCCATCACACTGCAGGCGTACGCCTAGTGTTCTGACGCTCTGCTCGAAGAAGCAAGGAGAAACTTCGATGAACACGCCTCTCAGGGTGCTTGCCTCGGACCAAGCCGGGGTCGTTCACATCAAACAGGAGGGACTTAATCTTGGGCCGGCGACGGCAGCTAGGCAGTTCATCGGTTTCGATCCGCTTTCTGCTGATGGAGCTCCCATTTTTGATCCCGAACTGATCGCGGAGGAGTGCTACGAATTCGCGGGCTTTCGACTGCTTCCGAAACGGCGGGCTCTCGTGCGTGGGGCAGACCGCATCGCAATTGGAGGGCGGGCGCTCGACTTGCTTTGTTTGCTGGTAGCCCGAGCCGGCAACGTGGTGGGCTTCGCTGACCTGATGCGCCTAGTCTGGCCCAATGTGACGGTCGAGGAAGCAAATGTGCGCGTGCAGATTAACATCCTCAGAAAGATCCTGTCCCAATGGGAGGAGGCGAACTGCGCCATCAATACGGTACCGAACCGGGGTTATTGCTTCGTCCTGCCCGTGCGCCATCATCCGGGTGGGGAAGGATCGACCGGCTCAAGGGCCCAACCAAGTCCAACGCTGCCCATCCTGGCCGGCAAAATCGTGGGGCGGGATGATGCGATCAGGATCATCGAAGATGCATTGGAGGAAAGCCGCCTGGTCACAATCACCGGTCCTGGCGGGATCGGCAAGACGACAGTTGCGATCGCGACGGTCAAGCGGTACGCGGAGAATTTTCGGGGCTTGGTCCGGTTTATCGATTTGTCGAACGTCAACGACGGCTCAGCAGCAATTCGGGTCATCGCTGAAGCGTTGCATCTAATGACGGAACGAGATTTCATGGACGGGCTCTGCGCACGCGTTGGATCCGATGATGCCCTTTTGGTGCTCGACACTTGCGAGCATATCGTGGAGGACATCGCCGTGCTGGCTGAGACACTGCTGGGTCGATGCCCTGGCCTGAGGTTGCTTGTAACCAGCCGAGAGACGCTGCGTGCCGCGGGAGAATGGATCCACAGCCTGCCCTCGTTGATGTTTCCGGGGGAGGGACAGGAGATCGACGAGAGACACCTGAACAACTACTCGGCGGTGTCCTTGTTCATCGAGCGTGTTAGGTCGACGACAAGATTTCAACCGTGCCGGAGGGATCTACCGAAAATAGCTGAAATTTGTCGGAGGCTGGACGGCATACCTCTCGCGCTCGAGCTCGCCGCGGCCCGGGTTGCGGAACTAGGACTCCGCGAAATTGCTTCCCGCCTCGACAATCGCTTCTCCATTCTGACAAAGGGGCGCCGGACCGCTCTGCCCAGGCATCGTACCCTCGCCGCAGCCTTCGATTGGAGTTATGGCCTGTTGTCGGACCAAGAGCAGCGGATGCTGGTGCACCTCGCGGCTCTTCGCGGCTCTTTTACGGTCGAACGTGCCATTGCAAGCTGTGGCGGGAGCGCAGGCCAGCTCCCCGCGGAGGTATTTTACAGCCTTCTGGACAAATCGTTTCTCGCGGTGGAAAGGGCAGGTGATGCGCCAATGTTCCGCCTGCTTGAGACGACGAGAGCCTACGCGGCGAACGTCGCACATTCGCTGTAACGTTCAGGCCGCTGGTCAAACGCGGCAGACCTGCATGTGCGGTGCGGCTTCGCGACTTTCGTTGGGCTGCGGCGACTTAGCATCGTGGAGGTTGGAGACAGGTCACGATCTGAGCTCGAAGCCGGCTGCCTGGCCCCGCTGGGTGGGTTTTGCGTCCCGGATCCGCGCCGCGGCCCGATGTTCAAGCTGAGTCAGACCCGAGGAACGTCCGAGACGCTGCGGGCCGATTGGGTAGCACTGCCTGCGGAGGCGGACGCCCGGGTCGAGGAGACCATCGCGCTGGGCGAGGCGCGCAGCGCCACTACTCTAGGCTCCGCGGGGAGAAGGGTGACAGCGTCCTCGCCTGATTCTTCGCGACTGGCCGGCATTCCATTGCTAGGCCCATTTCCTCCGACAATAGGGGCCTTGGAACCGAGAGTCGGTCAGGTGGAAGTATCCGGTCAGGCCCAAACTCGCGTTTGAGGGCGCGCGCTGCGCCTGGCTTCGTGTGGCATTTGTTTCAGATCGTCAGGGTACGAACCGCGATATCGGACCGAACTGCGGCGTCGGCCCGTCGAGGTCTATGAATACCTCGTCGCGATAACACCAGCCCCAGCCTTCCGGCGGGTCGTAGCCTTCGATGATGGGGTGCCCGGTGAGCTCAAAATGCTTGGTGGCGTGCTCGGAGAGGGCGGCGCCACGACCCTGATCTCGATCCCCGGTAACGGATCGCCTGGCGGGTTTCACTGAGACGGCCGGACGCCCCTGGCCTCCGGGCGCGGCGGCCCCGGCCGAAGGCGGAGCCGCTGCGTGAGCTCAGACCGAAGAACGGCGTCTCCGGACGCGCCTCCCGCACCGGCCCAACGCCACCGCCCGGATGCGACGGACGCCGTGAAAGTTGATTTTACCTCTCTTTACTTGCTCGCTGAAGAGTCGCTGGCAATGTGAACGCGAAGAGCCACAGAAAGCGGGAGCGCGACATATGGCGGAAGAGAGAGCGATCGCAGTAGCTGCACCCAATCTCTTCCAAACGGTCAATCCAGCGACTGGCGAGAAGGGAGCTGCCTATCCGGGGCATACCGGGGACCAGGCGTTGTCGATTGCGACCGATGCTCATCGCGCACAAGTCGCATGGCGCCGAGCGAGCTTCAAGGAGCGCGCTCCCTTGATGAAAATGGCCGCGGAGGTCATTCGCGACAATCGCACGCGCTATGCCAAGCTGATGACGGAGGAGATGGGCAAACCGGTCACCGACGGCCTTGCCGAGCTCGAGAAATGTGCGTCCTGCTGCGCCTATTTCGCCGAGTCCGCGGAAGGGTTCCTCAAACCGAAGCCTCTCGATATGAGCGCTGGCTATGCCGGCCCGGGCGCGCCGCCTAAAGCGTTCGCGACTTTCAATCCGCTTGGCGTCATCCTTGCGGTGATGCCGTGGAATTTTCCGTTCTGGCAGGTTATCCGGTTCGCCGCGCCGCATCTGATGGCCGGCAACGGTGGTGTCTTGAAGCACGCCTCCAACGTGCCGGGCTGCGCCTTGGCGCTGGAGGAGATATTCAAGCTAGCAGGATTTCCCGCTGACTTGTTCCGGACCGTGCTGCTGTCTTCGAAGGACTTGCGGCCGCTGATCGAAGATCCGCACATCGCCGCAGTAACGTTGACCGGCAGTGTTGCTGCAGGGAAGTCGGTTGCAGCGATCGCGGGCGGCGTCATGAAGAAAGGCGTCTATGAACTCGGCGGCTCGGACGGTTATATCGTGCTCGACGATGCCGATCCGGTCGCCGCCGCCAGGATCTGTGCGCGCGGTCGCATGGTGAATGGGGGCCAGAGCTGTATTGCGGCCAAGCGCTTTGTTGTGGTCGAGAGCGTCAAGCAGGCTTTTGAGCGCGCCCTGGTCGAGGAGATGAAACGCTTCGAGATGGGAGATCCCAACGATCCCAATACCCTTCTTGGACCGATGGAAAGCGTGCATTCGCGGGACCAGATCGCAAGCCAGGTCCGGCAAAGCGTCAAAAACGGCGCCCAAGTGCTGTTGGGCGGCGACGTCCCGAAGCGCGCCGGCGCGTGGTTCCCGGCAACGATCCTGACGAACGTTTTGCCGGGCCAGGCGGCCCATGATGAGGAGCTGTTCGGCCCAGTCGCCGCGGTCATATCCGCAAAGGGCGAGCGAGATGCGATTCGTATCGTGAATGCGAGCGAGTTCGGATTGGGATCCGCGATCATAACCGCCGACACGGCCCGGGGCGAGCGCATCGCGGCCGAGGAGTTGGACGCGGGAGCGGCCTTCGTCAATCAGAACGTTCGGTCCGACCCCAGGCTGCCGTTCGGCGGCGTGAAGAACAGCGGCTACGGCAGGGAAGTGTCGGAGTTCGGCATTCGGGAGTTCTGCAACATCAAGACGGTGTTCGTCGAGAAGCTGTAGGCCAGACGGGGACACGCGTGAGAATCTTCATTGTCGGCATTTCCGGAGAGACCGGATTCAGACTGGCGAGCCTGCTCAAACGGCGCGGCGATGAGGTCGACGGCCTGTATCGCCGGGTCGACCAAGGTGAACAGCTGCGCTCGATCAGGGTTGCCGGCACGCATGGCGATCTCGTCCGAATGGATCAGACGAAGCTGGCGCACCATTTTTCCGGGAGTGACGTCATCGTGTTCTCGGCCGGCGCGGGCGATGCCGACAGCGAGGCCATGATCGATACGGTCGACGGCGACGGCGTGACCAAATCGATCGCCGCCGCCAGGCGGGCTGGAGTCGAGCGCTTCGTCCTGGTCTCGGTGTTTCCCGAAGCCGGTCGCCGGGAAGGATGGGCCGAAAGCTTCGAGCACTACATCGCGGACAAGAATCGTGCCGACGTGGAATTGTCGCGAATCGAGCTGGACTGGGTCATCATACGGCCGTCCTCGCTCAACAATGAGCCCGGCGTCGGCGCTGTCGGCCTGGGGCCCGCCGAGTTCCACACCAACATCAGTCGTGACCACGTAGCGGCAACCATGGCGCAAGCGATACATACGCCGGCCTTGCGGCGCAAGATCCTGGAGTTGACGGCGGGGGCGACGCCCATCGAAACCGCCGTCGCCGTGCAGGCCGCCAGCTGAGTGAGATCGGCGCTTTGCGTCCCTTGCGATCAAGGGTCGCAACGATTTATATCAAAAAAGAGAATGATATGACCGACTACCGTATCGAAAGCGACAGCCTTGGCCATGTCAAGGTTGCGTCGGACAAGCTCTGGGGCGCGCAGACCCAACGCTCGCTCGAACATTTCAGCATCGGACACGATCTGATCCCGCGCGAAATGATCACCGCTTACGCGACCCTGAAAAGGGCCGCGGCGGTCGCCAATCATGCCGGCGGACGGCTGGACGACAGACCCCATGAACTGATCGTGCAGAGTTGCGATGAAATCTTGGCCGGGCGATATCACGACATGTTTCCGCTACACGTTTGGATGACCGGCAGCGGTACGCAGTTCAACATGAACGTCAACGAGGTGGTCTCGAACCGCTGCTGTCAGCTCACCGGTACGCCGCTCGGAAGCCACGCTCCGGTTCACCCCAACGACCACGTCAACATGGCGCAGTCGTCGAACGATTCCTTTCCTTCAGCGATGTGCATCGCAGCGGCCGTCAACGTGAAGCAGCGGCTCGCTCCGGCGGTTGCGCAATTGCGCGACGCGATTGCAACCAAGGCAGCGGAATGGGATGACATCGTCAAGATCGGCCGCACCCACATGCAGGACGCGACGCCGCTGACGTTGGGCCAGGAATGGTCAGGTTACGCCGGGATGCTGTCGGACGATCTGGAACGGCTTGAGGACGCGCTAAAAGGCGTCTACCGTCTCGCCCTCGGCGGGACCGCGGTGGGCACCGGCATCAACTCGGCGCCGGGCTTTGCCGAGGCAGCGGCAGCGGAGATCGCTAGGTTCACGGGCCTGCCCTTCGTCACCGCCCCGAACAAGTTCGCCGTTCAGGGGGCGCACGATGCGCTGGTGCAGCTCTCCGGAACGATGCGGACGCTCGCGGTGTCGCTTTACAAGATCGCCAACGATATCCGCCTGATGTCGTGCGGTCCTCGAGCCGGCTTCGCCGAGCTCAAAATCCCCGAGAATGAACCCGGCTCTTCGATCATGCCGGGCAAGGTCAATCCGACACAGTGCGAGGCGCTCGCCATGATCGCCGTTCAGGTAATGGGCAACGACGTCGCCGTAGGCTTCGGCGGCGGTGGCGGTTACCTCGAGATGAACGTGTACAAGCCTCTGATGATCCACAACATCACGCACTCGATCACGATCATGACCGACGGCTGCACCAATTTCCGCAGGTTTCTGGTCGAGGGCACCAAGCCGAACCTGAAGAGGATCAAGGAGTTCGTCGAGCGCTCGCTGATGTTGGTGACCGCGCTCTCGCCTGTCGTAGGCTATGACAAGGCATCCAGGATCGCCCATTTCGCCATGGACAACGATCTTACGCTCAAGGAGGCTACGCTGAAACTCGGCTTCGTCGACGAAGCGGAGTTTGATCGTGTCGTCGATCCCGCAAAGATGGTGAAACCCTATGTCGCGCCGGCTCCGGGACGATCCGCCGCAGGGTGAACCTACGGAAGAGAGCACCGAGTACGTGCCGCTGACCTGCGAGCGGCGGGCGAGGCTGGTGCTCGCGTTCGCAGAGGTGCTCTACGTAAGCGGTCAGTCTACGGAACAGACCATTGCTGCGGCGTCGCGGCTTGCGCGTGCGCTCGGTTTGAGCGCGACCCTCATCCCTCGGTGGGGCGAGCTAACTCTCTCCGCAGTCGAGGATACCCGCACATTCCTGTACCAAGCCTCGGCGAACCCTACGAGCGTCGAGATGGACCGGGTGGCCTCCGTCATCCGTGCCATCTGCGACGTGGAGGCGGGACGTCTAGGGCCCCATACCGCCGCCACTACAATAGATGCGATCGCGCGATTGCGTCCCTCGCCGACGTGGCTCTTCATGCTCGCCGCCGGGGCCGGCAGCTTGGCGCTAGCCGTCATCTTCGGCGTCCAACATGTTGCCGCCGCGGGCTTGATCTTCGTCGGCGGTTGCCTCGGCGCCTTGCTGCGGCGAGGCTTGGCGCGTTTGAGCGAAAATCTATTTCTGCAACCGTTTTGCGCGGCGCTGCTGGCCGGTCTGATCGGTGGATTGGCGATCCGCTATCAGGTGAGTTCGTCGCTGCGCCTCGTCGCGGTCTGCCCCTGCATGGTGCTGGTGCCGGGTCCGCATTTCCTGAACGGAATGATCGACTTGGCTCGCGGGCGGTTGTCGCTCGGCGCGTCGCGCCTGCTTTATGCGATCCTGGTCGTTGCGGCGATCTCGGCGGGATTGTTGCTCGGGCTGGCCTGCTTCGGCGCTTCGTTGCCGATCGAACCGCCTGGTCGCATCGCGTCGTTGTGGAGAGACGTCGTCGCAGCCGGCGTGGCAGTCGCAGCCTACTGCGTGTTCTTCTCAGCGCCGTTCCGCATGCTGCCGTGGCCGGTCGGGGTCGGCATGGTCGCCCACGCGTCGCGATGGGTCGCGATCACGCAGTTCGGAGCCGGCGCCGCGACCGGCGCGTTGGTTGCGGCCTTGGTCGTCGGTCTGACGCTGACGCCGGTCGCACGACGCGACAACATGCCATTTGCCGCCATCGGATTCGCCGCCGTCGTGTCGATGATTCCTGGAGTCTATCTGTTCAGGATGGCAGCGGGGCTGCTGCAGGTCACCACCCAAGCTCAGGTGACGCAGGATCTTATTGCGGCGATCCTGGTCGACGGCGCCAACGCCGCGATGATCACCCTCGCATTGAGTTTCGGTCTGATCGTGCCGAAACTTATCGTCGACGCCTGTGAGAAGCATGCCGGAGCGAGCGGAGTGCTGCGCGCGGGCTCGCCACCGCGCATTGGGCGCCGCTGACCGGTTGGGCGCATTTACATATATATCCTGGTTTTACTCGGCTCCAGCGCCTCTATTGCCCTCACGACCTCGGTTAGATCGATAGATCGCCATGATCAGTTCTGTCGCGGCAGACATGTCCAGCAAAGAAAAGGAAACGCAGCTATGAAACCCTACAAAATTGCTTTGGGCTTGGCTCTCCTGAGCGGAATGACTGCGATTTGGCAGCCGGTCTCGGCTGCCGCGCTCAAGGCCAAGACCGCAGTCCTTCTCCACGGTGCGTTCGCCGACGGGTCGAGCTGGGAGAAAGTTATCCCCCATCTCAAAAGGCGGGGCTCAAGGTAGTCGCAGCTCAGAATCCGCTCGACTCTCTGGACAACGACGTCGCTGCGACCAAACGGGCGATTCGGAACGCGGAAGTCCTCGTCGTGCTCGTCGGCCATTCTTGGGCCGGTGCCGTCATCACCGAGGCGGAAAACGACGACAAGGTCAAATCACTGGTCTATCTGGCGGCCTACGCGCCGGACAAGGGCGAGTCAGTGAAGAGCGCGACTTCGAAATATCCGGATCCCGAGAGCCTGAAAACCTTCGTCAAGGAGCCGGACGGATATCTCACGATCAGCGAGTAAGGCATCAGGAAATATTTCGCGGCCGACCTTCCGCCCAAGGAGCAGTCCGTCGTAGCCGCGACGCAGGGACCATTCCACATCAGAGCGCTCGGCGCGACGATCAGCGAGGCAGCATGGCGGGAGAAGCCGACCTTCATGGCCGTTGCGACCAAGGACGCCATCATCCCGCCGCAAATGGAGAAGGACCAGGTGAAAGCCGCTAATGCTACCGCGATCGAGATGCCCTCGCGCCATGTCGCGATGCTGGCATTCCCGAAAGAGGTCTCCGAGCTGATCATCAAGGCGGCGGAGTAGCAGCGCTGCCGCAAGCGATGTTGCCGACCGCCACACTGGTCGGCATGTCTTGAAACAGCCTCAACAGAAAGTAGTCATCGTGGCCATAAAGACCATCGTTCTTGTGTATGGCGCTTTCGCGGACGGTTCTTGTTGGACAAAAGTCATTCCGCTGCTCACGAAGCGTGGTTTGAAAGCGATCGCCGTTCAAAATCCGCTCGGCTCGCTGGCGGATGATGTTACGGCTACCCACCGGGTCATTGGGATGCAGGAAGGTCCGGTTCTCCTCGTCGGTCACTCTTGGGGGGCGCTGTCATTACAGAGGCCGGCAACCATCCTCAGGTGAAGGGTCTTGTTTATATCTCGGCCGGAGCGCCGGACAGCGGTCAGTCGTTCGCCGACTGGAAGGACTACACGCCGGCGCCCGCGGCGACCGAAATCAAGCCATATGGCGAGGGATACGTCGCATTGACCCTCGAGGGGGGTCCGCAAGCACTTTGTGCAGGACATCCCGTCGGATGAAGCCGATATCGTGTAGGCGGCCCAGGGCCCGCTTGCAGTCAAGTGTTTCGGCGACAAGATCACGGCTGCGACATGGCGCTCTAAACCAACTGGTACATCGTAGCCGCGCAGGATCAGACTATTCCTTCCGGTGTTGAGCGCGATTCCGCAAAGCGAAGGGGCGCCCAGACGCTGGTGCTGGAATCTCGCATGTGCCGATGCTCTCTCGACCCGATGTCGTTGCCGAGTTCATCGCCAAAGCGTCGTCGTCGCTCTAGACCGAGACGTGTCGGTCGGCGTGCCGCGGGACCAAATCAAGCCGCCTTCAGGCGGCTTTTCGTTTGGGTTCTCCGAGATTGACTACGAATATCCGTTTGTACGGAGATGTCGTGTGGCGGCACAAATCAACCTGCGGATTTGACCATCAAAGCCGCGCAATAACGGCGCGTGCTCTTCGGGGGGTGCCTAATCAATCTACACCCCGATTGCTGCCAGCATCAGGCAGTTCTTGAGGCTTCGAAGAGAAACCAAGCTCGCCGCTCTGCCTGGTCAGTCCAGCCGTCCAGCAGTCCCGAAGTACCGTTGTCCCTGGCTTCATCGACGAGCACTTTCGCCTCCCGAAACGCACGAACCAGCGCGAAATTGTCTTCGCGGAGTTCGGCGAGCATGTCGGCTGCCGGTACGAATTCGGCGTCATTGTCCTTGATCGTCTGCCGGCGAGCGATGTCTCCAATCGACCGCAGGGTGGTATTTCCCGTCTTGCGAAGCCGCTCGGCGATGTCGTCGACGACCGAGAAGATTTCCGTCGCCTGCTCGTCAAGCAACAGATGATAGTCGCGAAAGTGCGGGCCGGCCATGTGCCAATGAAAATTCTTGGTTTTGAAGTAGAGCGCGAGCATGTCCGCCAGGATTGTGTTGAGCGCGTCGGCGGCCGAGGTAGTGTTTCGCAGTGCCAGGGCTGATGCGGAATCGGATGTTGGTATCCGGGCTGGAATCATTGTCGTCTCCAAACGTTCACGCGGCGAGCCGCGACGGAATGTGAGAAAAATGACGATCGGGGCGCCCCAGGGGGAGGAGCTCGGGCGGCTTGCGCCCCGACCTACGCATGGCGCGCCGCCATCCGCAGGGCATTTGGCTTTGAAAGGACGCGCGCTTGGGGGGCCGGACTTTCTGAAAGCCAAAGTCGTCAAGATTTCTGAACTGATGGCGAGGGTAGAACCACAAATCCTCAGCATCAATTAAATCGGTGTGACATCGTGTAAAACTTGCATGCCGCCGGATTTACAGGTGTGGAGCGCAGCCGCCGACGTCGAGGCTTATCGATTGATCGGCAGAGGCGCGTCCGCAGAAACCAGGCCTCTCTTTCGAAGTTCACGCCAGAATTCGGCAGGGACTCTGGTCTTCAGCGCCGCGTGGTCTTCGAAGATACGCCCGGGCTTGCTGGCCCCGGGGATGACCGCGGCCGACGCCGGGTGCGCCAAAGAGAAGTGGAGCGCCGCCGCTTTGATGGGTATGTCGTATTCCGCGCAGAGCGCGGAGATTTTCTCGACCTTGTTCGCGATCGCAGGCGGCACCGCACCGTATTCGAAGTGACGGCCGCCAGCGAGCACGCCGGAGCTGTAGGGACCACCGATCACGATGTCGACCTTCCTGCGCTGCGCCGTGGGCATCAGCCGCTGCAGCGCCAGCTCGTGGTCGAGAAGAGTGTAGCGGCCGGCCAGCAGGGTGGCATCCGGCTCAGCCTCGGCGAGCCCGAGCAGGAGCTCCACAGGCTCCACCTTGTTCACGCCAAGACCCCAGCCCTTGATAACGCCTTCGTCGCGCAGCCTGGAAAGAGCCCGGAAGGCGCCCGTTCGGGCGGTTTCAAACATCGCAAGCCATCCGTCGCCGTAGAAATCCTGGGCGATATCGTGAACCCAGACGAAATCCATATGACCGATATTCATGCGCCCGAGGCTGTCCTCGATTGACCTTATCGTGCCGTCGTACGAGTAATCGGGAACGACCTTGTTGAGACGGCCGTGTTTAAAAATGTCGCCCTTTTCGCCGTAATCCCGCTCGCTCGGATCTTCGACCTCGTCTAGGATCAGCCGCCCGACCTTCGAGCTGAGGACGTAGTCGCTGCGGGGTCGTTTGGAGAGCGCTTTGCCGAGGCGGATCTCCGCCAGTCCCGCTCCGTAGAATGGTGCGGTATCGAAGAAGCGGGTGCCTGCGTCCCAGGCTGCATCCACTGTCGCGAGCGCCTCATCCTCCGGAATGGCCCGATACATGTTGCCGAGCGGAGCGGTGCCGAATCCTAGCGGCCCCGCCTGAAGTGCTTCCCTGATTCGCATATGAACCTCCGGTGTTGATGGTGCCGGCGCGACACCGTCTTGGCGCCGAGCCAATTTGCAAACGCGGTTCATCGACTGTATGTCGCCGAGCCCCTACAGGCGAATAGCGATTTGTAAATCGAGAAAAATCGATCGCCGAAAAATACGGGCTCCGAGTCGGAAAGGCGAATTTTCTGCGCGGCGCCTTCGCTGCCGACGTTTTACATCTCTTTACGGGCGCCTGTTGCCGCTCCCGATTATGTGTGACCACGGCAATGGTGCTCGACTTGAGCTGCTGCGGCAAATTCAAGAACGAACGGTAAGGGCGATACCATGAGCAAGACGAAGGTGCTTGTCGTCGGATCCAATGCGACCCAGATCGAAGTCCAGGGCGGCAAATGGGGGCCGACCGGAAACTATCTGAACGAGAACGTCGTTCCGAGCATGGCCCTGCAGGGTGCCAGTTATGATATTCAGCTCGCCACACCGGACGGCACCAAACCTCACATGGACAAGGCCTCGGACTCCGGCGCGCATTTCGGCGGCGATGCTGCCGCTTATGCCCGCGCCAGGGCGTTCTGGATGAATGATGCTGCGATGAACCAGATTCAGCCCCCTGGGTGCCGTGATCGAGAAGGGACGGGACGGCTAGGCGGGCGTCTTCGTGCCGGGCGACCAGGCGCCGGTGGTCGACCTGATGCAGGACTCCCAGATGGGCGAGGTACTTCGACATTTCCACGATTGTTCGAAACCGACGGCGCTTCTCGGCCATGATCCGATTGCGCTCGTCTCGGCGATGTCGCGTCCGGTAGAACTTCGCGCAGCCCTGATGGAAGGTGACAATATAGACGCGTAGGAGCTGGCCCGAGGCTGGCCCTACGCCGGATACCTGATGACGATCTTTTCCGCTTCCGAGGAGACATGGGTGGAAAAGGAAATCCTGCACGGCAAGATGTATTTCACGATGCCCCAGGCGCCAAGCGCAGCGGGAGGTGACGTGATTATGACGAACGTCGATTTCGAGCCGCACGTGATCGTCGATCGTGAACTCATCACCGGCCAGAATCTGCGCTCCGATCATGGGGTCGGTGAGGTGCTGGTCAAGGCGCTCGACAAGGCAACGGCCCGGCACAGGTCCGGCGTAGCCGCATCCGCCTGACTGAACGGCGGATTGCCGCCGCGAGACAAGGCCGGCCGACAGGAGGGATCAGTGGCCTCTAACATGAAAACGACGGCGCTATTGAAGGCTAAGCCTGGCAGGGCGAGCGAACTGATCGCTCTGCTGCGGGCGCTGGCGAACCATAGCCGGTCGGAGCCGGGCAATCTTCGATGGGATCTCTGGCAGGATCAGAGCGACAAGACCACTTTCATCATCGACGAGCTCTACAAGGATGCTGCTTCGGTAGAGGCCCATCGGGCAACTCCCCACTATCGGGAGTATGCATCAAGAGTCGACGAGCTCGCGACGAGAACCGCCGTCACGTCGCATCCTTTGGACGTGGTCTCATAAGGCGACAAAGCCCGGCGCGTCTTTATCGCGCCGAACTCGCCTCAGAAAACGGCAGGAGCTCACATGGCAATCACGCTGAACATCAACGGTCAGGACAGGTCCTTCGAAGCGGCACCCGAAATGCCCCTGCTGTGGGTGTTGCGCGACATACTCGGCATCACGGGTACTAAATTCGGATGCGGCATGGCGCAATGCGGCGCCTGCACGGTGCATGTCGACGGAAAGCCGGTGCGCTCTTGCGTGCTGCCCGTCGGTAATGTTCAAGGCCGAACGATAACCACCATCGAGGGCATCGGCTCAACGCTTATAGGTGCCAAGGTCCAGAAGGCCTGGCTCGACCTTGAGGTGGTGCAGTGCGGCTACTGTCAGTCCGGCCAGATCATGTCGGCGGCGGCGCTCCTGCTGTCGACGCCGGATCCGGACGATTCCGATATCGACGCTGCCATGGCCGGCAACATCTGTCGCTGCGGCACTTATGTGCGCATCCGTGCCGCCATCAAGCAGGCGGCGGCCGCTCAGAAGGCTTAGGTGACCTCATGACCGGATCCATCGAACTGTCTGACATCTCGCGTCGTCACGTTCTTGGTGGCGCATTGGCTTCGGCCTTCGTCTTCGCCTTCCATCTCCCGGTCCGGGCCGCCGGGCCCGTGCAGAAGGGGCCGGACGGCGCAGCGTTCGCCCCGAACGCCTATATCCGGATCGACGGGACAGGTCAGGTGACGCTGATCATGCCGCAAGTCGAAATGGGTCAAGGCATATACACGGCCGTTGCCACAATCCTTGCGGAGGAACTCGATGCGAACCTGTCCCAGGTCGCATTGGAGCATGCTCCTCCGGACGAGAAGCTCTATACCAATCCTTTGCTCGGGCTCCAAGCGACAGGCGGATCGACCTCGGTCCGCGCGTTCTGGACGCCTCTCCGGAAAGCCGGCGCCGCCACACGGGCCATTCTTGTCAGGGCAGCCGCCGACCAGTGGCACGTCGCACCGGAGAGCTGCAGCACGATCAACGGAGCGGTCGTTCACAAGGAAAGCGGTCGACAAATGGGTTATGGCGACCTCCTGGATGCCGCGAAAAAGATTGCGGTCCCCGGCGACGTTGCGCTCAAGGACCCCAAGGACTTCGTCCTGATCGGCAAGCCACTGAAGCGCCTCGATACCACGGACAAGGTCAATGGCAAGACGATCTACGGCATCGACACCATGATGCCCGGCTTGAAATTCGCGACCTTGGCGCAGTGCCCGGTCTTCGGCGGCAAGGTGGTGAACGTCGAGGACGAGGGCGCGAGGAAGATCGCTGGTGTACAGCAAATCATTGCGTTGGACGACCTCGTCGCCGTCGTCGGAGATCATATGTGGGCCGCCAAACGAGGGCTCGAAGCTCTGGACATCACATGGGACGAAGGCACGAACGCCAACGTCAGCTCCAAGGACATATGGGAGCATCTCCGTGCAGCGAGCGAGGGTGAGGGCGTCGTCGCAAAATCCGTCGGAGACGTCACCAACGTGCTCTATTTCGGCGAGACGTACGATGCCTCGTACGAAATGCCGTTCCTTGCGCACGCGACGATGGAGCCTCTCAACTGCACGGTCCACGTCACGCCGACGTCGTGCGATATCTGGGTGGGAACGCAGATCATTGCCCGAGCCCGGTCCGTGGCGGCGAAAGCGACCGGACTTCCGGAAGAGATGGTAACGATCCACCAGCATCTGCTCGGCGGCGGATTCGGGCGCAGGCTCGAAGTTGACATGATCGCCGCCGCGGTGCGGATCGGCGGCGAGGTCGATGGACCCGTCAAGATCGTGTGGACCCGCGAAGAGGACGTGCAACACGACATCTACCGTCCCGTCTACCGCGACAGCATTTCAGCGCGAATGTCCGGTGAAAAAGTCATCGCGCTGAAGTACCGCGTCGCCGGTTCGTCGGTGATTGCGCGCTTCCTGCCGCCGGCCTTCAATCAGGGCATTGACATCGATGCCGTCGACAGCGCGGTCGATACGCCCTACGACATTCCAAATGTTCAGGTGGAGTACGTCCGCGTTGAACCAGCCGCCGTGCCGACCGGCTTTTGGCGTGGGGTGGGGCCGAACAACAACGTGTTCGCGATCGAATGCTTCATGGACGAATTGGCGCGGAAGGCGAATAAGGACCCGGTCGCGTTCCGGCGCGACATGCTCGGGAAGACGCCGCGAATCCGACACGTGCTGGATCTCGCGGCGGAAAAGTCACTCTGGGGCCAGCCTTTGCCGCCGCGCGTCGGCCGCGGCGTCAGCGTACAACCGACCTTCAACACGTCGATCGCGACCGTCGTCGAGGCCGAAGTGGATACCGGCGGGGACGTCTACATTCGCCGGGTGACCCTCGCAGTGGATTGCGGCCTCGCCGTCAATCCGGACACGGTTGTTGCGCAGGTCGAGGGGGGCATGATCTTCGGCCTGACCGCCGCTCTGTATGGCGAAATCACTCTGGAGAAGGGCAGGGTCCAGCAGTCGAATTTCCATGACTATCGAATGCTCCGCATCGACCAGGCCCCGAAAATCGACGTCCACCTGGTAAAAAGCGGAGAGGCGCCGGGCGGGATCGGTGAGGCCGCTGTCGTCGGAGGGCCTCCCGCGCTGCGTAACGCGATCTATGCGGCGACGGGTGTCGCATTGCGCCGTCTTCCGATCGACCGGGCTTTGATCGCGGAGAAGAAATCATGGTTGTAAAAGCCGGACTCTTGAAATGGGCAGCCGGCGTTGCCGTTGTGGGCGCCGTCGTTGCGCTCGGCGCCGTCCGGTACGTACGCGGGCCCGGTCCGCTGGCCTTCAGCGGCGGCAAGAACGTCCTAGTGGTCGACTATGAGCACGGCGATCCGACGGGCGTTCCTGCCGAGTTGAGGCAGGCCAGCCTCATAGAGCGCGGCAAATATCTCACTGAGGCAGCGGATTGCGTGGTCTGTCATACTGCGCCGGGCGGCAAGAAATATGCGGGCGGCTTCGCGTTCAAGCTTCCGTTCGGCACCATGTACTCGACCAACATCACGCCGGATCCGGAGACGGGCATCGGCAAGTACACCGATCAGGAGTTCCTCGACGCGATGCATCGCGGCGTACGCCGCGACGGCGCGCGACTTTACCCGGCCATGCCGTACACGTCTTACACTCTGGTCACGGACGCAGACGCGCTTGCGATCAAGGCCTATCTCTTCAGCCTGCCGTCGGTGCGCTCGGTGCCGCCGGAGAACACGTTGCTGTTTCCGTTCAACCAGCGTTGGGCCATGTCTTTCTGGTCGTTGGTGTTCAATCGCGACGAGCGCTTCCGGTCCGACGTGTCGCAGACCCTGAAATGGAATCGGGGCGCCTACGTGGCCGAAGCGCTGGCCCATTGCGGCGAATGCCACACGCCGCGCAACATCGGGTTTGCGCTCGATAACCGGAAGAAGTTCGCCGGGGCGCCGGTGGCAGGCTGGCAGGCCACGGATATATCTTCCGACAAGTCAACCGGCCTCGGCGGCTGGAGCGACGACGAAATCGCTTGCTATCTCAGTGTCGGACACGTCTCCGGACGCGGCACCGCATCGGGTCCGATGGGCGAGGCCGTCGATCACTCTTTCAGCAAGATGGCCAAAGCCGACATCGAGGCGGTGGTCACGTTCCTGCGGAGCGTCCCGCCGGCGACCTCGTCGAGTCCCTCGCCGAAGCCCGTACCCGCTCCGGCATCTCACAAGGATGGCGTCACCGCGAGCCTCCTCGGCAAGAAGATCTTCGAAGGCGCCTGCGCGAGCTGCCACGGTTGGAGTGGCGAGAGCGCAGTCTCGAAGTTCGCGACGTTAACCGGGAGTGCCGCCGTCAACGACCCGAACGCTACGAACGTGGCTCAGATCGTTATCAGCGGAACAAAGCGCCTGACTCCCGACGATGGCGCACTCTCGATGCCGTCATTCGGGCGTGCGTTCTCGGACGGTGAGATCGCCGCGGTGGCCAACTACGTGACCGGCCGCTTCGGCGCGAAGGGTTCGTCGCTGACCGCAAGGGACATTGCCGAGTTGCGGGCGCAGAATTAGGGACCGCCTGCCGTGGGCGGCCGGCGAAGACCGGCGTAAGCCATCGAAGCTGCTCCAGCATGTGAGGTCTGTCATGCCGCGCTCATACGACTGCCTGACGCTTCGTCATGCGAAGCAAATGCTGTCGGCTGCCGAAGCCGAGAGCCTTGGTACTCCACACAACGTGGCCGGCGTTGATGCTGTTGGCCATCTCCTGGCATTCACGCGCCAGGACGGCGCGCTGAGCGGAAGCATCGATCTTGCGATCAACAAGGCCGTCACGGCGCGGCTTTTCGACAAGCCGACGTCCGAACTGGCGCATCTTACCCAGCCGGGAAAGCCGCCGTTCGGCATCCAGGCGAGCAACGCCGGCAAGGTCGTTATCTCCGGCGGAGGCATTCCGGCCGTCCTCGATGGTCGTATATCCGGAGAAGTGCAAGAAAGGGAGCCATCTTCTCCTCAAGTAGCACGGCATCTATGTTCAGCCGATCATTACCCGACCGTCCCCCCGCGGCACGGAAAGGCTCTGCATCACGCCCAGCCCCTGTCATCATGACGGGCTGATCGACGCGCTCGCCGGCGCCATGGTCGACGTCTGGGAACGGCTCGGGTTGCCGCTGCGGCATCATACGGTTGCGGCCGAGTGAAAATCGGTCCCTTTGTCGTCGGCGGAAGGGGCCTCCGGACGACGAATAACGACAGCTTGCCTGGGTTAGCAGCTCGCGGCCTAGGCGCCACATTCCGCCGACGCCGTGGTTTCAAAGCGCGGTTTTGTCCGTCCCCGATTGCTTCCAACCGACTCACGATGTGACCCGCGGGTCAGCGGGCGCGGTGAAGCTAAAGATAGCCCCCCGCGGCGTGTTGGGGCTCGCCCATAACCGGCCGTTGTGGGATTCGATGATTGAGCGGCAGATAGACAGCCCGAGTTCGAGGCCGTCCGGCTTTGCGGTGTAGAATGCCTCGAACAAGCGCTCGAGAGCTCCCGGTGCGAAACCGGGCCCGGTATCCCGCACTTCGAAGCAAACCCGTGCGGACTCCTTTCGGGTGCTGATCAGCAGTTTGCGGTCGTTTTCGCCGACGTCGCGCATCGCTTCGATGGCGTTGATCGTCAAATTGAGAATGACTTGTTGCAGTTGGACCCGATCTGCTCGGATTACCGGCAAGCCGTCCGCGAGTTGAGTGCGAACGTGTACCCCGTTCCTCGCGGCCTCGGCGCGGGTAAGCGCTACGTCTCAAGCACCGCGCTGTTGAACTCCATCTCTGCCTTCTGGGGAGGAGCCTCTTTGAAGAGGGCCCGAACGCGGTCGATGACATCGGCGGCTCGCCTGCCGGCACTGACGATGGAAACCAGAACCTGCTGTGCTTCCTGCAGACTCGGCGGCTGTGCTTTGAGCCAATTAGATCCCGCCTGTGCGCCGGCGATGGCCGCGGCGATCGCCAAAATGATGGAAGATCGCGTCGTTCGTCGCGATCCGCGCGAGCGTGGTGCGGGCAATGTGCTCGGCGACTACTTCCTTCCGCAATAGGCCAAGCCTCACCTCGCGGTCGAATGTCTCAAGATAGCGATGCTCGTGCAGGTGCTCGACGGCGCTCCGCACCTCGTACATCTCGCCCATGGGATCGTAATGGCGCGGGCCGATAAAAAGCTCCGTGCGGCTCTTGAATTGCTTCAATGCCTTGCCCGGCTCCGGCCATGCTTTACCGGTTTTTCCCTCGTGTCCCCACCTTCCGTGCTGTGCGTGTGCAGGCGGGTGATGCCCCTCCCGTTCAAAAGCATCGATCCGTGCGCTCCATTGCCCTGTCTTCGGTTGGGCGTGTCGAACACAGGCTGGCGCGCGCTACGACAATTTTGTCGCCACGCTTGGCCGGCGTCTGAGCGAGGGGCCGAAGCTCCGGCAGGAGATCCCGAGGACTCCCGAGAGCCATGAAGCGGGGCCGAGCTGCCAACTGGACGCCAACTCTGGCTCGATGAACCTAAACCGCTGAATCCGATCAACATGGTGAGCGCTATTGAATTACGATCATAATTGTATATTATGATCGTAATGCCATCGGCCTGGGCATGCGCCGCGCTCCGGCAATGCCGCGCCACAGCTTTTGAGAGGGAACATGACCGGCACGACAGTTCGCAAGGCGATTGTAACCGGGGCTTCGACCGGGATCGGGGCGGTTTATGCGCGTAAGCTTGCCGAACGCGGATACGACCTGATTACTGTCGCTCGCAATGCCGAACGGCTCGAAGCCGTTGCCGGCCGGATCAGGAAGGAAAGCGGTCGGACAGTCGAAATCGTCGTGGCTGATCTTTCGAAGCGGGAGGCGGTCCTGAAGCTGGCCGAGCGTATCGGCGCCGATCCTGCGATCGCGTTTCTGGTCAATAATGCCGGCCTTTCGACGCCCGGCGGGATGTTGCAAGGCAGCCTGGCGGATGCCGAGGAACTGATTGCCGTCAACGTCACGGCGCCGACCCTGCTTTCCATCGCCGCCGCCAAGGCGTTTGCAGAGCACGGCGGCGGCACCGTCGTCAACATCAGCTCGGTCACCGCTTTCGTGCCGGAGATGTTCGACGGCGCCTATAGCGGATCGAAGAACTACCTGATCAACCTCACGATCTCCCTCGCGGGCAAGACCCAGGGATCGGGCGTGCGGTTCCAGGCCGTTCTGCCCGGTCCCACCGACACCGAGATGTGGGCGCGGGGCGGCGTGCCGGAGAGTGTGATTCCCCGCTCGATGATCATGAATCCGGAAGACCTCGTCGAAGCGGCGCTTGTCGGCCTCGACCGCGGCGAGGTCCTGACGCTGCCGACTGTCGCCGATGAAGCGGTGTGGGGCACCTATGAGGCGGCCCGCCAGGGTCTCAGGACCTCTCTCGCCGCCGGGCAACCTGCACCCCGGTATCGCCATGACTGAAGCCGTCGCATCAGTGTCGGACACCGGGGGCGGGTCGCGCGATGCCTTGCGCTCCGCCGTCGAGCATCGTCGGAACGCGGCCAAGCTACGGGCCCGCGAGGCGATGCTGCATGGCCCCATCTTCAAGACGATGATGCGGCTGGCGCTGCCGACCATCGGCGTTCTCGTTGCGCAGACGCTCGTGAACGTCGCCGAGACCTTCTACGTCTCGCGCCTCGGCACCGAGGCGCTGATCGGCGTCGCCCTGGTGTTTCCAATTTGGATGCTCATGACGATGATGTCCGCCGGCGGGATCGGCGGCGGCGTCGCCGCGGCCGTGGCGCGGGCCGTCGGCGCCAGGCGACATGAGGATGCGAATGCGCTCGTACTCCATGCGCTCGTGATCGCCATCGCTTTCGGCCTGCTGTTCTCGGCTCTCGCCCTGGCCCTCGGCGGCCCGCTTTATGGGGCGTTGGGCGGCACGGGCGAGGCCCTGCATTCGGCGCTCACCTACTCGAACTTCATCTTCCTCTCAGCGGTGCCCATCTGGATCGTCAATCTTCTGTCCGCGGCGCTTCGCGGCATCGGCAACGTGCGCGTGCCGGCGCTGGTGACCTTCGTCGGCGCGGCCGTGCTCGTCCCCCTCTCGCCGGCCTTCATCTTCGGTATCGGTCCGATCCCCGGCTTCGGCGTCGCCGGTGCGGGCATCGCCGTCACCCTCTATTACGGTGCGGCGACACTCGCCCTGCTGCTCTACATGGCGAGCGGCCGCTCCGGCCTGCGCCTGTCGCTCGGCCGTCTGCGCTCGTCCCTGTTCGGCGACATCCTCAAGGTCGGCCTGCTCGCCGCCTTGAACACCGTGCAACTGAACCTGATGGTCATGCTCGTCACGGCGGCCGTCGGCCGCTTCGGCGTCGATGCCATCGGCGGCTACGGCACCGCCTCGCGGCTCGACTACGTACTCGTCCCCATCATGTTCGGCCTGGGAACGGCGATCCTGACCATGGTGGGCACCAATATCGGTGCCGGAGACGTCGCCAGGGCCAAGAAGATCGCCTGGTTCGGCACCGGCATCACCATAGCCTTCACCGAGACGGTGGGGCTGCTGGTGGCGCTCGCTCCGTGGCTCTGGATCGGCCTCTTCTCCCATGACGGTGCCGTCCTGGAGACGGGCTCGCTTTATTTCCGGATCGTGGCACCTTTTTACGCCGCGAATGGCGTCATCTTCGCGCTCGGCTTCGCGGCACAGGGCAGCGGCCGCATGGGGTGGATCTTCCTCGCCGGTGCCGTCCGACTGTTGGTCGCGGCGGGCGGCGGATGGCTCGCGGTCGCCGTCTTCGGATTTTCCGAGGCAGCCCTTTTCGCGCTTGTCGCGTCCGCCCTGGTCGCCGCCGCCGCCCTCTGCGTCGCCGCAGCGCTCTCCGGCACCATATGGCCTGCAGCGGACTCCGGCTCGAAGGTGCGGACATCATGAGCGCCGTGCAGGAGAACCTCGCCACTTGGCGGATCGGCGAGACGACGGTCACGCGGATCGAAGAGCTGTTGGGTCCTGCGTTCCGGCCGCAGGAATTGCTCGCGGCCTGGGACCCTCACGTGCTGGACGAGCACATGCATTGGATGGCGCCGAACTACTATGTACCGGCTACCGACCAGTTCGTCATGTCCGTGCATTCCTGGCTGATCCGGACACCGCACCACAACATCCTCGTCGATACCTGCTGCGGCAACGCCAAGCAGCGGCCGGGCTCGCCGCATTTCCATGGGCTCGACACGCGGTACCTGGACCGGCTCCGTGCCGCCGGCGTACCACCGGAGGACATCGACTACGTCCTCTGCACCCATTTGCACGTCGACCATGTCGGGTGGAATACGCGGCTGCTGGACGGCCGCTGGGTCCCGACCTTTCCGAACGCCAAGTACGTTTTTTCCCGCGAAGAGCTGGATTTCTGGGATCCCGCCAGGAATCCGCATCTTCCGGAAGAGCCACGCGACGTCTTCACCGATTCCGTGCTGCCGGTGATCGCGGCGAAGCAGGAGCGCGTCGTCGCCATGACCGACCAGCTCGGCGACAACCTGCTGATCGAGCCGGCGCCGGGCCATTCACCGGGGCAGATCATCCTCCGCCTTCTGCACGGGCAGGAGGAGGGACTGTTCAGCGGCGATGTGCTGCACAATCCGATCCAGGTCTATCAACCGGGCTGGAGCAGCCGGTTCTGCCTCGACGCAGAGACGGCCGTGCAATCGCGCCTGCGCGTGCTCGCCCATTGCGCCGAACACGACAGCCTCCTGTTCCCGGCGCATTTCGGCATCCCCCATGCCGGACGTATCCGCAGCCATGCATCCGGCTTCTCTTTCGCGCCGGAGACCGCTGCTCTGACGCAACGGGTGGCGACATGACACAGGACATCCCGGCGGCGCTCCCACTCGGCGTCAAACAGCGCGCGGTGCGCGCCAACGGCCTCGACTTTCCGATCTTAGAGGTTGGGGCTGGTCCGCTCGTGCTCTGTATGCACGGATTAGCTGATCATGCCCGGAGCTGGACTCCGGTGCTCCAGCAACTGGCGGACGCCGGATTCTGGGCCGTGGCACCCGCGATGCGCGGTTACTGGCCCGAAGGCGCTGCGCCTGACGGCTCGTATCGTGCGGCCGCGACAGGCGCGGACGTCATCGCGCTGATCGCCGCCCTGGGACGCGACCAAGCGGACCTCATCGGGCACGACCTCGGCGCCCGCGCGGTTTGTGCAGCCGCCAGCTTGGAACCCGCCCGGGTTCGCAGGCTGGTCGGGCTCGCCGTGCCATATGGGCCACAGCTCGGAGCTGCCTTCGTTGCGAACGGCGATCAGCAGCGGCGAGGCTGGTATATGTTCTATTTCCAGACGCGGCTCGCCGAGACGGCCGTGCCGATCGACGACTACGCCTTCATCGATCGGCTCTGTTGCGAATGGTCCCCCGGCTACAGCCTGCCGCCGGCCGAGCGCGTGGCATTGAACGCAATGCTCGGCGCACCCGGTGTGCTCTCGCAAACGCTCTCCTATTACCGGCAGCTCTTCGCTCCGTCGCCGGAGGATCCCGCCGCGCGCTCGCTTGAGGCGCGGGCGAGCAGGCCCATTGAGGTTCCGGGGTTGTACCTGCATGGCGCAGAGGATGGCTGCATGTCCGCGGATTTGAGTGAAGGCAAGGAAGCCGTCTTCACAAAGGGACTGCGACGCATCGTTCTACCGAAGGTCGGACACTTCCTTCATCTGGAACAGCCTGAAGAGGTCGGGCGCCTGATCTTGGACTTTCTCAAAACCTGACACGGCAAAGCGCGCCATTCCCACCTGAATGGCCGCTGATTCCGCGAGGAGCCACCAGACATGGTCAATACCGCAAACCCCGGCCCCATCGATGCTTCGACGGAAGCAGAGCTTGCTTCGCTTGGCGTGGCTGGTGCCGCCGAGGCGATCCGAAACGGCGACTTGACCGCCGAGGCCTATGCCACCGCCCTTCTGCAACGAGCCCGGCTGCACGGGGATCTGAACGCCTTCGTCACCATCGACGAGGCCGGCGTCCTTGCCGCCGCACGCCAGGCCGATGCCGCCCGCGCGGCAGGAGCTGCGTCGCCGCTCCTTGGCGTTCCGCTCGGGATCAAGGACAGCTATCTGACCAAGGGCATTCCGACGAGCCTTGGGATCAAGCCTCTCGCGGGCTTCGTGCCGCAAGAGGATGCCGAGGCGGTGCGCGCCGTCAAGGAGGCCGGCGCACTGGTGTTCGGCAAGAACAACCTCGTCGAGATGTCGTTCGGGCTCACGGGCCACAACGCGCCCTACGGGCAGGTGAGGAATCCGGTCGACCGAGATCGCGTATCAGGCGGCTCGTCCAGTGGCTCCGCCGCGGCCGTCGCGGCCGGGCTCGTGCCGGCATCGCTCGGCGGCGATACGATCGGGTCGATCCGCGTCCCTGCATCTCTGTGTGGTGTCGTCGGTTTCAAACCAACGACGGGGCGTTGGCCACGCGGCGGCGCCGCGCCGGTATCGCACACGCTCGATACCACGGGCGTGCTCGCCCGCAGCGTCGAGGATTGCGCGCTCATGGACGCCGTGGTGACTGGTGCGGCACCGACGCAGTTCGACGCGCGCGAAGCCGGCCTGACGGGCGTCCGGCTCGCCTATGCGCCACGGCAGTTTCTCGATCTCGTCGAGCCGGATGTTGATGCGCGCTTCCGCGAAGCGCTGACTTGGCTCAGCGATGTCGGCGCCGAAATCGTCGAGATGGACCTCGGCGAGGATTTCGGCGCCCTGTCGCAATCGGCGACCTGGAGCATCTTCTTTCACGAGACGGTGGGCGCCGTGTCCGGCTTTCTCCTCGAGCATGGCGTCCCCATCACCTTCGAGGGGGTGATCGAAAGTCTCAAGCCCGAGTTGCAGGGCGCTTGGCGCTACATGGTCTTGCCGGACGGCGGCGGCGCGACCTCGGTCGATACCTACCAGACCGCACTTGCCGTAAAGCGGACGGAAGCACAGCGCCGTCTCAATGCGATCTTCTCAGACCATGGGGCTCAGGCATTGCTGCAACCGACGACGCCTGCGACCGCGCCACGGATCGACCAGCAGACCAAATTCATGATTAGAGAGCGAGAAGTGAGCGACCTCGTGCTCGCGAACAATACGCTTGTAGCGAGCCTGTGCGGCCTGCCAGGCATCAGTATGCCGGCGGGCCTGTCTCAGGCCGGCCTGCCGATCGGTCTGGAGCTCGATGGACCGTCCTACGGCGACCGGGCGCTGCTCGATCTCGCGCGCCGGGTCGAGACCGTCCTAGCCCGCCAGCTTGCTTGAAGGGAGGCAGAGGCAAAAACATGCGTTTTGCGAAGGGACACAAGGAGGAGACGCACCGCCACATTCTCGGCGTTGCGTCGAAGCGGTTCCGCCAAGATGGCATCTCCGCGGCCGGGATCGCCGGGATCATGAGCGATGCGGGCCTGACCAACGGTGCCTTCTATCTCCACTTCAAATCAAAGGACGACCTCGTTCGCGAAGCAATGTCTGCCGCGATCGGCGAGCAGCAACATCGCGTCGAGGAAAGCATCGAAGCCGGTAGTGATCTCGAGGGCGTTCTTCGAAGCTATCTTTGCCGGGCTCACCTCGAAAATCCGGCGCGCGGCTGCCCGTCCGCGGCTTTGCTGCCGGAAGTCGCGCGCCTACCGGCAGCAACCCGGCAAGCGTATGAAGAGGGGATCGCTCGCTATCTTCGGGTCTTGACGCCGCTGATCCCGGTTGCCGATGCCGAAGTCGCGCATCAGCGCGCCACGGCAATCTTCGCGCTCATGGTCGGGACGCTCCAGTATGCACGTGCCGTGGCGGATCCAGCGGCGGCGGACCGGATCCTGGAAAGCGGCGTCCAAGCGGCGCTGGCGCTGGCGCGAGTGCCAACTGCCTGAAGGCGGGCAGCTCGCGAATTGCGGTAGCGCGTCACACGTCTGGCTGTTTCCATGGGGAGCGAGGCGGACGTGAGCCTCGATGCGCGGTTCTCATAGATCATCGAGCATCATCCTCGCCGTGAACCGCACCGGCGCAGCCAAGCCGAATCGTATGCTCAAACAGGCCTCGTCCGGAAATTCCGTTTTCGCGTGAGCAAGTATTTTTGCTCTGCTGTTCGCCACCCTCCTACGCCACCTGAATACTTGTTGAACCGCCCTAATCATCCCCGTCGCCAATCGCGCGTCGCGATTGGTCAACGATGGGGACGATCGTGGCGGCTGCTCCGCTCCATTCCGAGGCCCTCTCACGCGGCGCGCGTATGCTGCGTACCGCGCTCGGCCCGGCCATCGCCGCCTTCCTCGAAGACCCCTCGATCGTCGAGGTGATGCTCAATCCCGACGGCCGGCTCTGGATCGATCGGCTATCCGGTGGCCTCGAAGATAGCGGTCGCACTCTGTCGCCTGCCGACGGCGAGCGAATCGTGCGCTTGGTCGCGCATCATGTCGGCGCCGAGGTCCACGCGGAGCGCCCACGCGTCTCGGCCGAGCTGCCCGAGACGGGGGAGCGGTTCGAGGGGCTGCTGCCGCCCGTCGTCACAGCGCCAGCGTTCGCCATCCGCAAGCCCGCCGTCGCCGTCTTCACCCTCGACGATTACTTCGCCGCCGGCACCATGACTGCCGGACAGGCGGCGTCGTGCGCGCGGCCGTCGCGTCGCGCAAGAACATCCTCGTCGCCGGCGGCACCGGCACCGGCAAGACCATGCTCACCAACGCGCTGCTCGCCTAGATCGCCGGCACCAGCGACCGCGTGGTGCTGATCCGGATCGTCGGCGGCCGCGACGATCAGCGAGGAGACTTGGGAAACCAGTCCAGTGAAGCTCTCCGCAAAGTTTTCTTTCAGGTCGCGGAGGGCCGTCATTAGTCGCCGATATCCCTCCGGCATCGTCACCCGGATAAGCAAGCGGTCCGACACCTCGATCAGCCAGCCGCCCTCCTGCATCTCTAGATAGATAGTCCGACAACGCAGCCTCCGGCTCGAGCAGCAGGACCAGCAATAGAAAGCCCGCTAGACGAAAAGCACGCATCAAGGTCCGCCAGACGAAGTTTCAACCTGGAGATTTGTCCGACATCTGGCATCACCGCACCAAGACGAGGTGTCCCTGCTGCCACACCTTCCCATAGGTGATGTCCACTCAGAGATTGGGCGGTGAGCCAAGCTCACAATGGTGGACGATCCCGGGTATTACAGCGGGTATTTGGCCCAATTTTAAGGACAAAAAACACAATTATCCCAGCAATATAAGATCTTAGATATGGAGGACACTCTCTCCGCCAGCCGGCCATCCCAGCCATTCCGTTCAGTTGCGAGAAGATGAAATCGCTGCGGGCTGTCAGCCCTTCGGCATCTTCCGCGCGAGCGTGCGCGGGGGCACGCCATATCGACGGCGGAAGAGGCGGCTGAAATGCGAGGGGTCGTTGAAGCCCCAGCGCAGGGCGATGTCGGTAATGCTCTCGGTTCGGCGCGCGGCTTCGAGGTCGCGGCGGCAGCGGTCGAGGCGGCGCTGGCGGATGCATTCCGAGGGCGTGGTGCCGTGCTCGGCGAACAACAATTGTACGGAGCGGACGGATAGTCCGAAGTGGGCGGCGATCTCGGCGCTGTCGAGATCAGGGTCGTGCAGCTGTGCGTCGATGTAGCTCATGATGCGCGCGAACTGTGTGGATGTGCGTCGCGGTGCAGCGTCGCGGCGCATCAGGCGGGCCGCCCTGGCGACGATCTCGAGCCCGGCATCGACAGCGGCATGGACCTCGCTGTCGTCCATCTCGGCCAGTGTGCCGGCGAAGCCCTCGAAGTAACCGGACACGGCGGCGCCGAAGCCGTGTCGGCCGGGCAGATGCAGGCGGCCGCGTCCGATCAGGTCGGGGTGAAAATTCCGGATCACCGCTTCAGGGCAGGCGATCATCATCTTGCGCAGCGGACTGAGCGTGGCGAAGGCGAGCGTCTCGCGCGTGTTCCAGACGATCACGTCGCCGGGTTCGAACAGCACCGTGCCGGTGGAGTCCTCGCCGCGCTCCCGGCCTTCGATCACAGTCATCACGACCACCAGACCGGCATCGGAGGCGCGGCGCGTCCCGGCGCAGCCCTGCGCGACCTGCGCTTCGATCACGAGAGCATCGCCTAGCTGCCTCAACTGCTGACGGAGCGAGATGGCGTCGTGAATGGTCCAGCCGAGCAGTGGGTCGAGGGACGTCGTGGGCGCGGTCAGCGAGGCAAACCCTTGCACGTTCGGCATCTGCAACGCTTTCCCTCGGCCGCCCGGGGCCCTCGCTTGCGGCGGCTGCGTCCGCCCACGTTTCGCTGTCGTCCGGGTTCGCCTTCGCTGCCGTCCGGGACGTCGGTGCCGCGCTTGGCTTAGAGGCTAGGCCGAGACCGCCGTGCAGACAAGGCGGAGAGGCGAGAGCACAGGGAGGTTGCAATGGTCGGTTCGGATCTGCGGGCTGGGTTCGAGAAGGTGGCCTTCAAGGCCGACGATGGTACGGTGCTGCGCGGCTGGCACGTGCCGCCGCAGGGGGACGCGCCGACAGCGCCCATCGTCGTGCTTCATCACGGCTTCAGCGGGCTCAAGGAAAGCTATCTCGACAAATATGCCGCCGCGTTCAGCGCAGCCGGTCTCGGCGCGCTGGTCTATGATCCCCGCAATTTCGGCGAGAGCGAAGGGCGCGTCCGGCAGGAGATCGACCCGATGCAGCAACTGGCCGACTACCGCGATGCCATCACCTTCGCGATGACCCTGCCGCGCGTCGATCCCAGAAGGATCGGCGCCTGGGGCTCCAGCTATGGCGGCGGTGTCGCCATCCAGGCGGCGGCGATCGATCAGCGCATCCGCTGCGTGGCAGTGCAGGTCTCGTTCCTCAGCGGCGGCGCGATCTGGAGCCACATTCCGGCGGAGACGAAGGCGCAGCTGTCGCAGCTGTTCGTCGGCGAGCGATTGGCCCGTGCCGCGGGCGAGCCGCCGATGACCATGCAGGTGGTGGCGCAGGATCCGGCGACGACGCCGTGCATCCTCGGGACGTCGGACGCCTACGACTGGTGCATGGAGGCGGCGAAGATCTCGCCGCTGTGGCGCAACGAGGTTACCGTGCGCAGCCTAGAGCTCACCTTCAGCTTCGAGCCGGCCGCTTTTTTGCATCGCATCGCGCCGCGGCCGCTGATGTGGATCGCGGCCGAGGGCGACATGCTGATGCCGATCGAGGCGTCCCGGGAGGCGTTCGCACGCGCCGGCGAGCCAAAGCAGTTTGTCAGTCTGCCTTGCGGGCATTTCGCGCCCTATGTCCAGCACTTCGAACAATCATCCTCGGCTGCGCGTGACTGGTTCCTATCACACCTCCTGTAGGCGCGCGAAGCTCGAGCTTCGGAGGTAGGGTAGGGCGATCGCAGATGAGGCAACAAGCTGTGGCGAGCGCTCGTTTCGCAGCCACCCTTCGCGGCGGCCGCCTACGGCGGCCTCGCATGGTTTTTTTTCGGCCAAAATCTAACCCCTCCATCGTGAGGAGCACCGCTCCGCGGCACGTTAGGCGATGCTCCTGCATCGACTTGAGACCATGGGGGCTGACGATCGGCTGCTCCCGTGCGGCGCTGCTCATGCTGTTCCTGCTCGGGCCGGCGGCCGTGCGTGCAGTTGCCGGCACCTGACACGAGCACCCCGCCGGTGGCGGGGCCGCAATTCCGAAACAGCGGGGCTGATTCGGCGCGAATGCTCTAGACTCAGAACTGCAACGCGCGTCGCGCGTCACCTCCGTGCAGTGCCCCCGCCCGAAATGCCCCCCGTCATCGCCGACCCCTCCCTCCTGCGCGTCCTGATCGTCCTGGCCATCACCCAGCTCATCGCCTGGGGCACGCTCAGCCTGCCGGCGGTGATCGGCCGGGCCATGGCGGCGGATCTGGAGATGGATCTGACGGCCATCTTCGCCAGCACCTCGGTGCTGTACATGTCGATGGGGCTGTGCTCGCCGCTGCTGGCGCGGCCGTTCGTCAAGCATGGCGGGCGGCGGGTGATGATCGCGGGCACCCTGCTGGCCGCGCCGGGCTATGCGCTGCTGTCGGCCGCGCAGGGCGCGCTCTCTTACTATGCCGCATGGCTGCTGCTCGGCGTGGCCGGCAGCGCCACGCTCTCGACCGCCTCCTACATCGTGCTCAACGAGATCGCCGGCCTGCGCGCGCGCAGCGCCATCGGCGCGCTGATGCTGGTCACGGGGCTGTCGAGCAGCATCTTCTGGCCGGTCACCTCGGCGCTCTCGGCGCATATCGGCTGGCGCAGCACCTGTCTCGTCTACGCCGGCCTGCTGCTGCTGGTCTCGCTGCCGCTGTTCGTGTTTCTGCTGCCGCGGCGCGTCCATGATCATCTGCCGCCGTCATCATCGGATGCGGCGGCGTCCGTCCCCGCAGCGACGCCGTCGCGCGGCACGTTCTATCTGCTGGTCGGCGCCTCCGGCCTCAACGCCTTCGTCGCGTTCGGGATGGGGGCCGTGCTGATCGAGCTCCTGAAGGCCGAAGGCCTGTCGGCTGCCGAGGCGGTCGGCTTCGGCTCGATGCTGGGGGTGATCCAGATCAGCGCCCGCGCCATCGATTTTCTCGGCGGCGGCCGCTGGGACGGCATCACCACCGCGATCGTCGCCGGCCTGGCGCTGCCGGTGGCGATGCTGCTGCTGATGCTGAGCGACGGCTCGCATGCCGCGATCGGCGCCTTCATCCTGATCTACGGCCTCGGCAGCGGCGCGCTTGCCGTGGCGCGGGCCACCATGCCGCTGGTGTTCTACGATAAGGCGGCCTTCGCCAAGGCGTCCGCCCAGATCGGACTGCCGCTCAACCTGCTGTCGGCGGTGTCGGCGCCCATCCTCGTCGAGCTCTTG
This sequence comes from Bradyrhizobium sp. SZCCHNR1051, assembly GCF_032489615.1. NCBI lineage: Bacteria > Pseudomonadati > Pseudomonadota > Alphaproteobacteria > Hyphomicrobiales > Nitrobacteraceae > Bradyrhizobium > Bradyrhizobium sp. SZCCHNR1051. The sequence goes on along the minus strand of NZ_JAUEYJ010000003.1, from coordinate 35,953 downwards.
ACCCGCTACGGCAGCAACGCGCCGCTGGCGCTGAGCCTGGCATGCTCGTGCGCGGCCGTGGTCATCCTGTTGCTGCTGCGGCAGCGCCGTCCGATGCGCGCGGCGGTCTCGTCCTGAGGCGTTCGAACCGAGTCGCCCGTCGGGCCGGACCTGGGCTCGCCAGGAGCGCCGGGCCGCGGGGACATGTCGCATCCGTCCTGCGCCGAAACACGAAGTTCGTTCGTTGCTTCAACGACATCGGCTCCACCGCGCTCGCCTGCGCAAATTTTTCTCTTTCGTTTTATCGGAAATCGTGCTTCTCTCTGATTGTCCCGCCTCATCGACGAGGGGCGCTGCGCATCGTCAGGAGCGTTGGGGTGGGATGTGATGGACGGGCAGGCGCCGACTGACGAGCGGCGCCGGCACGGACGGTCAAGTCGCATGGTCCTGGCATCCCGACGCTGATGCCTGCGTGGCGTGCCATTGGCGCGTTGTCGCAAACGGGGGCAAGAACGCCGGTCCCCGGGGAGAGTGCGAAGCAGCCGTAACACCATTGCGCAGGGAAGGCCGGGCAAACCCGGCTGAACCTGTGGTTCCTGCCCCGTGCATTCCTTTCCGCACGGGGGCCGCAGGAATCAGCCGATGCCTGGTCTTCCCTGCGCCCTCGATGACGTGAGGGCTTCGCTGCACAAAGCTCGGGCGCCTGACGCGTCGCGACAACGCAACTCCGTGGGGACTCGACACCCAATCGGGTGGAACTGGTGCGAACCGGCCCTTTCAATTATCGCATGTTAATTCGAGCGATCGTCGCGCAATACCGCACTGGTTGTTCTCTGGCACAAGTTCGCGTGAACGGACGTTTTCAGTCCAAAGACTAATTAGTTCGCCAGGGTTCGGGCGGCACGGATAGCAAACCATTAATGTAGGGTTGGTATCGTGCATACAGTCCACGCAACGAGAACCAGAAAATGCGACACCTGACTGTCTATCAGCGTCTCGCGGCGATCATCGCCGTGATGTCGATCGCACTGTTCGCCGTCTCCGCCATGCAGATCCTGATGCTGCGCGGAACCGTTCTCGAGGAGCGGCAGACCATGGTCCGCAACCTCGTCGAGTCCGCCGTCAAGGTGCTGAGCTATTATGACGCCGCGGCGACCGCCGGCAAGGTCGCGCCGGAGCAGGCGCGGCAGCAGGCCTACGCCGCGATCGGCGCAATGCGCTGGGGCCAGTACAACGACTATCTCGGCGTCTACGGAACCGGATCGTCGGATGCGGGCGTGACCTATGTCCATGCCAACCCGAAATACATCAACGTCAACCGCTGGGACTTCAAGGATTCCACCGGCAAGCTCCTGATCCAGGACATCGTGCGCACGGCGCGCGCCGGCGGCGGCTTCGTCGAGTACAAGGTGCCGCGCGCCGGGGGGACGACCGAGCTGCCGAAGATGTCCTACGTCGGCGCCTATGGCAGCGGCGACAAGATGCTGGCGATCCAGGCCGGCGTGTATGTCGACGACATCGACGCAGTCGTCTATCAGCGTGCGATGTGGGCCGGCTTCGGCGCGCTTGCCGGTCTGCTGGTCGCCGCGGTCGTCGCCTTCTGGCTCGGACGCAGCGTCGTCGTTCCGCTCGACCGCACCTGCGTCGTGATGGACGAGCTGACCAAGGGCAATCTGGGCCTCGAGGTGCCGTTCACCGATCGCAGGAACGAGATCGGCCGCATGGCGCGCAGCCTGCAGATCTTCAAGGACCATCTCGCCGAGAGCGAGCGCCTCCGGGCCGAGCAGGAGCAGTCCAAGCAGCAGGCCGCCGAGGAGCGCCGCACGGTGCTGGTGCGGATCGCCGACGAGTTCGAGCGCTCGATCGGCGGCGTGATCCAGACCACCGCGACCGCGGCCGGCGAGCTGCAGACCTCCGCGCAATCGATGTCGAGCATCGTCGCCGGCACCACCGACCAGAGCGCGAAGGTGGCCGCGGCCGCCGAGCAGACCGCCAAGAACGTGCAGACGGTGTCGGCCTCCGCCGAGCAGTTGTCGTCATCGATCCAGGAGATCGCCAAGCAGGTCACGCAGTCGTCGTCGATCGCCCAGAACGCGGTCGGGCAGGCGACGCGGACGGAGGCGATGGTCGACAGGCTGGTCCACGCGTCGCAGAAGATCGGCGAGGTGATGGCCCTGATCCAGACCATCGCCGGCCAGACCAACCTGCTGGCGCTGAACGCCACCATCGAATCGGCGCGTGCCGGCGAGGCCGGCAAGGGCTTCGCGGTGGTCGCCAACGAGGTCAAGGCGCTGTCGGCGCAGACCGCCAAGGCGACCGAGGAGATCACCAGCCAGATCGAAGCCATCCGCGACGCCACCGGCTCGACGGTCAACGCAATCCGCGAGATCGGCGCGACCATCGGGCAGATGAACGAGATCACCGACGCGATCGCAGCCGCGGTCGAGGAGCAGGGCGCTGCGACCAAGGAAATCGCCCGCAGCGTGCAGCAGGCGGCGCAGGGCACGCAGGGGGTCATGCAGCACATTGTCGGCGTGCGCGAGGCGTCCGGCCAGGTCGGCGCCGCGGCGGCACAGGTGTTGAGTGCGGCCTCGCAGCTCGGCAGCCAGTCGGATCAGCTCAAGACCCAGACCGGGCGATTCCTCGGCAACGTCCGCGCGGCGTGATGTCGGCGGCGGATGGTGACAGCTCACCCTCCGCCGATCTCCACGAGACGGTCGAGCAGCGCGGCCTGCGCCGGATTGATCCGGACCCTCGCCTCGGCGAGGTCGAACCAGGCGGCGCGGTCCACCTCGGGAAAGCGCTGGATACGGCCGCTGCGCGGCGGCCATTCGAGCTCGAACGCGTTGCTGGTGATGCTGCCGGCATCGAGATCGCTCTCGGCGGCGAACGCCTCGACCACCTTGCCGCCGCGCTGCTTGATCTCGCCGAGCGGCAGCAGCGACGCCGTCAGCGTCGTGCCGAGCTCCTCGGCAAATTCGCGCCGCGCCACCGCCTCGGCCTGCTCGCCGGCGCCGAACTCGCCCTTCGGGATCGACCAGGCGCCGAGATCCTTGTTGCGCCAGAACGGGCCGCCGGGATGCACCAGGAGCACTTCCAATCCGTTGGAGGTCCTGCGAAAGGCGAGCACGCCCGCGCTGCGTGCCGGCATCGCCTCATGCCTCGCCGGTGCGCTGGATGAGGTCGCGCTCCCAGCCGAACACCGAACGGCCGTCGAGCTCTGGCGAGGCGGCGCGCTCGGTCGCGATGTAGGCATCGAGCGAGGGGCCGGTCGCGCTGCGCTCCAGCCGGCGGGCCTGGTCGTCGAGCCGCTTCAGCGCCGACAGTGCCTCGTCGCGGCCGAGCTTGGCGTTGCCGACGGCCGATTTGAGCACGCGGATGGTCTCGTCATAGACCTTGATCGGCACCGGATAGGGATGACGGTCCTTGCCGCCATGCGCCAGCGAGAACCGTGCCGGGTCGCTGAATCGATACGGCGCGCCATGCACGACCTCGGCGACCATGGCGAGCGAGCGCACGGTGCGGGCGCCGACGCCCGGCGTCAGCAGCAGGTCGGGGAAGTCGACCGGGCCGCGCTCGGCGGCAGCCGCGAGCGTGCCGTGCAGCCGGCGGGCGAACACGTCCTTCGGCCTGACGTCGTGATGCGCGGGCATGACGAGATGCGGCAGCAGGCCCTGGGCGGGCTCCGGCGTGCTCAGCCGTTCGAACTCCGTGACGACGCGGTCGGGGCCGAGATCGGTGAGCAGCTCGAGCTGGGCGTGGCGCGACGGCGCGGCGCGCTTGTCGGTGAGGTTGACGATCTCGCCCTGGACGGGACCATCGATGGCGCTGTGCGGCGCGTCGACGAAGCTCGCAAGCTGCTGCGAATGCCAATGGTAGCGCCGGGCCTGGCGCGCGTCGCCATTCATGCCCTGCTGCACCACGGTCCATTTGCCGTCCGATGTGACGAAGAAGCCGTGCAGATAGAGGTCGAAGCCGTCCTGCACCGCGGCGCTGTCGACCTTGGCGACGAGCTTGCTGGTCCGGACCAGCTCCTCGCCGTCGAGGCCGAGCCGGTCGCTGAGCAGGCGCAACTCGTCGGGCGTCTTGCGCGAATGCTCGCCGCGGCCACCGCAGACGAAGATGCCGAGCTCGCCGGACAGCGGCTTCAGCCCGCGCTTCAGCGCGCCGATCACGCTGGTGGTGATGCCGGAGGAATGCCAGTCCATGCCCATGACGGCGCCGAACGATTGGAACCAGAACGGATGCGACATCCGCGCCAGGAATTCGTCGCGGCCGTAGTGATGCACGATCGCCTGGGTGATGATGGCGCCGAGCGAGGCCATGCGCGCGCCGAGCCAGGCCGGGACGCGCCCGGAATGGAGCGGAAGATCGGCGCTGCCGGTGCGTCGGGCCATCGGAACCTTGCAGAGGAGGTGTGTCGCGCCAATCTAACAGATGGCGCGCCGATGTGCGATCGCTCCGATGGGACGCGGGCTGTGGCGCTATCCGGTTTGCCCGAGATGGCCGATCCAGTTCCTGAACAGCGTCTGGGCGGCGCTTTCTGCGGCGAGATCGGGCCGCAGCGTCAATCCCGGGAGCTCGGCCGCCAGCGTCGGGTCGCGCCTTTCCTTGGCCCGCCACTCGAACGCGTTGAGCACCGCCTCGCTCTCGGCGCTGAAATAGGATTTCGGCAGCCGCGGATAGTCGTCGCGCTGGCCGGCGAGAAAACGCGCGATGTCGCGCATGTATTCGCGCTGCAGGGAGAGCGCGTCATATTCGGGATGGCCCTGAAAGAACACGAACCGGCTCGGCATCGAGCGCGCGAAGATGTCGACGCCGACCTCCTCCGACCGCGTCAGGATGTCGTAGCCGCGCTCTGCCAGCAGCGGCTCGTTGACGGCGTTGAGGCGGGAGTGCGGCACCTGAAGCGGCAAATGGATGCCGTGCGTGAGCCAGTCGTCCTGGACCTTCACGCAGTCGAAGATGCCGGAGCATTTGCTCGCCAGCCGCTGCCGCTCGATGTCGTCCAGGTGCAGCACGGCCGCGTGGGCCGCGAGACACGACCAGATGGTCGAGCGCGTATTGGTTCTGGCCCAGTCGATCACGGAGGTGAGGTCCGACCAATAAGGTTCGTCGCGCAATGTCGCGGCGACAGGCTCGGCGCCGGTCACGATCAGGCCGTCGATGCCGAGCCGATCGAGCGACCCGATGTCCGCGTAGGACTGGGCGACGTGGCTCCTGGCCGCTTGCGAGCGCAAGATGGAGGGCAGCGAGAAGCAGTGCAGGCGGATGCGGACGTGCTGCGGCGCGCACTGCTGCAGCAGGCGGGCGATCTGGAGATCGGTCGCCTTCAGGGCGCTGTCCGGCATGTTGTTGACGAGGCCGATCGAAAGCTCGATCGGGCGCCCTCCGCGGTCGTCGAACTCGGCGGGCGCGAGGGCAGGGCTCGCGATCCTGCGATGTCGGTCGAACAGCAGGGTCATCGGCTGATCGCTCTACTCCGCCGCATCCAACTGACGCGGACGAGGGCAGGCCTGGGCGAGAGCCTGGTCGAGATCCTCGATGATGTCACTGACATGCTCGATGCCGATCGACAGCCGGATCGTCTCGGGAAGGACGCCTGCCTTGCGCTGGTCGTCCGGCGGCATCTGCCGATGTGTGGTCGATGCGGGATGGCAGGCCAGCGACTTCGCATCGCCGATATTGACCAGCCGCGTGACGAGCTTCAGGGCGTCATAGAACGCCTTGCCCGCTTCCATGCCGCCCTTGATCCCGAATGTGAACAGCGACGACGCCCGGCCGTCGAGATATTTCTGGACCAGGGGGTAATAGCGGCTGTCGGCGAAGCCGGCGTAGTTGACCCATTCTACGCGCGGATCGTTGCGGAGGAATTCGGCGACCTTGCGCGCATTTTCGACGTGACGCTCCATGCGCAGCGCGACCGTCTCGATGCCCTGCAGCAGCAGGAATGCGTTGAACGGCGACAGCACGGCACCCATGGTCCGCTGATAGACGCTGCGCGCGCGCTGGATGTAGGCGCTGCGGCCGAAATGATCGGTGTAGACCATCCCGTGATAGGACGCGTCGGGCTGGGTGAAGGCGGGAAAACGGTCGGCATGATCCTTCCAGGGGAAGTTGCCGCTGTCGACCAGCATGCCGCCCAGCGTCGTGCCATGACCGCCGAGAAACTTGGTCAGCGAATGCACCGCGATGTCGGCGCCGTAATCGAACGGCCGCAGCAGGATCGGTGTTGCGACGGTGTTGTCGACGATCAGCGGCACGCCGTTGCGATGCGCGACCTTCGCCAGCGCCTCGATGTCGCAGACATTGCCGGCGGGATTGCCGATCGTCTCGGCGAACACGGCCTTGGTGTTTTCGTCGATGAGACGTTCGATGGCATCGGGCGCATCGCTTTCGGCAAAGCGCCCAGTGATGCCCTGGCGCGGCAGGATGTGACCGAGCAGCGTGTGCGTGGTGCCGTAGAGCTGTGGCACCGAGACGATGTTGCCGCCGCTGTCGGCCAGATTGACGAATGCGAAGTGAAGCGCGGCCTGCCCGGTGCCGACGGCGAGCGCACCGACGCCGCCCTCGAGCTCGGTGACGCGCTTCTCGAGCACCGCCGTGGTCGGATTGGAGATACGGCTGTAGCGGTAGCCCTCGGCTTCGAGATTGAACAGCGCGGCGCCGTGATCGGCGCTGTCGAAGGCGTAGGCGGCGGTCTGATAGATCGGAACCGCGACGGCCTTGGTGGTCGCCTCCGGTTCATAGCCGGCGTGGATTGCAATCGTCTCATTGCGCATCGGCGATCTCCACTCCCGCATCCGTCCACAATGCAGGTTGCACGTATTCCGCGAGGGGTGTCGTTGTAGGAGCGCAGGCGTAAAGCGGGCAATAATTCGCGACAAGAACGACGAAATAACCCTAACGATATCTGGCCGAAGAATTTCGAATTAACGCGCAGCAGGAACCCGCAGCAGAGACCGAATTTGCTGTCCGACCAGATCCAGTGCTGCTTTGGCCTGCGGCAGGATCGCACCGAGCGCGTGAAAATTGTGGACCATGCCGTTGTGACAGACATGCGCGACCGTGACACCAGCTTCCGCGAGCCGTGCCGCATAGGCATTGCCCTCGTCACGCATCGGGTCGAATTCCGCGGTGTGGATCACGGCGGGGGGAAGCCCAGCCAGCGTCTCACGGCACAACGGCGATATCAGTGGATTGGCGACATCGACCTCGCCAACCAGATAGTCGGCGAGGTCGGCCTGCCAGGTTGCCCTGTCGATCAGGTGGCCGGTCCCGAACAGCTCGCGCGACGGCCAGAAATTGGAGAAATCGAGCACCGGGCAGATCAGGCACTGCAGCGCGATCCTAAGATCGGTGCTGCCGACGGCCTGCTGGCAAACGGCGGCGGCGAGCGTGGCGCCCGCGGAATCGCCGCCGATCACAATCCGACCGCCGTCGATGCCGAGCGCGGCCGCGCGATCGATGGCGAAGTGAACCGCCGCGATCGCATCCTCGATCGCTGCGGGGAACTTGTGCTCAGGCGCGAGGCGGTAGTCGATCGAGAGCAGCCGGCAGCCGGAGGCGGCGGCAAGCGCGGCGGCGACTTTGTCGTGCGTGTCGATGCTGCCTGCCACGAGACCGCCGCCGTGAAAGTAGACGAAGCCGGGGAGGGGCGCCCCAGTATCATCCGGGCCTGCTGCAGGCGTATACAGGCGATAGCGAAGCAGCCCAGAGGGCCCGAAGAAATTGCCGTCCCGCGTGATGACGGCGCCGCAGTCGTTGCGCGCGAATTGCATCAGCTTGGCGAGCGACTGCCGCCGCTGCGCGGGGCCCGGACGCTCCTGGCTTTCCGGCACAGCGGCAGCCACCATCGAAAGCAGGCGCTGGGCGCGAGGGTCGAGCGGCATGACAGCTCCAATTAACCAAGGCATCGAGCATTGTGCCCATCAGCAGTGAATCGATCGTGAGCAGCAGGTCGCGACGGGGAAATCCTTAAAATGTTCACGCCAGAAGTGCAGACACGATCGATGCCGAACGGGAGCGCCGCCATGACCCACATCGTCAAGCCTGTCAGCTACTCGCAGACCTGGACCTTCTTCGACGGCGAATGGCGCGAGGGCAATGCGCCGATCATGGGCGTCCGGACCCACGCGACATGGCTCGCGTCGACCGTGTTCGACGGCGCACGCGCATTCGAAGGCGTGACGCCAGATCTCGATCGCCACTGCGCGCGCGTGAATCAGTCCGCGATCAATTTCCGGCTCAAGCCGGTGGTGGACGTCGAGACCTGGATGGGGTTGGCGCGGGAGGGGATCGCGCGGTTCGGAGCGAGAGCCGAGCTCTACATCCGCCCGATGTACTGGGCGCAGCATGGCGCCGGCGGCGGTGTCCTGTTCGATCCCGAGACCACCAATTGGTGCCTTTGCATCTATGAAGCGCCGATGCCGCAGCCGACGGGCAACGCCATCACGCTGTCGCCGTTCCGGCGGCCGACCGCCGAGTGCGCGCCGGTCGATGCCAAGGCGTCCTGCCTCTATCCGAACAATTCGCGCGCGCTGATCGAGGCGGCCTCGCGCGGCTTCAACAATTGCCTGATGCTCGATCTGCTCGGCAACGTCGCCGAGTTCGGCAATGCCAACGTGTTCATGGTCAAGGACGGCGTGGTGTTCACGCCGGTGCCGAACGGCACGTTTCTCAACGGGATCACCCGCCAGCGCGTGGCCGAGCTGCTGCGAGCCGACGGCGTCAGCGTGGTCGAGACCACGCTGCGCTATGCAGACTTCCTGGCCGCCGACGAGATCTTCTCGTCGGGCAATTTCGCCAAGGTCGCACCAGTCATTCGCATCGACGACCGGGCCCTGCCGATCGGTCCGGTGTTCAGCCGTGCGCGCCGGCTGTATTGGGACTATGCGCATGAGGTCAGGGTAGCCGCCTGAGCTAGGGGCCGTACAGCGGCAGCTCGGTGTCGCTGAGATCGCCAAGGCGAGGCGGCTGCGGTCCCTTGATGTACTTCCGGCCGCGCCGCTCGGTGTAGATGCCGACGAGACCGTCAATCGGCCCGCTAGCGTCGATGATGACAGAAACGGCGGCGTGACGCAGCAGCAGGCGGCCGACGGTACCGGCGCAGGAAACGTAGTCGGAGATGCTGCGGCAGTAGATCAGCTGCATCGCAGGCAACGCAAAGCGTCCCTGCCGGATGCGGACCTTCTGCAGCACCAGCGGAACGGGGCCCGCCGTCGATCGCACCACCACGCTGAGGCAGCCATAGCGCGCATGGCGCATCAGCAATTCGGCCTCATCCGACGGAACGCCATCCACGGTGCGGGCGTCTGCCCTGACCGTCTCAACCGGCGAACTGAGGCCAGCTAGCGACAGCGTCGGCATCGAAAAGAACAGGCCGCTGCAATAGGCGCGAAATCCTTGCGCCTCAATGATCGGCCAGGTCTGCCTTGCGGCGCTGATGTTGACGTAAGTGACCTCCGGCCGACGCTGTGCGATTCTCGTCAGCATCGTCGCGTAGTTGCGAAAGGCAGGTTCGACATACCAGCTCGACAGATTGCACCAGATCTGCGGCTCCGCAGGCGTGCCGCGATCGCTATAGATGACGAGCAGGACGCCGACCGCATTGCCGTCTTGCTCGAGCAGATAGCCGTAGCGTGGATAGCCGTCGGGCGTCGGGCGCGCGGCTTGCCACTGCAGGCCGCTCGACCAATAGCCGCGGGGCCGCCGGGGGAAGCCGCGTGTCAAGAGATCGGTGATCGCGTCCAGATCGGAGTCTCCGATCTCGCGGCATCGGATCGGCGGCTTGGGCGCGCCCATGAGATGTTCTGCCGATCCCTCGACGGCGGCTTCGTGGCGTCAGCCGACGGTGCTTGCCTGGCGCTCGAACTGCAGCGCTTCCCGTACGCGCGACGGCCAGCGCGTCGGATCGATGCCGTGGGTGTGGAATAGCGCGACCGCGAGGCGATCCATGCCGAAGGCCACGCAACCGGTGTGCGCCGGTGCACCATCGGCGTCGACGATGCCCCAGGTGGTGCCGAAATGCTCGCGGTGATAGTTGAAGCTCATGCAGGCGGTCGGCTGCTCCTCCGAGCGCAACGGCACCAGCAGCTCGAATTTCAACGCCTGCTGCTTCTGGCTGACCGCCTTCATCTGGCCGACGCGGCCGAAGAACGGGTCGCTGGCGTGATCGACCCGGAACGACAGGCCGAGATCGCGGGCAATCGCCTGCGCCTTCACCATCCAGCGGTCACGGAATGCCGAGACATCGGCGGGCGTGCCGATGCAGACATATTCGCGCATCCGGAACGACTGCAGGCGGTCGAGATGACGCGACGGCTCGCGGCGGAAGCAATCGGCCGCGACGTCGAAGCGCAGGCCGCCGACCGGCAGCGCGCCGCGGCTCGCCGCGATCGGATAGACCGGATAGCAGGCCGCGGGCGACAGCACGAGGTCGGCTGGTGACAATGAGGTGGTCCAGTCGCCGCCCTTGTCGAACCGTGCCACGGCTTCATGGATGTCCCGCTCGGTGCCGTGCAGGCCGCAGACGCAGCCGAGCAGGTTGGGGAAACTCTTGAGATAGCCCGACTTTTCGAGCTGGGCGCGGCTCATGACCGGCGGAAAGCGCATGACCTCCGTGCCGGGCTCGCGATGCCGCGTGATGAGCGTCGCGAGCCGCTCCACCACGCCTTCATACAGCGCGGTCCGCGCATAGACGCCATCCGCGCCCATGCGATGGAACAGCGCGCCGGTCAGATGATCGAGCGCGTCGGCCGGCTGGGGTGCAATCTCGGGCGACTGCGGGAGAACGGGAATCGTCATTGTGCAAATCCTGGGTGGAGGCAATGGCTGCAATCGGCGCGATCATTCATGGAGCGAAGTCGGTACCGTGCTCATCACGTTGGCCGTGGCAATGTTTGCGAGAATACGATCGTTGTTGATCATGATCGGCGCCGACAGAACGTCGCGCAGGTGGCGGCCGATCGAGAACTCGCCGTCGTTGCGATAACCCGAGAGGCCGCAGGCGCGCATCGCATGCATTACGGTCTCGACGGCAAGTTCCGAGGCCTGCACCTTCAACAGCGTGATCGAGGATTGGAAGTCGAGCGAGCTCAGCGCCCGCTCGTCATATTCGTGGGCGACGAAGGCATCCATGTTGGTGACGATCATTGCGCGCAGCCGGGCCAGCGCCATCTTCGCCGCGGTGTAATGCGCAGCTGCCGGCGGCATCTGTCCGCCGGCGCCGCGTGCGGCCTTGCGCAGGAAGCGCTGGGCGCGCTCCACGGCAGCCGCAGCGATGCCGGCCCAGGCCGACGACCAGCACAGATGTGCGAACGGTGTCATCGTCTGGCCGTGGATGCGATCATAGGATTCGGTGAACATGCGGTCGGAGGGACAGCTCACCTCGAGCGCGAATCCGGTCGAGCAGGTGCCGCGCATGCCCAGCGTTTCCCAGCCGAGCGTTCGCGCGATCGTGTAGTCGTCCCTCGTCAGCGCCAGCAGCACCTGATCGGACGCGGCAGCGCCATCGGCCCGGCGGGCGATCGTGACGAGGCCATCGGCTTCAGCGCCATAGGAAATGACCGTGGCATCGCGGTTGAGCGTGATTCGCTCACCCTCGTGGCCGACTGCCGCGGCGCTCGCGCGGATATTGCCGCCGTTCTGGCCTTCGGTGGTGGAGGAGGCCATCAGCAGCTGCTCGGCGGCGATCCGGCGCATCAGAGATTCCATGTAAGCGCTGCCGCGGCCGTGACGAACCAGGCAGGCGACCTTGGTCTGGTGCATGGCGAAGATCATGGCGCTGGAGGCGCAGGCGCGGCCGAGCGCATAGCAGACGTCGGCAATGTCGTGGATCGAGGCGCCGAAGCCACCGAACTCGACGGGTATCTGCATCCCGAGCAGCTTGTGCTCGCGTGCCGCATCGATCGCGGCCTTCGGGAAGCGGCCGTCACGGTCGACCTCTTCGGCTTCCGCCGCGGCCTGCGTCGCAACAGCGGCGGTCCGCTGGACGAATAAGGAGCTGCGATCGAGCAGGAGGCTGTCGCCGTCGTCGGGGATCGGGTTGCGAAGCGCGGTTCCCTGGAGAGTCATGGTCGATCGATACTCCGGATCTTGTCTCTTTGAGAGAGCGGCACGCGCATCCGCAGTAGCAGGCCGATGCGCTGCGCCTTCTCTGGGCTGCAACGCAGGGTATGGATTTGATTCAAATGCGTCGACGAAATTCAGGGTAAACGCCGCGCAATCGACGGGTGGGGGTTAATTTCCGGTTGGTTCGATCCGAGAATTTTGGACCAAGCCGTTAGCGTTAAGACGAGTTCAGACTGGAATGGGGATGCGGCGTAACTCTTTCGACGCCGAATTGCGTTATCTCCCCTGCGCGTGCGTCGATCAGATCCGACGCGCCGGAACAAGTCGCGAGTGAAGAGGACCCCATGCCGAGTTTCGATGTCGATGTCAGTCGCAGGATCGTGGCGCTCGTGCGTGATATCCTCGCGCAGAATTCTACGGCCGCCGACGTGGCGGCGGATGCCAAGCTCGTCGATGTCGGGCTGACCTCGATGGACATGGTCAACCTGATGCTGGCGATCGAGGCGGAGTTCGATTTCACCATTCCGCAGGAGCGGATCACGCCGGAGAACTTCCAGTCCATCGCAACGCTGGAGCGCCTGGTGAGCGGTCAGTTGGCGGCAGCGAAGGCCGCCTGACCCAGTTGCCATGCCCCGCGGATCACCGCGTCGCTGTTTTCAATTCGCCGCAAAGCTGGCATTCTCGTCTCCGCTGGAGATGGGGACGTCATGACGAAGGCTGTGCTTGGCATTATCGGCGGCTCGGGCATCTATGATCTGCCGGGACTGGAAGATGCCCGCGAAGAGGTGATCGCGAGTCCCTGGGGTGAGCCGTCGGCGCCGGTACGCCGGGGGACGATCGCGGGCCTGCCGATCGTGTTCCTGCCGCGCCATGACAAGGGACACCGGCTGTCCCCGTCCGACATCAATTACCGCGCCAATATCGACGTGCTGAAGCGTGCTGGTGTCACCGACCTGGTGTCGCTGTCGGCCTGCGGCTCGTTCAAGGAAGAGCTTCCGCCGGGCACCTTCGTGCTGGTCGATCAGTTCGTCGATCGCACCTACAAGCGCGAGAGCTCGTTCTTCGGCAGGGGGTGTGTCGCCCACGTCTCGATGGCGCATCCGGTTTCACCGCGGTTGCGGATTCATCTCGCGGCTGCGGCCGAGGCCGAGGGCATCGCGATCGCGCGCGGCGGCACCTATGTCTGCATGGAGGGGCCGCAATTCTCGACCTATGCCGAAAGCATGACCTACAAGGCGTCAGGCTATTCGGTCATCGGCATGACCAACATGCCGGAGGCGAAGCTCGCCCGCGAGGCCGAGATCTGCTACGCGACGGTCGCGATGGTGACCGACTTCGACTGCTGGCATCCGGATCACGACGCCGTCACCGTGCAGGATATCATTCGCGTGCTCACCACCAACGCCGACAAGGCGAAATCGCTGGTGGCGCGGCTCGCCCGGGAGTTTCCGCGCGAGCATGAACCGTGCCCGATCGGCTCCGACCGAGCGCTCGACACCGCCTTGATCACTGCGCCGGAGGCGCGCGATCCCGAGCTTCTGAAGAAGCTCGATGCGGTCGCAGGCCGTATCTTGCGTGGTTGAGGGGGATCGAACATGAAGGTGGACGGCAGGCATTATCGCAGCGTCTGGCTCGACTCCGACGGCTGGTCGGTCTGCGCGATCGATCAGCGCCGGTTGCCGCACGAGTTCGTGGTGGCGAAGATCACGACATGCGAGGAGGCGGCGGACGCGATCCGCGGCATGCTGGTCCGCGGTGCGCCGCTGATCGGCGCCACCGCCGCGTTCGGCATGGCGCTGGCGATGCGCGACGACCGCTCCGATCCTGGCATCGACCGCGCCTACGAGATGCTGATCGCGACGCGGCCGACGGCGATCAACCTGAAATGGGCGCTCGACACGATGAGCACGATGCTGCGCCGGCTGGCACCGTCGGAGCGGCGCGATGCGGCCTATTCGCGCGCCGTCGACATTGCCGGCGAGGACGTCACGATCAACCAGGGCATCGCCGCGCATGGCTTCGCGCTGATCGAGGCGGCCGCGGCGCGCAAGAAGCCGGGCGAAGTCGTGAACGTGCTGACCCACTGCAATGCCGGCTGGCTTGCGACCGTCGATTGGGGCACGGCGACCGCGCCGATCTATCTCGCGCACGATCGCGGCATTCCGATCCATGTCTGGGTCGACGAGACCCGGCCGCGCAATCAGGGCGCCTCGCTGACCGCCTGGGAGCTCGGGCATCACGGCGTGGCGCATACCGTCATCCCGGACAACACCGGCGGCCATCTCATGCAGCATGGGATGGTCGATCTCGCCATCGTCGGCACCGACCGCGTCGCCGCCAATGGCGACGTCTGCAACAAGATCGGCACCTATCTCAAGGCACTGGCCGCGCACGACAATGGCGTGCCGTTTTATGTCGCGCTGCCGTCGCCGACGATCGACTTCGCCGTTGCCGAGGGACGGCAGATCCCGATCGAGCAGCGCAGCGCGCAGGAGGTTACTGAGATGACGGGTCGCACCGCCGACGGTCGCATCGAGACCGTGCGCATCGTTCCGCCGGGCTCGCCGGTTGCGAACTACGGCTTCGACGTCACCCCGGCACGGCTGGTGACGGGGTTGATCACGGAGCGCGGCGTGCTGCAGGCTGACGGCGCGGCGCTGGCGGCCGCATTTCCCGAGCGGGCGAACCAAACGAACTATTAATATCCTCGTCATTGCGAGCGCAGCGACGTGTCCGCCGAAGCCCAAAGGGCGAAGGCGGAAGCAATCCAGAATCCCGCGAAGCCTCCGGCTCGCTTCAGCGCAAGAGCGCCGCGCAATGACGATCAGCGCAGGCGCAGTCCCGTCGCGGCTTCCAGCTCCGTAATCGCCTGCGATGCGCTGACAACCTTGATCGTCGTCATGCCCATCTCGCGCGCCGGCTTCAGGTTGACGCCGAGATCGTCGAGGTAGACGCAGTCCGCGGGGCTGACGCCGAGCGTCTCGGTCATCATCCGGTAGATCCGCGGATCGGGCTTGCGCAGCCCGATCTTGGCCGATTCGATCACGTGATCGAACAGCACCATCACCTCCGCGACGTACAACGAGCGGCCGCCCTGGCTGCCGATTGCGTTCGCCGGCAGATTGTTGGTGATGCAGCCGGTCTTGCACTCCGCCTTGATGCGGCGGAGCGCCTCGACCATGCCGGGCCGGAGATCGCCGGCGAGCAGCGGCAGCACCTCGCGCCCGCTGACCGCTGCGCCACCGAGCGCCAGCGACTCCTCCGCAAACAGCCGGTCGAAAGTGTCGAGGTCGATCTCGGCGCGCTCGAATTTCGCCCAGGCGTTCTCGAGATGATTGGCAGCATTGGTGTTGCGGATGATGTCGACGGGATAGCCGCGCTCCTTCTCGAACCGCGCGAAGGCCTCGAACGGCGATGTCGTCATGACGCCACCGAAATCAAAGATCACCGCCTCGACCATGTCAGTCCCATCCTCGTTCGATCCCCGGATGATCGCTAGCATGGGACGCCGCACTTGGCGATATCGGTCGCAGCCGCTATTGCTGCCGCGATGAAGCCGTCTCACGCAATCATTGCAGCCGCCGTCCTGCTGGCGCCATCGCCAACCCTTGCGATCGTCGGCAACGCGCCGGCGCTGAATGATGGTGTCGGGCGCTCCGTGGTCACGATCGTCGGCTCGCGCGGCAATTTTTGCAGCGGCGCGCTGATTGCTCCGAAGCTGGTGCTGACCGCCGGACATTGCGTGCAGCCGGGGCTCGATTACCGCATCGTGGAATACGATCGTGACCGCAAGCCGGTTCTCAAGACGGTCCGGCGGGTGGCGGTGCATCCGAGCTTCAGCGTGCAGGCCATCGTGGCGCATCGCGCCACCGCCGATGTCGCGCTGCTGGAATTGGAGATGCCCGTGAAAGAGCGCGTGCCAGCGGCGCTTGGCGTGCCGCAGCCGCCGCTTGCCGCCGGCAATGCGTTCACGGTCGCAGGGATCGGTGTCGCTGTCCCAGGCGACGGAAAGAGCGGCGGCATGGTGCGCGGGGCGGCGTTGGTTGCGACGGGCAAACCGGGCACTCTGCAGATCCGGCTCGTCGATCCGGCGACGCAAGGCGTGCGGCCCGGATTGGGCGGCTGCACCGGCGACTCCGGCGGGCCTGCTTTCGAGACGCAGCCGCAAGGTCAGGTGCTGATCGGCGTCATCTCATGGTCGACCGGTCCGAATCTCGGCGACGGCTGCGGCGGCATGACCGGCGTCACGCCGCTCACGCTGTATCGCGACTGGGTCGCACAGACCGCGCGGCAATGGGGCATGCCGCTCAGCGGAAATTGAGATCGTTCAGGGCTGGGTTGCGGCTCGCGGTCGCGGGTTGACCATCGTCGTGATCGGGTTCAGCCTGTCGCGCGAGGAAACAACATCAAGACCAAAGCCCAGGGACTCCCATGAACGTCATCGCGCCCATCCGGGAGGCCGCGTCCTCTCACGCGACCGAACATTTCGACGTGCTGATCGTCGGCGCCGGCATCTCCGGTGTCGGCAGCGCCTATCAGTTGACCAAGCAGATGCCCGACAAGCGCTTCGTGATCCTGGAGAGCCAGGACAGCTTTGGCGGCACCTGGCGGACGCACCGCTATCCCGGTATCCGCTCCGACAGCGACCTGCATACGTTCGGCTACAGCTTCAAGCCATGGGTCGGGCCGCCGATCGCGACCGCGGAAGAGATCCTCAACTACATGGGCGACGTGATCGAGGAGAACGACCTTGGCCGCCACATTCGCTATGGCCACCTCATCCTGTCCGCGAGTTGGTCGAGCGCGACCAGTCTCTGGACGGTCCAAGCGGTGAAGGGCAGGGATCACGAGCCCGTCACCTTTACAACGAATTTTCTCTGGATGTGCCAGGGCTACTACCGACACTCAAAGGGCTACACGCCGGAGTGGCCGGACATGGCGAAGTTCAAGGGCCGCATCGTCCATCCGCAGCTGTGGCCCGAGGATCTCGATCTCACGGGCAAGCAGGTCGTGGTGATCGGCTCCGGTGCGACGGCCGCGACCATCCTGCCCTCGATCGCCGGCCAATGCGCGCATGTGACGATGCTGCAGCGGTCGCCGACCTACTTCCGCGTTGGCCGTAATGCGATCGAGCTGGCCGAGGAGCTGCGGAGACTGCAGGTGAAGGAGGAATGGATCCATGAGATCGTCAGGCGCAAGATCCTGTTCGAACAGGATTGGTTCACCAAGCGCTGCCTGACCGAGCCCGAGCAGGTCAAGAAGGAGCTGATCGGGCAGATCAGCGCCATCCTTGGACCCGACTATACGGCCAAGCACTTCACCCCGAGCTACCGCCCGTGGCGGCAGCGCATCGCCTTCGTGCCCGATGCCGACCTGTTCGAGGGCATCAAGAGCGGCAAGGCCTCGGTCGTGACCGACGAGATCGAGCGGTTCACGGAAGACGGCATCAAGCTGAAGTCCGGCGACGAGCTCAAGGCCGACATCATCGTCACCGCGACCGGCTTCGATCTCTGCGTGCTCGGCGACATCGCGTTTACGATCGACGGCAAGCCGCTCGACTTCGCTGACACCGTGACCTATCGCGGCATGATGTTCACCGGCGTGCCGAACCTGGCCTGGGTGTTCGGCTATTTCCGCGCCAGTTGGACGTTGCGCACGGACCTCGTCGCGGATTTCGTGTGCCGCCTGCTCGCGCACATGAAAGAAAGAGGTGTGAGCAAGGTCGTGCCGGCGCTGCGCCCGGAGGATCACAACATGCCGTTGCTGCCATGGATCGATCCGGAGAACTTCAACCCCGGCTACATGATGCGCAACATGCATCTGCTGCCCAAGCGCGGCGACAAGCCGGAGTGGCAGCACAGTCAGGACTATTGGAGCGAGAAGGATCAGATCCCGGCGATCGATCTGGATGATCCGGCGTTCGTGTACGGGTGAGCTTTTAACGGCCGGTGTGCCGCTCCAAAGACGGCGTCGTCCCCGCGAAAGCGGGGATCCATAGCCACCGGCAGGTGTGCTGGGCACAACGTCAACTTTCGTCCTGCCTCAAGCGGCATCACGCGGTATGGGTCCCGGGTCGGCGCCCGTCGACGCTCCGCGTCGCCGAGCTTGCCCGGGACGACAGTGATGGTTGGGGCACGCTGGTCGGCCCGCCTCATCCCTCCCGCCGCGCCACTCCGGTCGCGACAGCCGCGGCGGCGGTGCGGTTCTCGACGCCGAGCTTGGCGTAGATCTGCTCGAGGTGCTTGTCGACCGTGCGCGGACTCAGTCCCAGGATCTGCGCGATGTCGCGGTTGGTCTTGCCCTTGGAGAGCCATGACAGCACCTCGCCCTCGCGCGTGGTGAGACCAAACGCGCTGGAGAACTGCTTGGGCAGCTCACCGGAGGACTCCTTGGCGAGCCGCAGCAGGAACTCGTTGGGCCCGGCTCCGCCCATGTAGTAGAGGCGCAGTTCGGGATGATCCGGGATCGAAGCGGCGGCCTTCGCACCGCCCTTGCCGTTCTGCGCCTGATCCAGCCAGAGCCGCAGCGCTTCGGGCAGCACGAGTTCCTCCGCGGCGCCAAAACTGTCCGACAACAGCTTCTGCGCCTGCGGCGTTGCCCACATCAGCCGGCCGTCACGGTTGACGGCGAGGAGGAAGCGACCGGAGACGTCGAGCGCGGCGCGCGCGCTCTGCGTCATCCGGGCGTTGGCGAGATGCACGCGGATGCGCGCCAGCATCTCTGAAACGGCGATCGGCTTGGTGACGTAGTCGACGCCGCCGGCCTCCAGTCCCTGCACGATGTGCTCGGTGTCGGCGAGCCCGGTCATGAAGATCACGGGGACGTTGGAGAGGCCTGTCTCGCGCTTGAGCTTGCGGCAGGTCTCGAAGCCGTCCATGCCGGGCATGACCGCATCGAGCAGGATGATGTCCGGCGTGATCTGGTCGATAATGCGCATGGCCGCGGCGCCATCGAGCGCAACCATGACGGTCATGCCGGCCCCATCCAGCGCGTCCGTCAGCAGCCGAAGCGTCTCCGGCGAGTCGTCGACGACCAGAGCGACGTCGCGCTTCTTGCTGTCAATGCTCATAGGCGTGCAAGGTCTTCAGAGTTGCCATGTACTGATCGAGATCGAAGCGGTCGATGAGCGTGCGCATCTGGGCGACGAAGTCGGCATGCTCGGGATGCGCGTTGCGGATCTCGTCGAGCTTGAGCTGAATGGCCCTGATGTAGCCGATCTGGCCGAGGCTCATCAGCTCTTCGACATATTTGAGCGGCGGCCGGGATCCGGTGTCCGGCCGCCAGCGTGGCGGGGCCACAGGCGTGTCGGTCTGGTAGCTCCATTCGAGCTTCAGCAATTGACGTATCGCCTCCAGCAGCCTTGGGATGTCGATCGGCTTCATCAGGTAGCTGTCGTGAAAGGGTTGCGCCAACGGCCGGCCGTGCGCTTCGAGCGCGCTCGCAGACGTCATCAGGATCCGGGCCTGATGATGACCGCTGTTGCGCAAGGTCTCGGCCACTGTCCAGCCGTCCATGCCCGGCATCGAGATGTCCAGAATGAACAGATCCGGCTGGCAGTGTTGTGCGAGCGCGAGGCAGGCGGGACCGTCGGGCGCGCTCAGCAGGATGAAGCCGAGCGGCGTCAGCACCTCGCGTAGGAGGTCGCGATGCACAGGATCATCGTCGGTGATCAGGATCGTCCTGCGCGGCCCGAGATAGCCGGCCACCGGCGCCTTCACCGGCGCATGCCGCGTCGGGTTTGTCACCTCGGACAGCAGGATCTTGACCTTGAACGTACTGCCGGCGCCGACCCTGCTCTCGACCTTGATGTCGCCGCCCATCACCCCGGCGAGCAGACGGCTGATCGTCAGGCCCAGTCCCGTGCCGGTCTGCGGCTGCGCGGCCCCGAGCGCGCCGCGCTCGAACGGCGCGAAGATGCGCTCCAGATCGTCGGGCTGGATGCCCGGGCCGGTGTCGATCACCTCGAACTCGGCCACCGGGCTCCGATAATGCACGACGAACTGGACGCTGCCTTCCCCGGTGAATTTGATGGCATTCGACAGCAGGTTGATCAGGATCTGGCGCAGCCGCTTCTCGTCGGCATAGACGACCAGCGGCAGGACCGCCGGCCGCTTGAACACGAAGTCGACGCCCTTCGCCGCGGCCTGCAATCGGAACATGCCCACGAGCTGATCCAGGAATTCGCTGAGACGGACCTCGTCGCGCGACAGATACAGCCGCCCGGCTTCGATCTTGGAAATGTCGAGAATGCCGTCGATCAGGCCGGACAGATGATCGGCGCTGCGGCGGACGACGCGAACCTGATCCCGCGGCTTCGGTGCGAGGCTCGTGTCCTGCTCGAGCAGTTGCGCATAGCCGGAGATCGCGTTCAGCGGCGAGCGCAGCTCATGGCTGAGGCCGACCACATAGCGGCTCTTGGCGAGATTGGCTGATTCCGCAACTTCCTTGGCGCGCTGCAACTCTGCATCGGTGCGCTTGTGCGCCTCGATCTCCTGAATCAACAGCTGGGTCTGCCGCCGCGTCTCGTCTTCGGCCGCACGGCGGCTCTGCTGGGCCAGTACGAACAGCCACGTCACGACACCGATGATGATGGAGAGGGCGAAGAACACCTTCCACAGCACATCGGAGATGATGCCCTTGAACCCCGGCAGCGCCGCCGACGTCTCCAGATAGATCATGCCGAGCGTCAGCGCGACGAGCCCGGCCGATGTCAGAAATACACCGACATAATGACCGAGCTGCGAGTTGAACTTGGCCAGCAACGACTCCGGCAGCATGCCGCTGAGCGCCGCTGCGACCTGAGCCTGGGCCCGCGCGTGCGGCTTGCACAGATCGTGGCAGCGCGCATCGAGCGAGCAGCACAGCGAGCAGATCGGACCGGCATAGGCCGGGCAGGAAGCGGTATCCTCCGGTTCGAAGTGATGCTCACAGATGCAGCATTGGATCTGCTCGATGTTCTGCCAGCTCCGCTTTGGCTTGCGTGCCAGATAGTATTTGCCGTCGGTCAGATAGGCGATCGCAGGCGCGGTGACGAGCGCGACGCCGAGCGCGACGAAGGTCGACAGCGCCTTTCCGGTCGGCCCGAACAGGCCATAGAAGGCGCTGATCGAGACGATCGTCGCGATCGTCATCGCGCCGACCCCGACCGGGTTGATGTCGTAGAGATGGGCGCGCTTGAACTCCATCTGCGGCGGGCGCAGGCCCAGCGGCTTGTTGATCACGAGGTCGGCGACGAGAGCGCCGACCCAGGAGATCGCGATGTTGGAGTACAGCGCCAGCGTCTGCTCCAGCGCCTTGTAGACGCCGATCTCCATCAGCAGCAGCGCGACGACGACGTTGAACACGAGCCAGACCACGCGGCCGGGGTGGCTGTGCGTCAGGCGCGAGAAGAAGTTCGACCAGGCGATCGAGCCGGCATAGGCGTTGGTGACGTTGATCTTGATCTGGGAGACGATCACGAAGGTGCCGGTCAACGCAAGCGCCAAATCCGGCCGGGCCAACACGTAGCGGAACGCCTCCAGATACATGTGCGCCGGTTCGGCGGCGTGGTCGGCGGAGACTCCGTGGCTCAGCGCGAAGAAGGCGAGGAACGAGCCTGCCAGCAGCTTCAGTGCCCCGAGCACGATCCAGCCGGGGCCAGCCGACAACAGCGCGATCCACCACGACCGTTTGGACGTGCGGCGGTCACGCGGCAGGAAGCGCAGGAAGTCGACCTGCTCGCCGATTTGGGCGACCAGCGAGAACACGACCGCCGCGGCGGTCCCGAACAGCGCCAGATCGAGATGGCCCATGGGATCGCCGTGCTCGCCGGGAAACTGCTGCCATTCGACGAAGGAGTGCGGGCTGGCATAGGCGATCGCGGCAAAGGGCAGGATGTGCAGCACGACCCACAGCGGCTGCGTCCATAGCTGGAAGCGGCTGATCAGCGTGATGCCGTAGGTGACGAGCGGAATGATGACGACGGCGCTGATGAGATAGCCGATCGGTCGGGGGATGCCGAAGCACATCTCCAGCGCAGAGGCCAGAATGACCGCTTCGATCGCGAAGAAGATGAAGGTGAACGACGCGTAGATCAGCGAGGTGATGGTCGAGCCGATATAACCGAAGCCGGCGCCGCGGGTCAGCAGGTCGATGTCGATGCCGCATTTGGCCGCATGATAGGCAATCGGCAGGCCGCAGCAGAAGATGATCACACTGGCGACCAGGATCGCGGCGGTCGCGTTGGTGACGCCATAGTTCAAGGTGATGGTGCCGCCGATCGCCTCAAGTGCGAGGAACGAGATCGCGCCCAACGCCGTGTTGGCGACGCGGGCGGCGGACCAGCGCCGCGCGCTCTTGGCCGTAAAGCGGAGTGCATAGTCCTCCAACGTCTGGTTGGCGACCCACTGGTTGTATTGGCGCCTGACGCGGTCGATCCGCTGCCGCCCTGCCACTCTCGAACTCCTCACGCGAAGCGGTTCGCCCGCACGCCTTGTCCTGCCGCTCGCAAGACCTACGCAGAGCCTACGTCGCGCTTTTGCGGTGCAGTATACGCAATCTTGCGTATCCGTGCGTTGCACAAAGCGCGCCATCCTTCGTCCGACCCAACGCGTGTCCTCGAACCAATGAATGGGGTGCTCATGTCAGACGAAACCAAAAAGGGCCTGAAGTCGCCACTTCGGCGCCAATTGCTGATGGGAATGGCCGCGATCCCGGCGCTCGCCATGATGCCGCGGCCGTCCTTCGGCGCCGGCCCTGCAACCTCTGCAGTCAACACCACCGGCCTTGCAGTCACGGATAGCGAAGTCACCGTCGGCATTCTGCATTCGGTCACGGGCACGATGGCGATCTCGGAGACCGGCTCGGTGCAGGCCGAGAAGCTCGCCATCGAGCAGATCAATGCCGCCGGCGGCGTGCTCGGCCGCAAAATCAAGTATATCCAGGAGGACGGCGCTTCCGACTGGCCGACCTTCGCCGAGAAGGCCAAGAAGCTGCTGGTCAACGACAAATGCGCCGCCGTCATGGGCTGCTGGACCTCGGCCTCGCGCAAGGCGGTGCTGCCGGTGTTCGAGCAGTACAACGGCATGCTGTATTACCCGACCTTCTACGAAGGCCTCGAACAGTCGAAGAACGTCATCTATACCGGCCAGGAGGCCACGCAGCAGATCATCGCCGGCCTCGACTGGGTCAACAAGACCAAGGGCGCGAAGACCTTCTACCTGCTCGGCTCCGACTACATCTGGCCGCGCACCTCGAACAAGATCGCGCGCAAGCATATCGAGGGCCATCTGCAGGGCGCCAAGGTCGTCGGCGAGGAATACTTCCCGCTCGGCCACACCCAGTTCAATTCGGTGATCAACAAGATCAAGCTGACCAAGCCGGACGTCATCTACGCGATCATCGTCGGCGGTTCCAACGTCGCGTTCTACAAGCAGCTGAAGGCGGCCGGCATCGACATGTCGAAGCAGACGCTGCTCACCATCTCCGTGACCGAGGACGAGATCGACGGCATCGGCGGCGAGAACATCGCGGGCGCGTATGCCTGCATGAAATATTTCCAGTCGCTCGACAATCCGAACAACAAGGCTTTCGTCGCCGACTTCAAGAAGATGTGGGGCGAGAAGACCGTGATCGGCGACGTGACGCAGGCGGCCTATCTCGGCCCGTGGCTGTGGAAGCTGACGGTCGAGAAGGCCGGCAGCTTCGACATCGACAAGGTCGCGGCGGCCTCGCCCGGCATCGAGTTCAAGGGCGCGCCGGAAGGCTACGTGCGGATCCACGAGAACCACCATCTCTGGTCCAAGACCCGCGTCGGTCGCGCCAAGGCGGACGGTCAGTACGAGCTGATCTACGAGACCGCCGACTTGGTCGAGCCAGATCCGTTCCCGAAGGGCTACCAGTGAGCCTGCGTCTCTGGCGCGCCGTTGACGGTGCGCTCCCTCCCCCCTTGTGGGGGAGGGTTGGGGAGGGGGGTACCCCACCCACAGCTCGGCGCGGAGGCTCCCCTCCCTAGCCCTCCCCCACAAGGGGGGAGGGAACGATCTTGGCCGCGGACACGCTGTGCCGCACGCCGATCCATTTCCTGCAGGGCATCACGAGAGGACGGATCATGTTCGGTGACTATTCCATCGGCGACCTCGGGGCCATCTTCGCGATGCAGGGCTTCGCGGGCCTCATCCTGTTTTCGGTCTACGTGCTGATGGCGCTGGGGCTTGCCATCATCTTCGGCCAGATGGGCGTCATCAACATGGCGCATGGCGAGTTCATGATCCTCGGCGCCTACGTCACCTGGATGACGTCGAACGCCTTCCAGCATTTCCTGCCCTCGCTGTTTCCTGGCTACTTCTTCGTCGCGACGATCTTCGCCTTCATCGCCTCCGGATCGCTCGGCATGCTGGTCGAGTGGGCGATGATCCGCCGTCTCTACAAGCGGCCGCTCGATACGCTGCTGGCCACCTGGGGTCTCAGCCTCATCCTGCAGCAGGCCTACCGCTCGGTGTTCGGCGCCCGCGAGGTCGGCGTCGAGCTCCCCGAGTGGATGATGGGCTCCTGGCAGGCGACCGACGCCATCCAGATCCCGATCAACGGCATGTTCGTGATGTGCCTGACCATCCTGATCACGCTCGTGGTGGCCTACGTCCTGTTCCTGTCGCGCTGGGGCAAGCAGGTTCGCGCCGTGGTGCAGAACCGCGTGATGGCCGGCGCCGTCGGCATCAACACCGAGAAGGTCGACCGCTACACCTTCGGCCTCGGCTGCGGCATTGCCGGCGTCGCGGGCTCGGCCTTCACCATGATCGGCTCGACGGGTCCGACGGCCGGACAGCTCTACATCGTCGACACCTTCCTGGTCGTCGTGTTCGGCGGCGCCGCCAGCCTGATCGGCACCATCGCCTCCGCCTTCACCATCTCCCAGGCGCAGTCGACCATGGAGTTCTTCATGTCCGGCTCGATGGCCAAGGTGCTCACGCTGCTTGCGATCGTCGCCATCCTGATGATGCGGCCGCAGGGCCTGTTCGCCCTCAAGGTCCGCAAGTGAGCCAGCTCCGACAGCCCAACAAGAAAGCACGGTCATGATCATCAACTCGCGCTTTTTCAACCGATCAGAACTCATCGGCTTCGTCTCGCTGCTGCTCCTGCTCGTCGTCATCCTGCCCTTGGCGCTCGATGTGTTCCGCCTGAACCTGGTCGCGAAATATCTGACCTACGCCTTCGTTGCGATCGGCCTGGTGCTGTGCTGGGGCTATGGCGGCATCCTGAGCCTCGGCCAGGGCGTGTTCTTCGGCCTCGGCGGCTACTGCATGGCGATGTTCCTGAAGCTGGAGGCCTCTAGCGTCGCCAACACCAAGATCCAGTCGACGCCGGGCATCCCCGACTTCATGGACTGGAATCAACTGACGCAGCTGCCGTTCTTCTGGAAGCCATTCCAGAGCTTCCCGTTCGCGCTGGCGGCGATCATCCTGGTGCCTGCGATCTTCGCCTTCATCATCGGTGCGGCGATGTTCAAGCGGCGCGTCGGCGGCGTCTACTTCGCGATCATCACCCAGGCGATCGCGGCCATCCTGACCATCCTGATCGTGGGACAGCAGGGTTATACCGGCGGCATCAACGGCATCACCGACCTGCGCACCCTGCACGGCTGGGACATCCGCACTGATCACGCCAAGCTCATCCTCTACTTCGTCGAAGTGTTCCTGCTGTTCGCGGCCATCCTGGTGGCGCAGTTCATCCGCCTGACGAAGCTCGGCCGCATTCTGGTGGCGATGCGTGAGCAGGAGGACCGGGTCCGCTTCTCCGGCTACAGCGTCGCCAACTTCAAGATCTTCGCCTTCTGCGCAGCCGCCGTGTTCGCGGCCGTCGGCGGTGCACTCTTCACGCTCGAGGTCGGGTTCATGTCGCCGTCGTTCGTCGGCATCGTGCCGTCGATCGAGATGGTGATCTACACCGCTGTCGGCGGCCGGCTGTCGATCTTCGGCGCGGTCTACGGCACGATCCTCGTCAACTTCGCCAAGACCAGCCTGTCGGAAACCTTCCCGCAGCTCTGGCTGTTCGGTCTCGGCGCTCTCTTCATTGCCGTCGTGCTCGCCTTCCCGAACGGCCTCGCCGGCATCTGGGGCGACCATGTGCAGCCGCGCATCGACCGCTTGCTGGCCTCCCGCACCAAGAAATCCGGCAATGGCGGCCTAGTCGCCAACGGCGCCCCTGCAGAATGAGGAGACAGCGATGCTCATCGGTCATCAGCCCAAGGACTTCCTGCTCGCGGTCGAAGCACTCACGGTCTCCTTCGACGGCTTCAAGGCGGTCAACGATCTCTCCTTCTACGTCGAGGAGAACGAGATTCGCGTCATCATCGGCCCGAACGGCGCAGGCAAGACCACGGTGCTCGACCTGATCTGCGGAAAGACCAAGGCGACCTCGGGCTCGATCCAGTTCCGCGGCAAGGAGCTGACGAAGCTGCGCGAGAACGAGATCGTCAAGGCGGGTGTCGGTCGCAAGTTCCAGACGCCGTCGGTGTTCGAGGATCTCAGCGTGTTCGAGAATCTCGAGATCTCGTTTCCGCGCGGCCGCACCGTGTTCGGCTCGCTGACCTTCCAGCGCGACGCGGTCGTCAAGGACCGCGTCGAGGAGGTCGCCGAGATGATCTTCCTCAAGGACCGTCTCAAGACCTCGGCCGCCGAGCTCAGCCACGGCCAGAAGCAGTGGCTCGAGATCGGCATGCTGCTGATCCAGAACCCGGACCTGCTGATGCTCGACGAGCCCGTGGCCGGCATGAGCGTCAGCGAGCGCGCCAAGACCGCCGAGTTGCTCAACCGCATCATCAAGGACCGCTCGGTGCTGGTCATCGAGCACGACATGAAGTTCGTCGAGGACATCGCTCACAAGGTCACCGTGCTGCACCAGGGGCAGATCCTCTCCGAAGGCACAATGGAGCGGGTCAAGAACGATCCCAAGGTTGTCGAAGTCTATCTCGGGCATTGAGCGATGATCGCGATCCTGTTCGCTCCGAATGACGCCGCGTTCCCCTCCCCCTTGTGGGGAGGGGTTAGGGGAGGGGGCCCACGGCGGCAGTCTCGCTTGGGGCCACCCCCCTCCCCAACCCTCCCCCACAAGGGGGGAGGGAGCGCTCTGCCGATGTTGCTGCAGCCTCATCCAAGTTCATCACTTTGCAGGAGCCATTGATGCTCGCAATCTCCGATCTCCATGTCGCCTACGGTCAGAGCGAGGTGCTGCATGGCCTGAACGTCAAGGTCGCGCCCAACGAGATCGTTGCGATCATGGGCCGCAACGGCATGGGCAAGACCACGCTGATGAAGTCGCTGATGGGCATCCTGCCGTCCAAGAGCGGCTCCATCGACATGAACGGCACCGAGCTGTCCGGCCTGAAGAGCTATGAGCGCGTCGCCAAGGGTCTCGCCTACGTGCCGCAGGGCCGCATGATCTTCTCCACCATGACGGTGAAGGAGAACATCGAGACCGGCCTCGTGGTCTCGGGTGAATCCGAGGTCCCCGGCGACATCTACGAACTGTTTCCGGTGCTGCTTGAGATGAAGGGCCGCCGTGGCGGCAATCTCTCCGGCGGCCAGCAGCAGCAGCTCGCGATCGCGCGCGCGCTCGCGACCAAGCCCAAGGTGCTGCTGCTCGACGAGCCGACCGAGGGCATCCAGCCGTCGATCATCAAGGACATGGCGCGCACCCTCAAGCGCATCCGCGACGAGAAGGGGCTGTCGATCGTCGTCTCGGAGCAGGTGCTGAGCTTCGCGCTCGACATCGCCGACCGCGTGCTGGTGATCGAGAACGGCGAGATCGTCCGCGACGATCCGCGCGAGTCCGTCGATGCCGCACAGGTCTCGAAATATCTGTCCGTCTAACCACTCCGTCCAAGCAAGGAAAATGGGGAGCTTCTGATGCCAGACACATTGATCAAGGTCGATCTGACCAAGTCGGCCTACGAGAACGACAAGGTCCATAACCGCTGGCACCCGGACATTCCGATGGTGGAGTGGGTCAACCCGGGTGACGACTTCATCATCGAGACCTATGACTGGACCGGCGGCTTCATCAAGAACAACGACTCCGCCGATGACGTGCGCGACATCGACCTGTCGATCGTGCATTTCCTGTCCGGCCCGATCGGCGTCAAGGGCGCCGAGCCGGGCGACCTCCTGGTCGTCGACCTGCTCGACGTCGGTCCGTTGAAGGAGAGCCTGTGGGGCTTCAACGGCTTCTTCTCCAAGCAGAACGGCGGCGGCTTCCTGACCGATCACTTCCCGCTGGCGCAGAAGTCGATCTGGGACATCAAGGGCCTCTACACCTCGTCGCGTCACGTGCCGGGCGTGAACTTCGCCGGCCTGATCCATCCCGGCCTGATCGGCTGTCTGCCCGATCCGAAGCTGCTCGCGACCTGGAACGAGCGCGAGACCGCGCTGATCGCCACCAACCCGACCCGCGTGCCCGGTCTCGCCAACCCGCCGTTCGCGCCGACCGCGCATGCCGGACAGGCCAAGGGCGACGCCAAGGCCAAGATCGGTGCCGAGGGCGCCCGCACCGTGCCGCCGCGCGAGCATGGCGGCAATTGCGACATCAAGGACCTGTCGCGCGGCTCGAAGATCTACTTCCCGGTCTACGTGCCCGGCGGCGGCCTCTCGATGGGCGATCTGCATTTCAGCCAGGGCGACGGCGAGATCACCTTCTGCGGCGCCATCGAGATGGCCGGCTGGCTGCACATCAAGGTCGACATCATCAAGGACGGCGTGGCGAAGTACGGGATCAAGAATCCGATCTTCAAGCCGTCGCCGATCACGCCGAACTATCGCGACTACCTGATCTTCGAGGGCATCTCGGTCGACGAGGCCGGCAAGCAGCACTATCTCGACGTCCACATCGCCTATCGCCAGGCCTGCCTCAACGCCATCGAGTACCTGAAGAAGTTCGGCTACTCCGGCGCCCAGGCCTACTCGATCCTCGGCACCGCGCCGGTGCAGGGCCACATCTCCGGCGTGGTCGACGTGCCCAATGCCTGCGCCACCCTGTGGCTGCCGACCGAGATCTTCGACTTCGACGTGATGCCATCGGCGGCGGGGCCGATCAAGCACATCATGGGCGACATCCAGATGCCGATCTCGCCGGACAAGTAATTCTCCTCCCTGCGCGATGGGTGCGGGACGGCAGTGGTTTCGCCGCCCCGCATCCGCCGCGTGAGATGGAGATGATTGTTGCGCAGGAGACGAGACGATGCCGGTCTATGAATATCTCTGTGATACATGCGGACCATTCACCGACATGCGCCCGATGGCTGAATGTGATGAGCCGCAGATCTGTCCGCAATGCCAGGACATGGCGCCGCGCGTGATCCTTACCGCACCCGCCTTCGCCTGCATGCCGGCGGAGCGGCGCACGGCGCATGCCACCAACGAGCGCAGCCGCCACGCGCCGCAGACGGTCGCGGAATACAAGGCGAAGCACGGGCCGGGCTGCGGCTGCTGCTCGCCGAAGAAGCGGCCGCGGTTGATGACCAAGACCAGGAGCGGCGCCAAGGGCTTTCCGACGGCGCGGCCGTGGATGATCAGCCATTGAGCGCGAGGGGCGGCGCGATCCGCCGTCCCTCAGCGTGACGCCGGCACGCGGCGCGGTCCCGGCCCAGCCGCCGGCTGGCCGCCGAACTTGACGGTCATCGCATTGGCGCCGTCGCTGATGTCGAGCAGCGTCTTGCGGCTCTCGTCGATGACCTTGGCCGATTTGCGCTTGAAGCTGTCGACGAGCTCGCGCATCGACTTGATCTGATCGAACAGCTGTCCGGGATTGCCGTCCGCGAAGCCGGGAATGGCGCCGTCGATCCTGGTCACGAGCGTGTCGAAGCCCTTGAACACGTCCTCGGCCTTGTCGATCGCGGCGTCGATCGCTGCCGTCTTCTCCTGCAGCGAGGCGGTCTCGGATTCGAAGGTCTGCAGCGCCTCCTTGATGGCCGGTGCATTGCTGACGATGAATTTGTCGACGTTGTGCACCGTCTCGACCATCGTCTCCTGGTCCTTGAGGTCGGCCGTCAGTACCGGCACCCCGTCGCGATCGAACGGCACCGGCGGCGCCGTCGGCGCGCCGCCGACCAGCGAGATCGCGGCGATGCCGGTCAGGCCCTGAAATTCGATGCCGGCCGTGGTGTCCTTGCGGATCGGTGCGGAATTGTCGAGCGTGATCATGGCAACGATCTTGCGCGGGCTTTCGAGGTTGATCGAGAGGATCTGCCCCGCCTGCACGCCGTCGAAATTCACCGGGCCGCCCTTGCGCAGGCCCGCCGCCGAGCCGCCGTCGAACACGACGCGCATGACGCTGCGCTGCTGGGCGATCCGCGCCTTCTGCTTGATCAGGACGCCGCTGATCCCGGCCGCAACGGCCGCGATCGTCAGGGTTCCGACGATGAGATTGATCGCGCGCATTCCGTGTCCGTCGCTGCCTCTGCTCGATTTTAGCCGTTAAGTCTTCCGGTTGGAAGCTCAGCGCGCGAGCCCGGGCCGGGACGGGGCGGCGAGGCCCGCGAGCAGCACCGCGAGAATCCCGGTCAGGAAGATACCGTCGAAGGTTCCGGCGCCGCCGATCGAGGCCACGGGCGCGCCGAGGCTGCCGATCTTGTCGAGGTTCATCAGGTCGGCGCCGACCAGCGTCCCCATCGAGCCGCCGATATAGGCCAGCGGCGCGGCATATTCGCGCGACAGCAGGAACGCCAGGATCGCGGTCACGACGACCGGCGCGAACACCGGCACGGCGATGCCGACGCCCTGCACCGGCGTTGCCATCGCGTGGATGATCACGGCGATCACCAGCACCGCGATCGCCGCGCGCAGCCAGAGCTGGTAGCGCAGCACGAGATAGGTCGACATGATCGTCGGGATCACGGCGCCGCCGACATTTACGGCGAGGAGGGTGCCGGGCCATTGATGCACCAGCGGCACGACATACTGCATGCCGAAAAAGTCGATGATCTCGCCGGAGCGCGCGACCTGCCCGGGCAGCATGGTGATCGGAATGTTGAAATAGCTGCCGATCAGCGATCCGAACAGCAGCAGCATCGCGGTGCCCGAGCTGACGCCGAGCTTCATGTAGGCGTAGCGCAGGATGCCGAGCTGGATCAGGACGATCAGGACGCCGAACGCCAGCACCAGGATCGCGAAGAAGGCCGGCGTGATCGGCAGATATTGAACCTGGGAATGCATGTCGAAAGCGCTTGAGATGTGGACCGGGCTGTCGCCGACGGAGCATCCCACGCGGGCGACACGGTGACAAATGGGCATTCGTCGCCGGGTTCCCAAGCCCAGCGATGCGCGCGTTCATCTGTCCGCCGCGATCAGCGTGGCATGCAGCGCGTAGCGTTCCGGTCCCTCGGTCAGAGCGTCGAATGGCCAGCAGGTCGACAGCACCAGCTCCGGGCCGTCGCTCGCCGGATCGATGCCGGAGGCATCGAAGCGGACGACTTTGGCCGCATCGGCGCGGTAGCGGAAGGCCTTGCCGTCGCGCCTGATTACGTCGATCTCGTCGCCGATCCTGATGTCGCGCAGGAAGCGGAAATGCGTGTCGCGGTGCGCGGAGTACACCGCGATGCCCGGCTGGCCCGGCTCGGCGCTGCCTTCGACATGGCCGGCGCCGAAGGCGAGCGCCTGGCCGCTGGAGCCGGCCAGCGCGATGGTGGAGACGCCGAGGCGCTTCATCTCGATCCGCGCCACCGGGACCGTGTCGGCCCAGGACCACGGCTTGACCGGCCGGCCCGTTGCGATCGTCTCGCTGAACGCGCGGTCGAGCAGCACCTGCGCGACGATCGCCTTGGCGTGGATGAGGGCGCCGTGGCCGAACAGGGCGAGGCCAGCCAGGGCGATCGCGAGTGGGATGAGGAAGCGGGGCATCATCTCTCCATCTGTCATTGCGAGCGAAGCGAAGCAATCCAGAGCCGTCGTGTCGCCCCTGGATTGCGTCGTCGCTTTGCTCCTCGTAATGACGCCGTTAGTTAGTTGGCAGCCCGCCGCCGAAGGGCGGCGAGCCAGATCAGTTCGAGCATCAGGATCCCCAGCCCGAGCAGCATGCTGAGCTCGGCATCGGTTGCCGTCTTCGGCAGCGTGATCGTGGCGGGCGCCGCCGGCACCACCGGCCGCTTCAACGCGGCGAGCTGAACGTCGCCGTCGGCTTCGGCGCGGCGGTCCTTCCGCATCGCCGGCATCCCACCGCGCTCGCCGAACACCTTCTCATAGTCCCAGCCCGCCGGCAGGTTGATCGGCAGCTCGGCGAGCCTCAGCGGCTCGCCATCGGTCCGCCGCGGCGTCTTGTCGACGGCGACGAGGCTGGTCAGGCGCGTCACCAGCTGATGCTCCAGCGCGAGCTTCAGAATCGCGCCGTCGGCTTCCTCTGATGTCATCTGCCGCATCGTCTGTGCCACCTCGGCATCGCCGATCTTGCGCCGGGCCCACAGCTTGGAGAGGCCCTTGCCTTCGGCGGCGCCTGACAGCGGCAGCGTGATGGTCCAGGGCTGGTCGCCGATGCGGCCCTTGAGCTGCAGCGATCCAGCGAGACGGTCGATCTTCGCGGCGAGCACCAGCGGCTCGTCGCGATAGACGTCCGGCAGCACCGCGGGCGTGAGATCCGCTGAGGCTTCCGAAAACGTCGCGGTCAGAGCGGTCACGGCCGGGTTCTCGAGTTTGGCGAACAGGCCGCGCATGCGCTCCTCGACCTGCTCGACCGAGCCGATATGCGTGAAGGCGCCGCGGCCGAGCTCGGCGGCGCGCGTCATCAGATAGGTGTTCGGTGCCGAGCCGATACCGACCATGAAGATGCGCGAGCGGCCGCGCATTGCGGTGATGGTCTCGAATAGCTGCTGCTCGTTGCCGATGGCGCCGTCGGTGAGGAATACCACCTGCCGCACGCGCGCGCTGTCGCTGCCGTCGTCGGTCAGCGCCGCGCGCATCGCAGGGACCATCTCGGTGCCGCCGCGCGCATCCAGCGAACTCACGTAGCTGGTGGCGCTGCCGACATGCTCGGCATCGGCCGGCACCGAGGACGGAAACAGCACGGTCATCGTGTCGTCGAAGCGGATCACGTTGAACCGGTCGCCCGGCTGTAGCCGGCCCAGCGCATAGAGCAGGCTGGCCTTGGCCTGGCGGATCGAGGTGCCGCCCATCGAGCCGGAATTGTCGATCACGAAGATGACGTCGCGCGGCTGCGGCCGCTGCGCCGGCGCTGCCACGGCAGGCGGCGTGACGAAGGCGAGCAGATAATCGGCGTCGCCGACCTGCTCGTGAAACAGCCCGACCGACGGCATCGCCGCAGCGGCCGGCTTCCAGGTCAGCTCGAAGTCGCGGTCGGCCGGCACCACGCCCTCGGCCAGGGTGACGACTCGCGTCTTCGCATCGGGGCTGTCGATCGTCACCTGGTGATGGTGGCTCTTGACCTCGCCGAGCGCGAAGCCGGCCTGCAGCCGCACCGCGATCCTGGTTGGATTGACCGGGTCATTCTTGGCCGGATCGAGCACCTCCGGCGAGATGCGGTTGCGGTCCGGTACCGGATCGTTCGTAGCGGCGCCCCAGCCGTTGCCGCCCGGGCGCAAATCGACGCTCTGCACGCTCGGCGCCGGATTGTAGCGCGGCGCGACGACCAGCGGCACCCGCAGCGAGAATTCGCCGCCACTCTGTGCCACTGGCTGCTGATATTCGATCTGCACCAGCACGGTCTCGCCGGGGCCGATATTGGCGAGCGAGTTGGTGAAGATGTTCGGCCGCTCCTGCTCGGTCAGCGCCGCGCTCTTGCCGTCGCGCTTGGCCTGCTCGTAGATCACCTTGGCCTGTTGGCGCGGCTTGATGTCGCCGACCACGACGCGGTCGCCGACGATCATCTTCAGCGTGTCCACCGCGCTGTCGGGCGGCAGCGGATAGACATAGACCGCCTCCATCCATTGCGAGCTCGTGTTCTTGAACAGCTGCGTCACGCGCGCCCGCGCCGTCGGCCCTGAAACGACGATATCGACATCGATGCCGAGCCGCGGCGCCTCGGCGTAACCGAGGTCGCTCTTGAACAGCAGCGCCCCGGAGCGGGCATCGCCCGGCTTGGTCAGCGGCGCCAGCGGCCCTTCGGCGGACCAGCCGGGGGTGACGCTGAGAAACAGCGCCGTGAAGCCGACCAGCAGCACGGCGGCGGCCTGCAGCAGCAGGAATAGCAGCATGGTCACGATCCACGACCGGACCGGATGGGTGCTGCTTCTGATATCGTGGTCCATCGTCTCGCTCATCATTGGCTCCGCAACGAACAATTTCGGCATGCTGAGACTGAGGGCAGCGCGCCAGCGCCGCGAGCGGAATGGTCGGTCTTGTTCAGCCGCCGCCCGCCCGCGTCTGTCCGGTGGTGGTCGAGAGCGCGGCTGATCTGTCCGGGTTTGTGCTGATTTGTCCGTCTGCTAGAAGAGGTGGGTATCACGCGGCAGGGGACAGGATGTCGAACCCGGACAACAGCGAGCTTTCCGACGAACAGAGCCGGCAGGTCGCGGAGACCATCCGCGAGGAGATCGCGCGGCGCCGGATGTCGCGGCAGGCGCTGGCGGAGCAGGCCAGGCTGAGCCTGTCGACCCTGGAGAAGGCGCTCGGCGGCCGCCGCCCGTTCACGCTGGCGACCATCGTCCGGCTGGAGCAGGCGCTCGGGATGTCCCTGCGCAGGACGCCGAACGCGCCTCTCGCGGCGCCTGCCACGAGCGGCGGCATCGCGCCGGACAGTCTCGGCTCCTATTCGCGGCGGGCTGTGGAGTGGATCGAGGGCACCTACGTCACCTTGCGGCCGTCATTCGGCGACAAGGACGCGATCTACGCCTACCGCACCGACATCGTCTGGGACGATGCGGCGTCGTCGCTGGTGTTTCGCGAGGGCGCGCGGCTCGATGCGGCGTTCACGCAGTTCGGCGAGGTCGCCGTGCCCAACCAGTCCGGCTTCGTCTACCTCGTCACCAACCGCCACGGCCAGCACCGCCTGATCACCGTGTCGCGTCCCACCATTACCGGCGAGATGTACGGCATCATCACGACGCTGTTGGCGGGCCGCGGCTCGCTGCTGACGCCGATCGCGGCGCCAATCGCGCTGCTTCCGCTGCGCAATGTGGTGGAGCCGAGCTTCGGCCGACTCGGGACTGACGATCCGCACTATGCCTTCTATCGCGAGCATCTGCGCAAGACGATCGAGGAGCCGTTCGCGCTGTTCGTGCAAGGCGTGGCGTGAGTTGTTAGGTGTAGGGTGGGCAAAGGCGCGCCCCGGTGCGTGTTGCATGCTGCGCTCCACCGCACGCCGTGCCCACCATTCGCTCCGAATGCGCCGACGGACGGTGGGCACGCAACCGCCCTGCGGGCGTCCGCTTTGCCCACCCTACGGCAGCTGACTCCGTCGCCGCGTTCGCTAGGACGGTGCGTGTGGGAGACGCGGTGCTCCTACAAATACGCTGTCGTCCCGGCGAACGCCGGGACCCATACTCCCAGGGAGGGGTTTGAGGCTGGCTGGTCATTGGCATTTTGCCCAACACAACCGCCGCGGAGTATGGGTCCCGG
The DNA here is from genome assembly GCF_032489615.1 of Bradyrhizobium sp. SZCCHNR1051. Taxonomy (NCBI): domain Bacteria; kingdom Pseudomonadati; phylum Pseudomonadota; class Alphaproteobacteria; order Hyphomicrobiales; family Nitrobacteraceae; genus Bradyrhizobium; species Bradyrhizobium sp. SZCCHNR1051. Next base: position 371 of record NZ_JAUEYJ010000003.1, on the reverse strand, counting down.
CGTTCGCCGGGACGACAGCGGTGGGTGGGCGGATTCACGGCTCAAACAGCAGAAGGCCTAAACAGCAGAACGGATCGAACAGCAGACGACGGACATGTCGACGCATTCCCGCGGCACATCATGCCCGAGGTCTGCGATCAGTTCGTCCCTCCTCAAATGCAGAGGGCGCAGGGAATGCCGGGTGAAGGCCTCACCCATGGCCCGCCTGCTCAAAAAATGCAGGCGGCAGGTACCACAGGCAAAGCCGATTCAACCGGTGGATTCAATTGGTCGTCGCAACACTCGATGAGGAGGTTGCGATGGGCATTCGAAAGAAACGGTCAACGCGGGGCAAGCTGGGATCATTGGGGCGCCCACCAGTTGCGGGGCGT